>NZ_SOHD01000038.1:0-121130 GCF_004403235.1 Cryobacterium sp. Hh38 | reverse complement strand
TTGCGCTCGTATCCGACGCTTCCTGGGCGAAGAAGATGGACGCTTTTTTTAGAAACGCCCGGTCGAGTTTCAGGTCCGCGTTCTCTTTCCGCAGCCGGAGCAGCTCGGAACGTTCCGACTCGGTGACTCCGGTCTCGCCGGTGTCATTGCGGGCCTTGAACGCGCTGACCCATCGGCCCAGCGAGGCCTCGTTACTGCTGAGCTCGCGGGCCACTGTCGCGATCGCCCTGCCGGTGTTGATCACCAGCTTCACGGCCTCGTCTTTGTACTCAGGAGTGAACTCCCGGCGTGTCTTTCCCATGTGAACATTCTCTCTTGTGAGGTGTCCACTCAACGGGGGCAGGGCCATAACGACGCTTAACCGCTGCCGGCATCTTGTTCGGTGCAAATCTGACCATTGGTTTCTCCCTGCTCGGGATTCGCAACGACCAGTAGAAACTGCCCCTCGTCGGAGTCGCCGTGGAACCACGCCACTTTCTGCTCGATGCCCTCCCGTCGAATCATGCGGTCCGACGGCTTCCGGTCGAGCCAGACGTAATATCCTGAGCGGGACACCTCGAGCAGGCGGACCATGCGGGTGATGGTGAAATTGGTTTTCTCCGCCAGCATCAGTTCGAACGCTTTGCGCTCGTATCCGACGCTTCCTGGGCGAAGAAGATGGACGCTTTTTTTAGAAACGCCCGATCCAGTTTCAGGTCCGCGTTCTCTTTCCGCAGCCGGAGCAGCTCGGACCGTTCCGACTCGGTGACTCCGGTCTCGCCGGTGTCATTGTGGGCCTTGAACGCGCTGACCCACCGGCCCAGCGAAGCCTCGTTGATGCCGAGCTCCCGAGCCACGGTCGCGATCGCCCTGCCGGTGTTGATCACCAGCTTCACGGCCTCGTCTTTGTACTCAGGAGTGAACTCCCGGCGTGTCTTTCCCATGTGAACATTCTCTCTTGTGAGGTGTCCAGTCAACGGGGGCAGGGCCAAAGATGGCACGTAATCGCCTCGCTTGGAGCGGAGATTCCTAGAGCCCGCGTGATTCCCTATATGTGCCCGCTCCGCGTTCCCGTTGCCGGACCGGTAAGCCCGGCAACGAGACTTCGGGTGAGGCCCCGATCAATGGCCCGATTGGAACTGACGTTGAATAGTGCGATAAACGGTCGACCGCGCGACGTTGAAAAGTTCCGCCAATTCCGCGCTCGAATGTAGGCCGGCGGTGTGTACTTCGATCAAGTGTTTCTGTTGCGCCACCGACAGTTTGGGCTGCTTACCTCGAAGACGTCCCTTCGCTTTGGCCACCTGCATTCCTTCCCGCGTTCTGGCGCGGATCAGGTCCGACTCGAATTCAGCGACCATCGCCAGGACGTTGAAGAGGAGGCGCCCGACCGGGTCGTTCGGATCATGCACCGCTCCGCCGATACTCAGCTTGACATCCTTGGCCGTCAGCTCGTCAATGATGTCTTTCGCATCTCTAAGTGAGCGTGCGAGTCTGTCGAGTTTGGCGACGACGAGGGTGTCGCCAGCACGGCAGGCGGCCAGCGCTTCGCGAAGGCCGGGCCGGGCTCGGTTCGTTCCGGTCAGACCATGATCGGTGTAGATCAGTGACGATCTAACGCCCAGTCGTTCCAGGGCGTTTTGTTGGGCGGTGAGATCTTGTTCCTCTGTGGAAACGCGTGCGTATCCAATTAGTAATCCATCCATGGCGAAACCATCCCGCCCTGCTGTGAACGGGTCACTAATCGTCGCAGTGGGGGTCCGGCTTACGGGGCGGCCGAGGCCGATGTTGAACATCCGCGTACGTGCTCTGTCGACCACACTGTCCTTGGGCACGATGGCGAGACTTTACGGGAGCGGGACCACGTCGCGACGAGGCGTCGGTCAGCTTCGCTGAGTGACTGCGGGGAAGGCATGTCTCACGTGTTCGTGTGGCCGTGCCCCGGACGTCGGAGACCGAGCACAATCAGGATGATGCCAACTATGGCGAGGATGAGCCCGATTGAAAGCCACATCCTGCTACCCGTCATGAAACTTCCCGGGATCAGATTCATGCCCTGCCCAGTCCAGATTCCACCCAGGATCAGAGCTATCACGCCGACGGTGATCAAAGTCATGCGTCCGATGCCGCTAGTCATGTCTCCCAAGGTACCCTGACCGGCTCACTCGTCGCCCGGTAGAGGTCCGGCTTACGGGCGGTCGCATGAGCGACACGCAAATTTCTCCGAGCGTATGCTCGGCTGCATGAGTTCGATACCCCCGATCAGCAAGACGCGAAGCACCGTCATCATCCTGGCGGCCGCGGTCCTCGCTGTCGCTGGCCTGGCGCAAGTTTTGCTTCGGATCGCTGAGGGGGAGGGCGAGCCGGGTGACATATTCGTGTTGGTACTCGGTGCCGTTCAGTTCATCTGCGGGCTCGCGGCGTTCATCTATTACGGTCGTCGCCGCTATCTGCAAAAATTTGCGCTCGACAAGTCTCAGGATGACTCGCCTGAAAGCTAGCGCGTGATCCGCCAGGCAACCCGTGAGGGTCCGGCTTACGGCACCATTCGTCAAGCTACATTCGGAGTCATGTGGAGGACTTTTGTGCGACAGGCGACGGCCGACGACCTGGAGTTTCTTGAAGCGATCGAGAATGAAGCAGATGCGCTGTTCGCGACCGTGTTCTCGATAGTCTACTGGCGGTCTGCTCCTTCTTATACGGCGCCCTCACTGCAGAGTGGCTTCATCCTCGTAGCCAGCGAAAATCCAGGATCGGACCCGATCGGGTTTGCCCATGTCCTCGAAGTCCCTGGCAGCAGTCATCTCGAGCAGCTGTCGGTCATGCCGTCGGCGGCACACCGCGGGCATGGGCGCGCGCTCATCGAGGCAGTCAAGAGCGAATCACGACTGCGCGGATGCAAACGGGTTGCCTTGCGAACGTTCACGGACGTTCCATGGAATGCGCCCTTCTACTTGAGCTGTGGTCTCATCGAGCGTGATCCCGATTCTGATTTTCTTCGTGATCTGTCAGCGGCAGAGCACCAGCGAGGACTTGGGTACGGCCGGCGTATTCAAATGAACTTCGACCTGACTGATGAGCTGCCCCGATAACCGTTCCCCACTAGGAGCCTCTGGCGGGGGTGCTCCCAGTTCACCGCGAGCGGAACACGATTCGCGGAAATCAAGCTCTCGACAGCCGCCGTCCTCCGGCGTCGGTTTCACCGGGCTTCGCACCGCCCGCACCGCAGCAATCGGCGCAGGGCTTTATTTGGTTTGGCCGTCGTGCGCTCGGCCACCGCACCACCGCCGTCTAGAAGTCAGTCACTTTCTTGGCATGTCACGCACACCTTGCGGGAATACGATCTCTCTATCGGGCTTCCCGTCACGTCGGCAGCCCGCGACGCACCGCCTCACAGCAGCGTCGAAGCATCGCTGCACCACAGATTGACGCCGCTGCGATGCGGCGGCTAATCGTTAAATTGTGACCCCGACGACACCGTTTCTCATCTAGCTAAAGCACACAGGGAGCATCAATGAGCACTGACGACCAGACCAACACATGCAGTTTCCACATGAGCGGTGCGCTGCCAGCAGGTGGCGACCACCTCGGTGGCACCTTCGGTCAGTCGCCGACCCTGGACAGTTGGTACCCGCAACGTCTCCGGGTTGAGCTTCTCCACCGGAACGGCGTAGACGCCGACCCGCTCGGCGCGGACTTCGACTACGCGGCGGCTTTCGCCACGATCGACCTCACGACGCTCAAGTCGGACATCAAGCGACTGCTCACCACATCGGTCGACTGGTGGCCGGCGGACTACGGCAACTACGGTCCACAGATGATCCGAATGGCGTGGCATGCCGCCGGCACGTACCGAATTGCCGACGGCCGTGGCGGAGCGGGCACCGCGATGCAGCGGTTCGCACCAATCGGAAGCTGGTGGGACAACGGCAACACCGACAAATCACGACGACTCCTACAGCCGATCAAGCACCAGTACGGCAACGCTCTGTCGTGGGCCGACCTGATGGTCTTGACCGGCAACTGCTCCCTCGAGTTGATGGGCCTGCCGACGTACGGCTTCGGTGGTGGACGACTCGATGCGTGGGAACCGGACGACGGCACCTGGTGGGGCCCGGAGGTCTGGGACCCGCACGCGGTCGCGAGCCCTGACGAGATGGTGAGCCGCGACGAACGCTGGCATGGTCAGAACGGCGACGCGGGCTACGACTTGCAGAGCCCCCTGGCCGCGTCGCACCAGGCGCTCATCTACGTCAACCCTGAGGGGCCCTATTCGAACGGCGACCCGCTGGGCTCAGCACGCGACATTCGCATCACGTTCACGCGGATGGCGATGAACGACGAGGAAACGGTGGCATTGATCGCCGGTGGCCACGCGTTCGGTAAGAGCCACGGCCAGGTGCCCGCATCCGACATCGGACCGTCACCCGAGAAAGCCCCGATCGAGTCGATGGGGCTCGGTTGGCACAACCCGGTGGGTACCGGCAGTGCCGAGCACACTTCGACCAACGGCATCGAGGGCAGTTGGACTCCGAACCCGACACAGTGGGACAACACCTACCTCGAGAACCTGTTCGCGTACGACTACGAGCAGACGAAAAGCCCGGCCGGCGCGCTGCAGTGGACACCGACTGACTCGGAGGCGCCGAAGACTCCGGACGCCCACGTACCCGGTCAGATGAACCCGCTCATGATGATGACCTCGGACATCGCACTCAAGGTCGACCCGGAGTATCGGGCCATATGCGAGCGTTTCCTGGCCGACTTCGATCTGTTCACCCTCGCGTTCTCGAAGGCCTGGTACAAGCTCACGCACCGCGACATGGGGCCGAAGCACCGGTACCTCGGCCCGGAGGTTACCATCGCCGACGACCTGCTCTGGCAGGACCCGCTCCCGGACGCAGCAGGATACTCACTCGACGAGGCCGACGTGGCAGCGCTCAAGGAAGCCGTCCTCGCGACCGGGCTGTCCGTGTCCGACCTCGTCTACACGGCGTTCTCCGCCGCCTCGACCTACCGCGACAGCGACAAGCGCGGAGGGGCGAACGGTGCCCGCCTGGCTTTGTCGCCGCAGAAAGACTGGGCGGTCAACCGACGCACCGTCCCAGTCCTCGACGCGCTGCGGAACGTGCAGGCGGCTTTCACGGCGACGTCGGGCGGCCGGGAGGTGTCTCTCGCCGACCTCATCGTCCTCGCCGGCAGCGCCGCCGTGGAGCAGGCGGCACGGGCGGCAGGATCTGACGCCAGCGTGCCGTTTACGCCAGGCCGTGTCGACACGACGCAGGAGTTAACCGACATCGAGATGTTCGAGTGGCTGCGACCCATTGCGGACGGGTTCCGCAACTTCGTGTCCGAGCGCTTCGAAGAGTTTGCTCCGGGCGTCGCGCCCGAGGCGGCATTCCTCGACAAGGCGAACCTGTTCACTCTCACCGCACCGGAGTGGACCGTCCTGCACGCCGGGCTCCGCGTGCTCGGCAGCAACTGGGACGGGTCCGACGTGGGTGTGCTCACGGATCACGTCGGAGCCCTGACGACCGACTTCCTCGTGAATCTGACCGACACCGACCTCATCTGGACGAAGGACGACGAGACCGCGATGACCTTCACTGGTCGGGTTCAGGCGACCGGCGAGGCTCGCTGGAGGGCCTCCCGGAATGACCTGGTATTCGGCTCGAACGCGCAACTGCGGTCGATCGCCGACGCCTACGCGGGCAGCGACGGGCAAGAGCGGTTCGTCCGCGAATTCATCCGCGTCTGGTCGAAGGTCATGATGCTCGACCGCTACGACGTCAATGGCCACAAGCGTTACGGGGCGATGGCCGCCTGATCCCGGAGGTCGCGTCCCGGCGAGCTGACGGCGTGGAGGCACGGCGCGGTCACGCGCTGAGCCTCCAAGCCGTCGAAGCCTTGACCGAACGACGTTTGAGGCCGCGAGCCGAACGTTGCACGGATTGATCAGGCTGGGGACGGCCAAGGAACCTCCGCGGGCAGCACGTGGTCGACCACACTTGCACCTCGACGGCCTGCGAGGGTGGACGGGCCGCTATGCCCTGGAATCCGTTGCCCCCGCTCGTAGAGACGCCGGCCGGATTTGCTTTGGCCTCGGGTTGCGAGAGGGTGCCGCTGATGTTCTCTGTGGCGGCTCGTAAGGCCTGAGCCTTCCGGGGTCATGTCTCGCTGAGGAATGCGCGTGACCGGTAGAGGTTCCCCATGCGGGCAGAGGACGACCGGCGCCAAGATCACGGCCAGGTGCTCACCTTGGAACCGAAGTTCGGCTAGGCGGTGGATCAGCGGGCGAACCGTCTGCTTCAATGGGCTTTCCCGTGGGACGAGCGTAGTAGGCCCATGGAAACCACATTGTTCCTATTCGGTGCCATCCTTCACCCTCTAATCGGTGTCGGCTGGATCCGAATGCCACGACTCGGAGGTGTTCCCATTGCTCATTAGATTGGATGACGTCGTGGAAGTACATTCCGTAGCTAATTGAATGCCACCCAGTGCGTCCAGCTTCGGCTAGCGCGTCCATCTCGTCAAACGCCGTCAAGGGATAGAGTCGACGTTTCTCGTCAGAAGAATGGACGTCGGTGTTGTCGAGAACCCGACCGAATCTCTGCTGGGCTGCTTGTCGACTCATACCAAGTTGCTGCCCGATGCGCTCCCAGCTCACGCTCGCCTGACGAGCGGATGCGACTGCAAACTGCAAAAGCTGGGCTATTTCCTCAGCGCTCCGGGATGTCAGATCAATGAGGTCAAGATAGGAGTCGGGCTCGTGTTCAAGGCGCCCCGCCAGAGTTGGGTCGACTGACGCAATTGCATCTGACAGGGCGCGGCGCAGGCCGTCGTCGGTCTGCTCGGGTTCTTCATTCATTGGTCGCGGGGTGGCTTGGCGCGCGCGACTACTACTGCCAGGGAAGCCCCAGCTGCGCCGAGCAGCAACGCGACGACGACGAGTAATAGGACCTTGATCACAATGGAAGCAACGAGAAGCGTGGAAAGGGCGATGCCGACGGAAGCAAGCGCGATAAATGTAGCGGTGAATGCTGCCCGAGATTTTAGGGCCGGATTGTCGTGAACCATGTGTCAATCATAGATTGACTGGCGCATTTGTCAACCGTGAATTGACATGCGGCGCGCATCGGTTGCAATCCGCGCGCTTTCCGACGCCATTGTAAATTGCCTTGACCCGCTGTCCCGCAAGGGGGTGAATCCGCCGTTCCCTTGCGGGAAAAGACCCTCAAGGCTCGTGGAACGATAGCGATATGGTCATTGGTGTGCATCACATTGAGATTTGGGTCGCAGACCTGGACAGCGCTCGCATGTCCTGGGGCTGGCTTCTCGTGGAACTCGGATGGTCCGTCGACCAGGAGTGGGACAATGGTACCTCCTGGCGATGCGGGGACGTCTACATCGTGACCACGCGACCGCCAGCCCTCTCTGGTGGCGTACACGACCGAAGGCTGCCGGGAATCAACCACCTCGCGCTTCATGGAGGATCCGAGGCCGACGTTGACCACATCCTGGGTGCAGCAGCGGACAACGGCTGGAAATCGCTGTACGCGGATCGCTACCCCCACGCTGGAGGCCTCGACCACTACGCCGCTTATCTTGCAAATGAAGCAGGCTTCAAGGTCGAAGTTGTGGGCGAACCCTGAGCACCAACGCATTCCCACTCAGGGTTCCGCCTGTGCGCCAGTTCCCGACCAGCACTCACTCACCCGTTGGGACCCGCGGCCGAGCGTCCAGGTGAATTTCCTAACAACGCTCATTCCTGCCAGCATGTCGGTATGGCGACAGAGTCTATTCTCCCCGAGTTCAGCGACAGCCGGATTGACGATGTGGCCGAACGGCTCTCCGAAGCCGGCGTCGGCATCATCGTAGGAACGCTGGCGAACCCAGCCGGCATCTACCTGGCCAAGACCATCCCGGTTCATCGACTGGCAACGTTCGCTTCATCCGGTCTCGGCGCCCCGCCGGTGTGGAACATCTTCTGCATCGACGGCGGCATTGCATTCACACCCGACCTCGGCGTCGTCGGCGATATGAGACTGAGACTCGATCTCGACGCTCTCCGAATCCTCGATGAAGGTCTCGCTTGGGCACCAACGGAGATCTTTGACCAGAACGGCGCACCACTCGCCATCGATCCGAGGGGGCGGCTTCGCCGCATCCAACACGACATCGAGGAAGCCGGGCTTGAGGCGCTCGTGGGGCACGAGATCGAGTTCACCATCACCGCTGCGGACGGAACCCCGCTCCCACGCGCGGGCTGGACACCCTACGGTCTCGGTCCGGTACTCGACCACGAGGCATTCATCACCGAATTGCTCTCCGCCACCGCCGCCGCCGGAATCCCGCTCGAGCAACTACACGCCAAGTTCTTTCCCTCCACGGTTGAGTTCTCGCTGCCACCGGCCACACCACTTCAGGCGGCCGACGGGGTAGTTCTCGCCCGCCTGATCACAGGGAGGCTGGCGCGCAAACACAACCTGCGGGCATCTTTCTCGCCCGTCCCTATCAGCGGGGGCGGCGGGAATGCGGCGCACGTCCATTACTCGTTCAGCCGCAATGGGGAACCTCTCTTTTCCGGCGGCGACGGACCCCACGGCATGACCACCGATGGAGCGTCTTCCATCGCCGGGGTGATCGCCGCACTCCCCGGTATCCAGGGCATTCTCGGTGGATCGATCCTCTCGGGGGCGCGGTTGCGGCCCCGAGTCTTTTCGGGCGCATATGCCTGCTGGGGCCGGGAGAATCGCGGGGCGGCGGTTCGTTTCCTCGAAGCCACCCGCGGCAATCCGCAAGGCGCCAACGTCGAAGTCAAGATTGTCGATCCGTCGTCGAACCCGTACCTGACGACCGCGGTCATCCTCGGCGCCGCACTCGAGGGCATCCGGTCATCGACGGCGCTTCCAGCGGAGGTCACCACGAATCCGGCCGACCAGACCGAAGAGCAGCAACTCGCCTCGGCGACGGTGCTGCTTCCCTCCGCTCTGGGAGTAACACTCGACGCTCTCGCCGCTTCCGAACTCGCTGCCCACATTCTCGGACCTCAGATCATCCAGGCCGTACTTGCAGTTCGACGCTGGGAACTCGATCACTACGGGTCGGCCGACGCCGACCAACTGCCAGAGAAGTTCCGGTTCGCCTGGTCGATCTAATCACAGAAGGGGCGGAGGATTCGGCTTCTGTAGCCGCGCTCGCCACATGGGAATGTCTGGAGGCGACAGTATGCTGGGGATTACATCAGCAAGCGCAGTGCCGCGCGAAGAGAGGTGCCTCATGATGAAGTCGTCGTTGACTGCTCTTGTGCGTCACGAGTTGGATCATGCCCGGCAGGTCAGCAGCGGCCGAAGTGCGAAGACCGTGTACGGAGGCAGCGAACGCACGCTTCGCCAGACTGTGATCGCCTTGCGTGCGGGCGCCAAGCTGGATGAGCATGAGAATCCCGGTGACGCGACCTTTTTCGTGCTGCACGGACGCGTCGTCCTCATCTCGGGTGCGAACTCCTGGAGCGGCTCACCGGGCGATCTGCTGATCGTGCCGGAGGGTCGACACGCACTCGAAGCATTAGAAGACGCGGCGGTATTGTTCACGGTGGCAAAGACTCGGTGATGAGTTCCCCAAATCGATGACCCATAGGAGTTCGGGGGGTGCGCGATCGAGAAAGGGGTGCCTCAGGCGGCAGCCTGCGGCGGTAGTACAGCAATAAAGGGGTGATCCTTGGCAAATGTGCCCACCTTGGCGGCCCCGCCCGGGGAGCCGATGCCGTCGAAGAATTCGACGTTAGCCTTATAGTAATTGGCCCATTGCTCCGGCACGTCATCCTCGTAGTAGATCGCCTCGACTGGACATACCGGTTCACAGGCACCGCAGTCGATGCACTCATCGGGGTGGATGTAGAGCATCCGTTCGCCCTCATAAATACAGTCGACCGGGCATTCTTCGATGCAGGCCCGATCTTTCACATCGACGCAGGGAAGAGCTATAACGTACGTCACAGTGGCAGGGCTCCCTTCACGAAGAGATGACTTTGAGCCTACGACAACCGGGTCATCAAATCCAGATCACGCTGTCGGGCCCGCTGGGGACGGGCCTTCAAACGGCACGGTTCAGTCTCGATCGCGGGCCGGGTTTGCGCTCCTCTCGTTCAGCCAGGCAATGAGTCCGCCCGCGAGCAGCATGTCGATCTGCCGCTGTGAGAAGTTCTGCCGGATGGGGTAGTCCTCCTTGCGAGTCGCATTGTGCACGGTGATCTCGGTGCCGGCAGCCAGCTATGAGGGCCGCAGCTTCAGTGGCATGACCAACGGCTACGACAAGGGGTTGGCGCTCGTCGCGTTCGGCGCAGCCTTTCTCGTTCGGACACCTCGCGGGAGAGGACCGCGGCAAGGTATTCCTCGTGCGACCAACCGGAATCGCGGGCCTGGTCGCCGAGGCGGCGGAACGCGTCGCCGATCCTCGGCGCGCGCAGCGCCCGGGCGTAGTACTCGATCTGTGAAGCCGAGGCGCCGCTCATTCGACCACGTCCATGTCCATGTCGCGCAGCTCAGGGCCGGTATCCACGCCGAACAACCGGTCATAGGACGCCAGGCTGGCCGTCTCCACGAACGCGACCGTCGGTTGCGGTCGGCGATGCCGCAGCGGCTGGAACTGGCGCCGCAGCACATCGGCCTGCCCGACATGCTCCGGGTCGGTCACCGTCAGCGCGCGGGCCCATTCCCGCTCGTGAGACGTCACGTTCACCCCATTGTGGGTGACGTTGACCGTGTCCAGGCTCGCCGTCACATCGACGAAGCGGCCGATCATCGCCGGCGCGACGGAGTAATCGTTGGAGAGCACCGGACGTAGTAATCCCGCGGCAGGCGCACCGTGTTGCGAAAGAGCACATCCGACGCCACCGGCGACAGCGAGCGCATCGCCGCGCGGTCCTGCTCGATTAAATCCATCGGGCGCGCCCGCCGCGACTGGGAATGACGCGCGTTCGCCAGCGGCAGCCAGTCAGCGATCTGCTCGTTGAAGTCCTGCGGCGATGCGAAATGCCGCCCCGGCATGAACGACGATCGGAAGAACCGGTTGCGGCGCTCGACCATGCCCTTCGACTCCGGATCGCGGGCCTTGAGCAGCTTGATCTCGGTGCCGAGGGTCCCGGCGAACGCGGCGGTGCGTTCGGTGAGTTTGCCCTTGCCGATGCCAGTCTCGTTGTCCCAGGTCAGCCGGAGCGGCACGGCGCCGGCGGCTTGCCCTCCTGTCCATGGCCCAGCGGCGACGGCTCATGCGGAAACCAGAGGTCGCACTGCACCTGCTTGCCGGGCTCGTGCACCAGCCGATCGGCCGGGTCCGGCGGGACATACTCCGGTCGGATCGCGGCGACCTTGTCTCGGAACACCGACGCTGACCCCAACCAGCCGACTCGCTCCGCCAACGTCGAGGCGGGCATCCGCGGCGTCACGGCCAACAGCACCCGGACCTGCGCCGCATACGCGTCAAAACTCGACCCCGTCGCGGCCCGCTGATACTTCGGTAGCCGGTCCGACTCCAACGCCCGATCGACCGTTCCCCGCGAGACGCCGACGAGTCGGCCGATCTCGCGCTTCGAGTGCTGGCCCGTTGAAAACAGCTGGCGTATCTTCGCCCAATCATCCATATTGATCACCCTCCATAGTGGCTGGTGGCCCTGTTTCCAGTCGGCGCTTGGGTTCTACTGGTCGTTGCAACACCCAGACGCTTGGGAGTTTGCAGGACATGGTTAAAGCCGGCCAATGAGCCCTCGACCGACGAACAGAAGCCTGGGGCGGCTCAACGATTCTGCCGTTAGAACTAGTTTCTTGTTCAGGGCTACTTCGCCGTCGCGCCTTTTGAGGCGGTCGACGCCGTTGTCCTGGTAGCCAACTTTGCGCGATACCGCGAGCGACGCCGGATTGTCGGTAAAGGCGGCCGAGGTGACCTCGGCGGCCTTGAGATGGTCGAACATGAAGGCCGCAATGGTTTGACGCATCAGGGTGCCGATTCCTTGCCCGTGATGTTTCTCGCCCAGCCAGGACCCCGTTTCACCCGTTCGAGTGATCAGATAGTCTCTGGTGGAAATGCTTTGGCAACCGACAATCTCGTCGTTGAATCGGACCGTGGTCTCAAGCGTCCAGGGCGCCGGCTCCATCGCCGCTCGCTGCGCCCAGTGATACTGCATGAGTCTCAGCCGAACCTCGTCCGTGGACCCCAGGGTCCACGGAAACCCGAACGGCATCTCGGTCCGTGCATGGATCCCGGACTGGGCGAGCGCTACGAGGCTTGGCAGGTCGGAGTCGCGAACAGGGGTCAAGGTCACCGGGCCGCAGGTGACTGTGAGTCCAAAGGGCGGCCATAAGTTTTCCATCGGTTCTGGCATTTCATCAGCCTATTGGTCTTGAACTGCGTGCCTCAGTTCAACCGAACGGCGCTTGTCAACCTTGCGACTAATAACGCTGCGTCGAGACGTCCCGCGCGGGGTTCCTCCGTGGCACAGGCACCCGTGACGTTTATGGAACGATGATGACATGGCAGTTGGGGTGCATCACATCGAGATTTGGGTTGGTGACCTGGACAGCGCGCTGACCTGCCGCGGATATCTCGGACAGTGGGCCCTCTTAAAATGAGGGTTCACTGAAAGTAGAGATCAGCATGACCGCAGCACGCAGGCGTTTCACCCAGGAGTTCAAAGACGAGCTGTGCCGTGAGGTGATCAACACCTCCAAGCCGATCAAGGACGTGGCCACCGCGTATGGCGTCGGCGCTGAGTCTCTTCGGAACTGGCTCAACAAATACCGCGAGGCCAACGGCGGTACCGAAGCGGACCTGACGGTCTCGGAACGGGCCCGACTGAAGGAGCTCGAGCGGGAAGTTCAGGAGCTGCGGGCGGAGACCGCTTTCTTGAAAAAAGCCAGCGCTTACTTCGCGCGGGAGCAGCGGTAGTGAGCAAGTACGAATACATCGACTCCCAAAAATCTGAGCCCACCAACCGGAATTCGGTGGTGAAAATGTGTCTCTGGCTGGCCGTGTCCACGTCCGGTTTCTACCACTGGGCAATCCGGCCGCAGTCCGCGACCGCGGCCCGCAGAGAGGCCCTAATCTCCCGCATTCAACACTTCTTCGAGGAGTCCGACGGCACCTACGGATACCGCCGAATCCACGCCGACCTTGCCGCGGAACAGACCGAGTGCTCGCCCGAGCTGGTGCGACAACTCATGCGCCAAATCGGCCTCGTAGCCTGCCAACCACGGCCCTTCCGCATCACTACCGAAGCCGATGCCGAAGCGGCCGCGAACATGCCCGACCTCGTCAAACGCGACTTCACCGCCGACCGCCCCGGAGCGAAATTCGTCGGCGATATTACGTACATCCACACCTGGCAAGGATTCATCTATCTGGCCACCGTCATCGACTGCTATTCCAAGAAAGTCGTCGGGTGGTCCATCGCCGACCACATGCGCACCGAACTCGTCGCCGACGCCCTCCGGAACGCCGCCGCGACGACCCTGATCGAGCCTGACGCGATCTGGCATTCCGACCGCNATTGAGCCGGACGCGATTTGGCATTCCGACAGGGGCAGCGTTTACACGTCGGCCAATTTTCGGGCTCTGGTGACCGGCCTGGGGATGCGCTCCTCGATGGGCCGGACCGGCGTGTGCTGGGACAACAGCATGGCCGAAAGTTTCTTCTCCATGCTCAAGAACGAACGTGTGTACCGCACCGCCTACGCAACGAAATCACAAGCTCGCAGCGACGTCATCCGCTATATCGAAGGGTTTTACAACAGTCGACGCCGGCACTCCGCGCTCGGTTACCGAAGGCCGAATGAAGTCCACTACGGTTATCAACAGCCAGCATTGGCAGCGTAGAAGAATCCACTAATTCCGCTGTCCGAAATACCCGCGGCAGGCCACGCGAACATCGTGGGGCTGGCTGCTTGTGGTGCTCGGCTGGTCCATCGATCAGAAATGGAACACTGGCATCTCTTGGCGATGCGGCGAGGTCTACATAGTCGTCACTCGACCGCCCGCCGTCTCCGCCGATGAGCATGATCGTCGCCGTCCCGGAATGAACCACATTGCCCTCCATGGAGGGACTTCAGCTGATGTCGACCGCATCGTCGGTCGGGCATCAACCCACGGCTGGACCGAGCTATACGCGGATCGGTACCCCCACGCAGGAGGCCCCGACCACTACGCCGCGTACCTCGAAGATGAAGCCGGTTCAAAGGTCGAAGTCGTCGCCACAGCGCCGCGCTGACGCACCGCCTTCGGGTTTCCAACCCCGAGCTGCAGGACTGTGCCAGTCTCAATGGATGAAGATGCCGCCGACAGCTGAAACTCTGACACCTGCGCGCCTCCTGTTGGAACCGCTGTCGGTTGCGCACGCGTCGTCGATGGTAAACGTTTTAGCCGATCCCTCTTTGTACGAATTCACTGGTGGGGAAGCGCCGTCACTGAGGGAGTTAGAAAACCGTTATGCCGCTCAAGTCGTGGGGGCACTCCGCGGACCGCTCGCAGTGGTGGTTGAACTGGATCGTCATTCAGCGTGATGGAGCAGAGCCAGTGGGATTCGTCCAAGCAACTGTAGAGAATGACGGGACGAGGCTCACCGCCGACACAGCCTGGGTCACTTCACCGAGCTGGCCGGGACGCGGGTTTGCTTCCGAAGCAGCCCAGGCCATGCTCGAATGGTTGCGATCCAACGGAGTCCACCGCTTCACGGCACACATTCTCCCGGCCAATCGCGCGTCCATGCGCGTCGCACAAAATCAAGCGCTACAGGCGACGTTTTCGAGGAAAGATGGTGAAATCCGGTGGCAATCCCAATCACCTCCTAGCGAACCTTGGAGGATGTGACGGGAGGAATCCTGACTTCCTGACTTTTGCGCCTTTCCCGTAAGGGGTTGGGCTTACGGGTCAGCTCGACGCGTCTGATCCTTTGCGGTCTTTTTCGTCTTGGCAGTCAAAGCGATGACCGCGCTTGCAGCTGAGAGGACGGCTAGCAGCAGAGCGAGAACCAGACTAAAAACATGCCCTCCGTTGGTTCCCGTATCTCCGTTCGCGATCGCAATTATCTGGATCGTTGCGTTTGCTAGCCAGAGCACGACCATCGCAAGGCTGAGCCCGACCTGGTGCCTGCCGACCCACAAAATCATCCGTCTGCCAGTCATGGTGTAAATGTATCCGTGTGATCTTCCAATTCCTAGGAGTCCGATAAGGGTTCGGGTTACGGGCATCACTCGTGAACGAGGCGCGCGAAATTCGCGTGATGGCTCGGGAAGTAGTGTGGAAGGCATGCTGCACGCGTTGCCGATTATTATCTCTACGGCAACCCCCACGTCCGCTGAAGCCGAGGGCGTGTCTCTTCGATACTACGAGGACATTGTGGGTCGCTACCACGGGCGTCGCGCGTCTCGGCAGGAAGTTTTGGCCGCTCAGGCGGGGTACCCCAGTGATGACCTCATCGCTCCAACCGGGCTCCTTCTGCTCGCCCGCCAGGGGCACACCGTGCTCGGCTGCGCAGGAATGAGGGTTCGCCCGGGCGCGATCGGTGAGGTGACCAGAGTCTTCGTAGAGCAAACGGCCCGTGGTAAGGGCGTGGGGCGCCTTCTCATGGAGACTCTGGAACGCGAATCCCGCGCCTTGGGGCTCGTCGCGTTGCAGTTAGACACGCGAACCGACCTGCTTGAGGCTCGAAGTCTCTATGCCTCCCTCGGCTTCATCGAGGGCGAAGCTCACAACGCGGACCCGTACGCAAACCACTGGTTCCGAAAAGAACTGCGGTGAATCCATGACAAGCGCGGAAACCACACCGGGTCCAGACCTCGTCCCGGAGCTCCTGGTCACATCGCTGGATAAGAGTTTAGATTTCTGGTGCCGTCTCTGCGGATTTGAAGTATTGTACGGTCGCCCCGAAGACGGGTTTGCCTACATTACCAGCGGCACGGCGCACATCATGCTCGAGCAGCGGGGCACGGGACGAAACTGGATACCGGCGGCGCTGGAGCACCCATTCGGTCGTGGCATCAACTTCCAAATCACTGTCGCGTCGCTCCAACCGCTCGAAAGTGCTCTCCGTGCTGCCAGCTGGCCGCTCTTCATGGACCCGGAGACGAAATGGTACCGAATAGGCAGTACCGAGGCTGGCGTGGCTCAGTTTCTCGTGCAGGACCCGGATGGATACCTGATCCGCTTCCAAGCGTCAATCGGCCGGAGGTCCGTCCCGTGAGGGGTTCGGCGGATTCAACGGGACGCCCGCTCGACGGTTTCGGATCGTTCAGTGAACGCGAGCATTACGGCGAGGGTTGCAAGCCAGCGAGTCGTAGCACGGCTGAGAGCCCTTCGGGTGTTCCTGGCCAATGTCGCTTTACCGCATCGCTGCCTGCCCGACGAGTCGCGAATCGTAGAGCGATCGCGACAACGACGGCGTCGTCGGCGTAACCGAGAACGGGTATGAAATCCGGAATGAGATCGATCGGCGACAGCAAGTAGAGCAAAAGCACCGCGATCCAGATTCGAACGCCGATCACCACGGTTCGATCGGCGGCGAGGCGTTTGAGTAGCCGGGCGACGTCGGGCGCGAGGCGCAGGAGATCACGAAGTGAAGCACCGCCAGGATGCCGGCGTTGCTCGATCCAGAGAACCAGAACAAGGGCCAGCCACAGCACCAGCAATCCGCCGAGCACGCTCAGAGCGACGTCCCACCAGGTCGTCATTAGCTGCCCCCGTTCGAACGAAAGATGCTGAGGGCCTCACGAGCCGCGTAATAGACGATATTGAGGTTCTACCCCAGCGTGATCCCTTCGAGACCCTTTTCCCGCCCAAGGAGCATCGCCGCGTGATCGATGGAGGTCATGTACTGATTCTCGCAGTCCGCGATCGGCTGCTGACAAGAGAGCCGCGGTTACATCGCTGCGAGGCATCAGGGCCGTCAGAAAAACGACCGCAAGCGGAACCTTGAGCGACACGGGTTTGGGCCCAGTCGCAGAGTCATGGCTGGCCTCGCTCCTCGTTTCACAGGGGAACCCCGTGAGTGGCGGCAGGGAACCGTAGGCGGGCGTCGTATTCGCAAGTTTCGAGATCGACACGATCTTTTGGTAGTGAAGAACTTCGCGACGCCCGCGGGTGGTTAGGAGTTCGGGCGGGTGGCGCAGGTGCACTGCTGACTCGTTGGGACGTCGGCCATAACCTCATCGACGTGCATGCCGCATCCGGTCCAAGTGATTTTTCCGCAATTGTCGCATCGCATGGGACTGCACATAGTGACTCCTTAGTTGGTCGAGCTGAAGTCTCCAGTATACCCCGTGGGGTATCAAGCAAGTGCGGGCATAGGGAACTTATTTGTCGACGACGATGCCCAGTCCGGTGGCGGCAGACGCGTCCGTGATGCCACCAGCATCGGTCAGCGTGGTCAATCCGAGGTTGGCCATGCGGGTGACTGCTGCAGCCGATCGGTTTCCGGTGGCGCAGTAGATGATGTAGTCCCCGTCGATTGGCAGCGCCGCGATCAGCGTGTCGAAGTCCGGGGATTGCACGTCAATATTGATGGCGTCCTGAAGGTGTCCACCGACATACTCTGGTGCGGTGCGCACATCGATGATGACCGTACTGGAGGTGACAGCGATGGAGGGCGCCGGCGCGGGGCTCGCGCAGGCGGCCATGCTGAGCAGTGCCGCCACGGCGATTGTGATGCCGGTGAGTGCTTTCTTCATGGCTGGGTATCCTGACCGGTGCGTGCAGTGGCTGGCAGTGTGATCGGCCTGGGACCGACTTTCCGGGAGCGCGGGAACAAGGGCGTGCAGGTAGTGCAGACCTCACCCTCAGTGGACTTTGACGATTCGCGGCGGGTGGCGGCTCGGCGTTCGCTGACCAATCGTTCGCGCAGGGCCCAGATTAACAGGGCGAGGGCAGCGGCGGCCAGGGCCGGGCGCGCAGCACCGCTCACTATCGGGTCGAGGGAGCGCGCTTCGGTGGTCAGATACAGCGCGATCAGACCCAGAGCTGGCCACCGTGTGTCGCAGAGAGTTGCGTCGGCGCCAATGGGGGTGCCGATATAACTGGCAACGATCAAGCCGATCAAGCTCGCTCCGAGTGTGGTGGCCGCGACCGTCCACCACAGGGCACCGTCTGCGTCGTCCGCCCGGGGCGCGTAGCCCGTTACAAAAGCAATGAACGCGGCTGCGGCAACGGGGGCCGCGATTATCCAGCGTCGAGTCGACCAAGTTTGTAGGTCAGAGAACACGATCAAGGATCTCTGTCACGGCAGCGGTCCGAGCGGGAAGACCGCAAGAATTTTCTCGAGTCATGCGCGCATAGAGAGCCCAGCCGAGCAAGACGATGGACGCGGCGGCCAGATACGGCTGGACCGGCTCGAAGAATTGCATCGCCCCGGTTGTGCCGAGAGCGAGGAGAACCAATTTGTTGCAGACGGGGCATCCCACCGCGAAGAACGTTGCCAGCCAACCGGCCATGCCCAATCGTCCGGCCGCCCTACTGGGCGGGGCACCTTCCGGGTGCGCCACATAGGTGGCGGTGACCATGCCCGTCAAGACCGCGCTGAGGATGAGCACCGGCCACGACCAGGCGGTCGGCGGGATCTGTCGCGAAAAGAATGGCGTGTCAATCAAGTCCGTTGGGATGGCAATGAAGACCACCGTAAATAGTGCTGTTGCCAGGGCAACCCACCAGCGGCGCGAGGGCCAGCGACGCAGGTCCCCGCCGAGCCCGGCCAGCTTGCCGCGCCAAGGGGCACGCCGTGATGATTCGTCCCTGCTGGTGCGTTGGTCACGCATTCGAATAGCCCTCATTTACTTTTCATCGTGAAACGCTTGCTGCCATATTTGAATATACTGATACCCTAAGGGGTATCCTGGTCTTAGACAAAACCAGCCTCGCATCCGCCTACGAACAGGAGCACACCCTCATGGGGATCACCGAACCCGCGACCCACGCCAGCGACGACCTGCGCAAGACCCTCAATCGACTCAAGCGCGCGCAGGGGCAACTCGGCGCCGTCATCACAGCCGTTGAGTCCGGCGCTGATTGTCGTGCCGTGGTCACCCAGCTGGCTGCTGTCTCGAGTGCCATTGACCGGGCGGGGTTCACGATCATCTCGTCGGCGATGAAGGAGTGTCTCATCGATAGCGGCGCGGATGGGGAAACCAAGCAGCTCAGTGTCAATGAGCTTGAAAAACTTTTCCTGTCCCTCGCCTGATCCCATTCGCGAGAGCTAGCCAGCGACGGCGCGAATCGCGACGTACACGGCGATGCAGAGCACAAGGATCGCGAAGCTTGTTTTGAGAACGCGGTCGGGGAGTCTTCGGCTGAGTCTGCCCGCGATGAGGGATGCAAGCATGGCGGTGCCCGCGAAGGCGCTGGTGACGGCCCAGTCGATCTGCACGTCGCTCAGGTGGGCGCTGAAGCCGGCGACCGAATTGATGACGATGATCACGAGGGACGTGCCGATCGTGACGCCCATGGGGAGTCCGAGCACGAGGGCCAGTGCCGGAACAATGAGGAACCCGCCGCCGACGCCGAGCAGCCCAGTCAGGAACCCGACCACGGTGCCCGTTGCCAGCGCACGGGGCAGACAACTGCGCCACCGGGTTCCGCCGCCGGGCAGCGCGCAGGGGCCGGTTGCGGCGGGGGTGGCAAAGAACATTCGCACGCCGGCGATGACCATGATCGCGCTAAAAGCGACGAGCAGAATCTGAGGGTCAATCAGTCGGTTTGCGAGGGTGCCGAGGTAGGCGGTGGGAATGCCGGCGGCGCCGATGATGCCAGCCAGACGCCAGTTCACGCCGGTGCGCAGTCGCGGAAGCACGGCGACCGCCGACGCGGCTCCCACGACAATCAGCGAGGTTGGTATCGCCTCCTCGAGGGGTAACCCGACACCGTAGACCAAGGCCGGAACGGCCAGGATTGACCCGCCTCCGCCGACCAGGCCGAGCAGCGCACCCACGATCATTCCCAGAAGCAGCGCGGCCAGGATCATGCGTGCGGCGCCAGCTGAGCGAGGATGTCACTCTTCGTGGGTTCGGAAACCGGGCGGTTCCAGGGCATCCAGGACAGAATTCGCCCCAGCGTGCAACTGTTGGTGGCGGCCGATACCGTGAGGCCGGCACCGATGACGCCGGCGAGAAGACGGAACTGCGGATGGATGAACCTTCCCGCCAGCACGCTCGCCATCACTAGGGATCCGGCCGTCATGCGTACCTGTCGATCCATGGCCCAAGTGGAGCGACCGCTGGTAATATCGCCGCCGGCGGCGGCATAGCTCGCCACACCACCGGTCAACACGCGAGCACCACTCAGGCCAGCTGCGTCAAGATTCTTTCGCGCTTCTTCCGCGCGTCGACCCGACTGGCACACCAGCACAACCCGGGGGGCCAGCTGCGCCGCAAACTCTTCAGCGTGTTCTTTGAGCAGGTGGAGCGGCACGTGATACGAACCCCGGATATGCCGGGTTTCAAACTCCGAGCCATCCCTCACATCGATGATCATCAGGTCTTCATGATGGAGAACCCACTGATGGAATTCGTCTGCCCCAATTGGTGACGGGGAGGGGTTGACGGTGTGCGTGGTGTCAGAGATAGTAAATCCGTTTCAGTTTGGTGCGGGAGCGGAACAATGCCTGGCAGCCCGGAGGCCTGCCACTGAGGCAGGCCGCTGGCGATCGTGTCTGCCGTGAAGCCAACGTTGGTTAGGTGTTCAGCCGCGGGTCATCTCCATCAGGCTTTCACTGAATATTGGGCAGCCCATGCGGTATAGCCGCCGATGAGGTCGGTGACGTCCGAATGGCCAAGGCCCCGCAGCGCACTCGCGGCGACGCTCGAACGCCAGCCACTGGCACAGTGGATGATCACGGGTCCGGCGGGCACTTCGGCGTGGCGCTGGCTCAGCTCGGCCAGAGGAATGCGCAGGGAGCCCGGGATCGCGCCCTGCTCGACCTCGCCGGGATTGCGTACGTCGAGGATCGTTGCGGCGGTGTCCCGGCGAAGAGCCTCGAAGTCGTAAAGCTCGACCCGCGCACCGACCTGCACCAGCGGGCCGAGGTCGGTGAACGCCTGCGCCGGGTTTGTCAGATATCCGGCAACGCAGTCGAAGCCGATGCGGGCCAGCCGCATTCCGGCCTCGGCTTCGCGGCCGGAATCGGCGATGATCACGATGCTGTCGTCGTGTTCGATGACCATTCCGGCCGTCTCGGAGAAGCGTCCGTCCAGCCCCACGTTAATGGACCCGGCCAAGTGCCCGAGGGCGAAGTCTTCGGGGCTGCGGGTGTCGAGAACGCGGGTCCCGCGCTCAACGGATGCGCGAACATCCGTCAGATTCAGCGGTGCCAGTTCGCTGGTGGAACCTATGATGTCGTGCGCGCTACGGTTGATCATCGCGTCGACGGCGAAATAGCCGGGGATTGCGGGCTGACCGCTGCGGATCATCGTCACGAAGTCGTCTTCACTCATCGGCTGCACAGACGCGTTCGTCAGGCGCTGGTTGCCCATGGTGGATTCGAGCTCGTCGGAGAGGTTCTTACCGCAGGCGGAACCAGCGCCGTGGGCGGGGAGAACACGCACCGTATCGGGCAAGGCGAGAAGCGTCGTGTGGATCGACGCGTACAGGGCGCTGGCCAGTTGGTCGGGATCGGCGCCGACGGATGCGGCCAGGTCGGGACGGCCCACGTCACCGATGAAGAGGGTATCGCCGGTGAGGACGGCATGGGGCACGGCATCGCTGGCGTGTTCACGAACGACGATGCTGATGGACTCCCAGGTGTGCCCGGGGGTGTCGAGAATTTCTAGTTCCACCTCGCCGAGCGAGATCTTCTCGCCATTGACGAGGTGACGGATCTCATACTCGGTCTCGGCGCGGGTGCCGTAGCCGATCCAGGCGCCAGTGGCTGCGGCCAGCTCGAGGTGACCGGCGACGAAGTCGGCGTGGAAGTGCGTGTTGATCACGCCGATGATGGTCAGGTTATTCGCCTGCGCATCGGCGAGGTATTCGTCGATGTCGCGGCGGGGGTCCACGACGACGGCTTGACCGCTCGTCGGATCACCGACGAGGTACGAGCCATGAGACAGGCAGTTGAGGTAGTACTGGGTCAAAATCATCGTGGCCTCCAAAGGTCGGGGCTCACCACGCCGACACGAATTGGGGCGTGTAGTGGGTATGTGCCCCAGTCTCACACATACCCCGCACGGTATGCAAGATACCCCTAAGGGTATCGTCTGCGTGTATGTCTATTACGGATCTCACCGAGACCACCTTTGACGCGACCATTGCCCAGAGTCCCATCGTGTTGGTTGATTTTTGGGCCGAGTGGTGCGGCCCGTGTCGCAGTTTCGCCCCAACATTCAGCGCGGCGTCTGAAAAACACCCCGCAATCACCTTTGGAAAAGTCGACACCGAAGCGGAACAGGGACTGGCCGCAGCCGCGGGCATCCGTTCCATCCCCACGCTGATGGCGTTTCGGGACTCCGTACTCGTCTTTTCCCAAGCAGGCGCCCTGAACGCGGCCAGCCTGGAAGAGCTCATTACCGGCGTCGAGAACCTCAACATGGACGACGTGCGCGCCAGTATCGCCACCCGCTAAACCTCGCGCCCCCGCGAAACCGCTTCGCAGCAGGCTCACAGGCGGCCCGTCCTGTCACCACCCGGCCAGAATACCCCCTGGTGTATTATTTTATGATTAGTTCACCGAATTGAATGGAGATCCTTATGTGTCGTGCCGTAACGTGCAAAGTGTGCCAAAAGACAACGTGGGCGGGCTGCGGTCAGCACATTGATCAGGTCATGCGCGGTGTGCCACGCAACCAACAATGCGCCGGGCACGTGAAAGAAAAATCGACTGGCTCCTTCTGGTCCCGGCTGCTCGGACGCTAACGGCGGTACCCACTCCTGCTCTCGACGCTCGACAGCGCTGGCCAGACCGCCAACCGGACCACCGGCGCGGCTACGGCTGACACGGCCGGGGGCGAGGACGTCCTCGTTCGGCGGTCGGCTATGTGCGCAGCCCTCATGTCAGAAAGAGCGCCGCAGCGCGCTGCTTTACACAGAATCAGCGACACCGCCCCATCACTTGCAAGATGGAAACTATATGTTATATTGACAGTAATGGATTGGGCCTTGACCAGTTGGGGATACAAGATGAGCGATCAATCTGAAGACACTCGCGATGGGATGACAGTTTCCGGAGCCACGGCTCATGCTCGATCATTGCTGAAAGCCGGGGATCACGTTGGTGTCCGGGTTGGGGAGGCCATCGACGCGCGCACTCGAGCCGTTGCTGAAGCATGGATGGCTATGGCAACCCTCACTTGCGCCCTGACGTTGATCTTGAGTAGTGCGAGCGTGGCGGCCGAAGGTTGGGCCGTGAGTCCCGGCATCGAAATACCCAGGCTCAACATTATTCATTTGCTCCTGGTTCCTTTTTTTGTAGCGTCCATGCTCGAGATAGGACTACGCGATCAGCTGCCCGCGGAGCATACTCGAGAGACTCGCCGTCACGGACGGCGGGTCTCGACTGCGTCTGCGCTCGCGCTGGTAGTGCTTCTCTTGCTTTCCTTATTTCCCGGTGAGATCTCGTTGCCAATTCTGGTCGGGATCGTTGCACTTGCCGTTTTGCCGCTTAGTACCTTGGCGCTCCGGTCTGCTCTGCGGGCCCGGGAAGCCGGTGTTCGCCGCTCGGCCGCCACATTGCTGGCGCCGTTGAGCGTGACCGCCCGTGTGGTGACACTTGTGCTCGGGACCTGGCTAGGAGTGCTCGGCGCAGCAGCAGGGTTGTCCTCGTCCATTGCTTGGTCCATAGCCAGCGCGGCGCTGATTCTTGCGATTATGTCCACGCGAGATAGTCGTTGGGGTTTATCTCGTCTCGCCCAAAAGTGGGGCCGCGTCCAGTGGATCGCCTTTGGTTGTACTTTTCTCCTGATGAATGCCCTCGCCGCCGTGCTTGCCCGCACGGACTGGGATCTCACCATCGTTGGCTTCGTTGGTGGTATCTGCGTTGCAGCTCCGTTGGTAGTTGCGTCGTTCAGGCCCGCCTTAATCCGGGAAGCTTGAATGGCCGGCCACCCTCGGCACGATCTAGACGATGCCTTGCTCACACCGCTGCGCTTCTCGGTGATGGCCGCTCTGCGGTCAGATGTTGAAATTGACTTCTCTTCCCTTCGCGATCTACTGGAAACCGACGACTCAGCCTTGAGTAAAGCGATCAGCACGCTAAAGACGGCGGGCTATCTGGTGGTGCGCAAGGGATACGTGGGCAACCGGCCGCGTACCTGGCTGACTGCGACACCGGCTGGGTCCGCGGCCATGAAAATCCACATCGCCGCCCTGCAGGCCATCGCGGCGGGGATGGCGCCGACGGCATAGATCAATGCCGTACTCCAGACGCCGCACGACGCTCCTGGATATGCCGTGGCGAATCGGATCAGGATTCCCGCATGGGGTTCCACTTACGAAACACCCAAGACTCTGTTGCGGCACAAACTCCAGCATGCGTTGTTGTGCCGAGTGCCCATGCCAACGCTCCCGGCTTGTTTATCCACATAGCCGATAGTATTATCGCGTATGTGAACATACAGGCGCCAGCGCTGAGCCCGCTCTTCCGGTCAGATGCGCAGGGAGAAATTCTCGCACGGCTGTTTCTGAATGCGGATCGGTCATTTACGATTGCGGAACTTGCGCGCGCCGCTAAGTCGCCGTATGCGAGCGCTCACCGGGAAGTCTCTCGCATCGTCCAGATGGGACTTGCCAGCACGGAGAAGCGCGGTCAGTCTGTCGAGGTGCGAGTGCGCGCTGATACGCCGGCCTTTCGGCCCCTCGCGGAGCTGCTTGCCCTGACGTACGGGCCGGCTGTGGTGATACCTCAGAATTTGTCAGGGATATCCGGAATCGATCAGGCATTCATTTATGGTTCCTGGGCCGCCCGCCGTGCGGGGGAGCCGGGGGACGCTCCGGCAGATATCGATGTACTCCTTGTCGGCAACCCGCCCCGTGGTGCGGTCAATGAAGCGGCACGCCTCGCGGGCACCAGCCTGGGGCGCGAGGTGAACGTGCGAATAGTCAGCATGGCCGCGTGGGAGGCCGCCAGCACGGACCCGTTCCTGCGCACCCTGACCGAGCGTCCGATCGTGAGCCTTGAACTTCGGGAGGACATTGGGAATTGACGCCGCCGTGGACGCGTCACACCGTCATCTATTTCCTGTCAGGAATGTCCCGATGACCGTCAGAGATGTCCTGATGCACCCAAGCAAACGCACCGAAAAATGCCCTCGGACTTGCCCACATTTTGCGCACACATTGCCCACAAAGGTAGGAAAATGACGTGGTTGTACCACTACCCAAGTGACCAAAAAACGTTGATTTTATGCGGAAGTGGCCTGCTCGCGGGTGGCCATTGGCCTCCCAAATGGTCTCAAGTCCAAATGGGGGGCACCACACCAAAACAACGTGACAGTCCGTGCGTCAGCCGGCAGGGACCGCAGCAACGGCCTCGATCTCCGCGAAAGCGCCCACCCGTGCCGGGGTGACCGCGAGCACCGTGACCGCGGTACGGCGGTTGCCCCACGCCGCAGCGGTGGCGGCATAGGCCTCCCCGGGGTCGATTCCGGTCGCGAGATAGATCGTCTGCTTGACCACATACTCCGGCCCGCTTCCGGCCTCAGCGAGCACGGCTAGCACGTTGCGGAGCGCCTGTTCGGTTTGCGCGCCGAGCCCGTCGGCCAGGGCGCCGGTGCCGTCTGTTCCGTTCTGCCCGCCGACGTACAGGGTGCGCCCGGCCGGGGCGATCATGCCCTGCGCGAAGGCAGGGCTCTGAAAAAGCTCGGGCCGGTCGATCGGTGTCGGCAATGAAGTCATGCTGGTGTCCCTTCAGTCGGTGCGCAGGCCGTAGGTGAGAAGGGCGTTTCCCCTGCTCGTCAATAAAGATGTCTGCAGCGTCAGCCGGGTGACCGGGTCGGTCGGCTCGAACAGGTGACGCCCTACGCCTGCGATCACAGGGTGCGTCATAACGGTCAGTGAGTCGAGCAGACCGGCAAAGAGCAGCTGCCGCACGAGCGAAATACCGCCGACCACCGAGATTTCACCGCCCTCGGTGTTCTTCAGGTTGGTCACAAACTCGTTCAGATCACCCGGAATGAGCGTGGAATTCTGCCAGGCCAGGTCACCATTGAGAGTACGCGACGCGACAAACTTCTCTACGGGATTGATGAACGCCCCGAACGGGTCGTCGTGTTCGGCGTTCGGCCAGTAACCGGCCCACTGTTCGTAGCCCACCCGGCCGAGCAATACGGTGTCGACCCGGGTGATCATGGCCGTCATTTCAACGCCCAGCTCCTCGTCGAAGCTGTCGAATTGCCACAGGTTCGGCGACTCCACGACGCCATCCAGGGACATGAACAAGCCGGCGGTCAGTTTTCGCATGCGAATCGCTCCAGGGTCGGTGAGCGAAAATGCTACCTCAGTCGGTCGAGATAGCGCAGGATGACACCCTCGCGCAGCGCCCACGGTGACACTTCAAGTTCCGCCGCCCCGAACGCGGCCATTGCCGCGCCGAGCACGATGCCGCCGGCCACGATCTGAAAGGTGCGGTCGGCGGTGATACCGGGCAGCGCCGGGCGGGCTTCGGCAGGAATACGCGCGAGACGCGGCACCCAGTCATCGAGCTCCGCGCGACCCAACCGCAAGCGATCGGCGGCGCCGACGCCGTCCGAGGTGGTTCCGGCCAGTCGGGCCAGTGATCGAATCGCCTTCGACGACCCGACGATGTGGTGCGGTGCCGGCAGCCGCGCAAAGGCACCGACCGCATCGCGCAAAACGGATGCCGCATGCCTGCGCAGCGCAGACACCTCCTCCGGCAGGGGAGGATCGTGGTGCAGAAAACCGATCGTGCTGCGCCCGGCGCCGAGCGGCAGCGACAGCGCTACCTCGGGAAACTCAGCCCCGCCGGCCGCGATCTCGAGCGATCCACCGCCGATGTCGAACAGCAGAATGTTGCCGGCCGACCAGCCATACCAGCGCCGCACGGCCAGGAAGGTCAGCCGGGCTTCGTCCTCGCCCGACAGCACCTGCAGGGCGACACCGGTTTCCCGTTCGACCCGGTCGAGCAGTTCCGGACCGTTGGTCGCGTCGCGCAGGGCCGAGGTGGCGAACGGCAACAACTCGTCGATGCTGTGCTGCTGGGCAACATCCGCTGCATGCTGCACCGCAGAGAGCACCGCCGCGACACCCTCGTCGTTGATGGCACCCTCTGGCGTGATGTACCGCATGAGGCGCAGAACGCTCTTGTCGGAGGCCATCGGCACCGGCGGGGCGCCTTCGTGCGCGTCGACAACTAACAGGTGGACGGTATTCGAACCGACATCGAGGACTCCAAGGCGCACATTTGTACGATACTGCCTCCGCCGGGTCAGCGTTGCGCGGGAGCGACGAAGCGCTGCCAGACCCAGCCGCTCGCGCACAGGGCCGCGAAGCTCGCGGCGACGATCCACAACACCGTGCCAGAGCCGCTGCTCTGCAGCTGATCGATCGCCGGGGCCAGCGCGGCGAACAAAATTCCATAGGCGACCACGGTCAGGCCGGTCCAGATCGGCGGTGACCAGGCGAGAATGCTGCGCCCACTGGTGTGACCGATCGGCACCAGGATGAGCACGGCCGAGCCGACTGAAGCGAGCACGATCGTGTTGACCGTCTCCGCCACGAGCGAGGTCGTGAAATCATTGGCGGCGGGCAGAAGTGCTCCGAGTGACCAGGCGAGCACGGCAAACAGGGAGAGGGCGCCGACCCGCACTGCCGCAAGCTGGCCGCGCTGCGCCGGCGTCGGTTGCGCGCTACCAGCATCCGCTTTGGCTAACAGGCTCACGCTGCCGAGCAGGCCGAACAGCAGGGCCGGGTGCACGTCGAAGACGCGCGAGGCGGTCGCCGCGGCCGCGATCAGCAACAGGTAGCGCGGCAGAAACCTGACCGCCCCGCGCAGCTCCAGCACGCGGGAACTCCACCACAGCGGCACCAGAATGGCGACCCCGTTGACCAAGACCAGCCCGATAGTCACCGCGACCAGGAGGCGCAGGTAGGCCGGCTGATCCACCACCGGTCCGGACAGCATGACGAAGGTTGCGGCGGCGACGAGCGCGGCGCCACCGCGCAGCCACCGATTGAGTCGCACGGTCGGTGCCACCTCGTACTCTTCGCGCACCCGATTGCGACCCGCCAGGGTTGGCCCTGACCAGAGCGGACGGCCGCCGCGCATACGGGAGATGGTGCCCGCGAGCATCCGCAGCGGCAGAGCGATCAGCACCAGGGAGCCCAGGGCGAGCAGCCCGGCCTGCAACCAGGGGAATGGCGAACTGGTGCCGCTTGGCCCGATCGGCAGTGCGAAGCGGGTCGGGTCATCCCACCGGCCGGTGAAAGTGGATGCCCCCGCCGAGTCGTCCGCCGACTCCTCCGCAGCGGCTTCCGGTGCTGGTTCCTGCGTTTGGGGCGCCGCGGAAGGCGTCGGCTCCGCTGTGTCACCCGGTATGCCAACCGCACCGTCGGGCGACGGCGAAGCCGATGCGCTCGGAGCCGGCGTGACCGCTGGCGTCTCCGAGGCGGACTGGGTCGGCGTCGGTGTCGGTGTGGCGGTGCTCGGAGCGGCATAGCGGACCGTCACGGGGGTGCTGCCCGGTCCGACATTGCCGGCGGAATCCTGCTGCACGGCGATGACGGAGTACGAACCCGCAGCCACGCCCCCGGCGAAGCAGGTCCACGCCCCGGCGGTTACCTCGGCGGTGCAGACCGAGTAGGCGCCGGCGAACACGGTGACGGTTGCGCCGGTCTCGCCGGTGCCGGTGTATTCGGTTCCCGCGACGGGCACCTGGGCGCCCTCGCGAGGAGTCGTGACAACGGGAGCAGCGGGGGCTTGCAAGTCGAACACAATCCTGATCGGGTCGCTCGAATTGGACGACGACGGGCTGCTGAAGGTCGAACGCTGGCTCGCTGTCACCTCCAGACTTCCGCTCGCAAGCGTGCCCGCAAACAGGCACGCCCAGGCACCCGAGTTGTCGACGTCGCTGGAGCACGAGTCGCCGTTCTCCAGGGATGCCGTCACGGTGGCTTGGGGATGCCCGGTTCCGCGCACCCAGCCGTCGGACTCGGAGCCGGTGCGACCGCCCAGCACGGTCGGTGCGCCCAGAACGGCAACCGTGATTTCGTCGCTCAGTGTGGAATCGCCGGCTACAACGACGCGCACTTTGATCGTCGGACCGTTCTGCAGGTAGAGGTTGCTGCAGCTCCAGGAGGTCGATGTATCTTCATCCAGCGACACACCTTCTGGGGGGAAGATGCATTGGGCGTCCTCGCCGCGCGGCGATAACAGCTGAATCCTTTGGCCAGCGGCTTTCGACCCCGACACGGTGGTGCGGTTACTGCCGATGAACTGTCCGTTTCCAGGGCTCTCGATCAGCGGCCTCGTCGCCACTGTGGGATCGGTCGTGGTATTCGGGATGGGTTCTTCAGTGGCCGGTGCGGTCGATTCCGGTGTCGATTCCGGTGTCGATTGCGCCGTGGATTGCGCTGTGGATTGCAGGTTCACGTCCTGGCTCGGCTCCGGCGTTGCTTCCACGGGGTCGTCCTGAATCGTCGAGGTCACTACGGCTTCCTCTGCCTGTGCCGTCGCCAGCATGGGCCCGGCGAGGACGATCGCACACCCGAGCAGAAGGGCGACGACGGCCGCTAAGCTGCGGGAGCGTCGCGGACGCGCCGTTGCGCCCGATGCTTCGACCCGAGTCGATTCGGACATGACTCACCCCCTGCCCCAATTTGATGGGCAGAGGGCGGTAAAGTCAACCTCCCGCGCCCGCAGAATGTAACAAACCGAGGGAATTCTTCTCGCTGTCGCCGCCCGCCGGTAAACATGACACCCTTTATACGAAGCGGATGCCCAGCATGAGACCGCCGAAGAGAGCCGCACCCTGATGAATCCCACGCCCCGCACCCCCGCCTCCACACGCGCCGTCGCTGCCCGGGACTGGGAACACCGCGCCGGCGAGCTCGGCGATGGCCTGCCGACCGGGTTCGAGGTGGCCGTCGCCACGTCCGCCTTTCAGATCGAAGGAGCCGCTCGCGACGGCGGCCGTGGCGACAGCGTCTGGGATTCCTTCAGTCAAAGATCCGGACGCATCCGCGATGGCTCGAACGCCTCCGTTTCGGCTGACCACATCAAGAATTACGAAGCGGATGCCGCCATTCTGCGCGACCTCGGCGTCGATGCCTACCGCTTCTCGCTGGGCTGGACCAGGTTGCAGCCCGAGGGCCGCGGCCCCCTCAACCGCAACGGACTCGCGTTCTACGATCGGTTGCTGGATGCGTTGCTGGCCGACGGCATCCGTTCTACCGCCACTCTCTCGCACTGGGATCTGCCGGCTGCCCTGCGGGGCGGCTGGCTGAACCGCGACACCGCCGGCCGTTTCGCCGACTACGCCCATGCCGTGGGGGAGGCGTTCGGTGACCGCATCGACGCCTGGGTCACCCTCAATGAGCCAGCCACGGTCACCACCAGGGGCTACGCGCTCGGCACCCACGCACCCGGTCGCACCCTGCTTTTCGACGCGCTACCCACCGCGCACCATCAGCTGCTCGCGCACGGTCTTGCCGTGCAGGGCCTGCGCGCCGCCGACGTGCGCGGACGCATCGGTCTGGTCAACTCCCACACCCCGGTGCAATCAGCGACCGACCGCGATCAGGACCGCTCCTATGCGGTCCTCTACGACCTGCTGCAGAACCGCCTGTTCGCCGACCCGGTGCTGCTCGGCCACTATCCAGACCCGCTCGAACCATTCGCGGTCGAACTACGCACCCTGCTCGAAGCAGACCCCGCCGACCTGCGCACGATCCAGCAGCCGCTCGACTTCTACGGGCTGAGCTACACGGGGCCGGCCCGAATCGCCGCCGGTGCGACGGTGCTGAAGACCCCCGACGGCCAGCCGATCCCCGTCACCTCATGGCCATTCCACCTCGAGCCGTTCCGCGAACACCCCACGACCTCCACCGGCGACGTTAACGCTCCCGGGTACCTCGCCGTGGCGCTCTCCGAACTGGCCGAACGCTACCCCGACCTGCCCCCCGTCTACCTCTCACTAGCCGGCGGCGCCTTCTGGGACCAGGCGGATGCCCGCCACCAGGTGCACGATCCCGCCCGCATCGACTATCTGGCCGAACACCTCGTGGCCGCCCTCGACGCCACCGCGACCGGAGCCCCGGCCGCTGCCGTCGACCTCGCCGGTGTGGCGTTCTGGTCGCTGCTCGACGGATTCGAGTGGGATGACGGCTACACCCAGCCGACCGGTCTGGTACACGTCGACTTCGCCGACGACCGCCGCACGCGCACGCCCAAGTCGAGCTACCGTTGGCTGCAACATGCGCTGACCAATCGCTGAGGCGGCCAACTACGGCGTGCGCCGCCGCAGCGTCACCGACCCGAGCACGACGGCGCCCACAACCCACGCTCCGATGATGAGCACTTCCCCGCCGACATAGGCGGCGTCCTGCGAATCGGCCGCGACCGCCTGCAGCGCATCGATCGCGTGCGACAGCGGCAACCAGTCGCTGATCATTCGCAGCACATCGGGGAGCTGCTCGCGCGGCAGAAAAATGCCGCCGAGCAGAATCTGCGGAAACACCAGCGCCGGCATGAACTGCACGACCTGAAACTCCGTTCGGGCGAACGCGCTCGCCAGCAGGCCGAGGGACGTGCCGAGCACCGCATCGGCCACCGCGACCGCGAGCAACAACCAGATCGATCCGCTGATCTCGAGCCCGCACACCCACACCGCAAACCCGACCGCGACGGCCGATTGGGCCACGGCGAGCAGCCCGAACGCGAGCGTATAGCCGAGAATCAGGTCGCCCTTGCCGAGCGGCATCGACAGTAGCCGCTCGAGCGTGCCGGTGCGGCGTTCGCGCAGGGTTGTGATGCTGGTCACGAGAAACATCACGATGAACGGAAACAGGGCGATCATGCCCGGTCCGATCGTGGCGAACACGGGAGTGTCCGAGAAAATCCAGGCCAGCAGCCCGATCAGCAGGCTCGGCACCACGAGTAGCAGCACGATCGTGCGCGGGTCATGTCGCACCTGGCTGAGCACCCGGCCGGCCGTCGCGAGGGTGCGTTGCGGCGTCATGAGACGCTCCCAGTGGCTTCGCCGAGCGGATGCTGCGCGATCAGCGCCAGAAACGCCCCCTCGGTATCGCTGGTTCCGGTCGCGGCGAGCAGCCCCGCCGGAGTGTCATCGGCCAGAATCTCGCCGTCCCGCATGAGCAGCAACCGGTCGCACCGGTTGGCCTCGTCCATCACGTGGCTGGAGACCAGCAGACTCGTTCCGACGGCGGCGAGTTGATGGAACAGTGTCCACAGCTCGACCCGCAGCACGGGGTCGAGTCCGACGATCGGTTCGTCGAGCACGAGCAGATCGGGAGAGCCGAGCAGCGCTCCGGCCAGCGAGACCCGGCTGCGCTGTCCGCCGGAGAGCGATCCGACGAGCTGGCTGGCCTGTGCCGTGAGATCGGTCAGGGCCAACACCCGGTCGACGTCCCGGCGCGGGGCACCGAGCACGGCGCGAAAATAGTGCAGATTCTGCCGCACGGTGAGGTCGTCGTAGACGCTCGCATCCTGTGTCACATAGCCCACGCGGTGCCGAAGCGGGGCGGCGCCAGCTGGCAGGCCGAGCACCGTGACTGTGCCGGACTGCACCACCTGCACGCCGACGATCGCTCTCAGGAGCGTGGTTTTGCCGCATCCGCTCGGGCCGAGCAGCCCCACCACGACTCCGCGGGGAACAGTGACGGTAAGCCCACGCAGCACCGGATGCTTTCCCCGTCGCACGTGTAAATCGGTCACGTCTACCGCGGGGGCGGATGTGTTCACCATGTCCGAACTCTCCGCCGCTGCACATTTCCTGTCAAGCCCACAATGGGCGATTCCGCGGTGCTTCACGTTGAAAGCGGGTACCCAGCCACCTGCAGTAATTTCGGGGCGTGACCAAGCAGCAGCCCTACCACGTTTTGCACTCCTACGACGATTTCGAACTTCGCCGATACCCAGCCCATCTCTTGGCCGAAGTCACCACGGATGGCCCTTTCGAAGACGCCGGCAACCGTGCTTTCGGATACCTGTTTGCCTACATCAGCGGGGCAAACCAGTCCCGCCGGAAGGTGGCCATGACCGCGCCAGTGGTGCAGACCGGTGCGGTAGAAAAGATCGCGATGACCGCGCCCGTGCTGCAACAGCCTGTGACGCACCCGTCAAATCGAGTGGGCAGTGCGCAGTTCCAGGTTGCTTTCGTGCTGCCCGAGGAGCTGACGGCGCAAACGGCGCCGCAACCCACCGACCCCAAAGTGCAACTGAGAACGGTACCGTCCGCACTGGTCGCTGCACTGCGGTTCGGTGGCCGCTGGCGTGAGACTCGTTACGAACAGCATGTCGAGGAGTTGCGCGCGGCGCTCGCCGCCGCCGGGCTCACCGCCCTGGGGTCACCGAGATTCGCCCGATTCGACCCGCCGTTCAAACCGTGGTTTCTGCGTCGCAACGAGGTGTTGGTCGACGTCGAAGAGCCCGGCTGACCGCGCTCTCCCTGCCGCCTTGGGAAATCCCCGCACGCCTTGAGGTTGCTTGGAGTGTGATGGGAAGCGGGTGGGAGCCTCCGGGGTCGCGGTTAGTATTGGCAGGTACGCACGGGGGTCGTTGTCGCTAGTTCATGTCTCCGTGCCACCCTAGAAAGCCAATTTGCAAGGAGACGCTGCCATGGAATGGCTCATCCCGGTTCTGATCGTTGTCGCACTCGTCGCCATCGCTGGTATCTACCTGTGGTCGACCTACAACTCGCTCGTGACGCTCAATGTGCGCGTCGACGAAGCGTGGAGCGACATCACGGTGATGCTTAAGCGTCGTGCTGACCTGCTGCCCAACCTGATCGAAACGGTCAAGGGCTACGCAGCACACGAGAAGAACGTGTTTGAAAACGTGACCAAGGCTCGGGCCGAGACGCTGTCTGCCCAAGGCCCGGCCGACGCATCCGCTGCTGAGAATCACATGCAGACCGCGCTGAAGAGCATCTTTGCCGTCGCCGAGGCGTACCCGCAGCTGCAGGCCAGCCAGAACTACCTGCAGTTGCAGGGCGAACTCGTCGACACCGAAGACAAGATCCAGGCCGCGCGTCGTTTCTACAACGGTGGCGTGCGCGAAATGAACACCAAGATCAAGGTGTTCCCGAACCACTTGTTCGCCGTTAACCTCGGATTCACCGAGCGCGAGTTCTTTGAGGTGGCCGATTCCGCAGCGATTGCGGAGCCGCCCCGCGTGCAGTTCTAACGGGACTTAGCAGATGTACAGCGCGATAGCTAAGAACAAACGCAACACCGTTTTCATTATGATCCTGTTTTTCGTGATCATTGCGGGGCTCGGCTGGCTGGCCAACGCCGTCTATGGTGCCGGCGGCTACGGCATCCTCATCGCCACCGTCGTCATCACGGCGCTCTACGTGATCATTCAGTACTACGCCGCCGGTCGCCAGGCCATCTCGATGAGCGGCGGCATCAGGGTCAACAGCAAGGCCGACCACCCGCGCCTCTGGCGCATCGTGGAGAACCTGTCGATCACGACCGGCACACCGATGCCCGAGGTCTACATCATCAATGATCCGGCGCCGAACGCTTTCGCCACCGGTCGCGACCCCCAGCACGCGATCGTCGCCGCCACCACCGGCCTGCTCGACATCATGGACGACTCCGAACTTGAAGGCGTCATGGCCCACGAGATCGGCCACGTGCGCAATTACGACATTCGCGTGTCGATGGTCGTGTTCGGCCTCGTTGTCGCGATCGGCTTCATTTCCGACATGTTCCTGCGCATGGCGTTCTTCGGTCGCAGCAACAACAGCAACGGCAACCCCGTCGTCATGGTCTTCGGGCTCGTGGCCATGATCGTGGCCCCGCTCATCGCGACCGTCGTGCAGCTCGCCATCTCTCGCCAGCGCGAATATTTAGCGGATGCCACCAGCGCGTTGACGACGCGCCACCCGGATGCGCTCGCCTCTGCCCTGGCCAAACTGGGCGAATACGGTCGCCCCATGCAGAAGCAGAACAGCTCGATGGCCCACCTCTGGATCTCGGACCCGCTAAAGAAGGGCGCCATGGGCAAGCTGTTCGCGACGCACCCGCCGATCGCCGACCGCATAGAGCGCCTGACCGCCATGGGCAGCAAGTTCTGATTTAGTTTTCCCGCACATCGGGGCGTAACCCGGCGGCGAGATCTACCGCAGTTCGGCGGCCAGACCCCCAGCCAGGTTTCCCCGCGGCGCGACGACGACCTCCTCAAGTCCCTGCCAGAGCGCGGCTTCCCGCAGTACCTGCGCGAGCCGACCCGCGGTATCCGTCGGCGCCGCCGGCTCAGCCCAGGCCGACTGCACCCGGAGCACGCCGGCCTGCCGGTCGTTCTTCAGATCGACCCGGCCGACGATCATGTCGCCCAGCAGAATCGGCAGTGAGTAGTAGCCGAACACGCGCTTTGATTGCGGCGTGTAGATCTCGATGCGGTAGTGAAAATTGAACAGCCGCAGGGCGCGGGCACGCTCCCAGACCACCGGGTCGAACGGCGACAAGACCGCCTGCGCGTCCATGGCCCGCGGCAGCCGGGCGTCGCGGTGCAGCCAGGCGCGCGCGCCCCAGCCCGCAACCTCCACCGGGAGTAACTCGCCGGCCTCCTCCAACTCAAGGATGGCTGAGAGTGCCGGCGCCGACTTCAGCCGAAAGTAGTCGGCGAAGTCCTTCACGGTGCCGATCCCGTGCGCGCGCGCCGAGCGGCGCACCAACTCGCGGTGGGCATCCGCTTCAGAAATTTCAGTGCCGAGCAGCTCGGGGGAGAAGACCTGCTCTGGCAGGGCATAGACCCGCTCAAAACGGATGCGCCCGGCACTGACCACATCACCCCAGCGGAACAGAATTTCCAGCCCGGTCTTCACCTCGGACCACCCCCACCAGGGCCCGCTCCGCTTGTTGGCGTCGTGTTCGATTGCGCTGGCCCGCATCGGGCCGTTGGCGGCGAGCTCGGCCAGGAGCCAATCGAGCATCGGCCGGTTGGCGTTCGACCAGTCGTCGGGCGTGCGCGCTGAACGGTCGCGATAGTTCTGCATGCGCCAGTGGAACAGCGGCCAGACATCGACCGGTAGAAAGGAGGCCTCGTTTGCCCAATACTCGGTGAAGCGGGCCTCGCGACCCGTGGTCAACCGATCAAGCTGGGCCTTGTCATAGGCGCCGAGTCGGCTGAAGGCCGGCAGGTAGTGGCTGCGCTCGAACACGTTGACCGAGTCGATCTGCAGCAGCTCGAGTCGATTCACCAGACCCGTGAGCTGACGGATGCCGACGGCCGCTCCAGGTCGCGCGCCGAAGCCCTGCGCGGCGAGCGCAATCCGCCGCGCCAGTGCGGGGGAAACTGTCGTGACCATTCGTCTCACTCTAGCTGCACCCCCGTTCACCTGGTGTTTACCCGGAAAACATGTGGCAGCCATGTAGCCTTCGTATTGTCGGGCGACCGGCACACCCTGCCCCATATCCTGTTCACCCGTAGCGTTTGCACAGTAATCCAACGCTCCGGACCCGGTCATAATGGAGGAAAATTGTCACTCAAACGCACTCTGATGGTGTCCCTGGCCGCCGCAGCGGCCCTCACCCTCACGCTCACCGGCTGTTCACCGGCCGCCGAGGCTCCGGCCTCGGGCGTCGACGCAGCGACCGCCACCAGCTTGAGCGCCTTCGGCGATCTGGCAGGCCTCGAAGAAGCCGCCATCGCGGAAGGTCAGCTGAACGTCATCGCGCTGCCGCGTGACTGGGCGAACTATGGCGCCGTTCTCGACCTGTTTGCCGAGAAATACCCGGACATCACGATCAACGAAGCGTCCCCGGATGGGTCCAGCGCCGAAGAGATCCAGGCCGCCGACAACCTCAAGGGCCAGGACACGGCACCGGATGTCTTCGACCTCGGCCTGGCTGTGGCCCTGTCCAGTACCGACCGCTTTGCGCCGTACCAGGTTGCCAACTGGGCCGACATTCCCGACGCGCTCAAGGAAGCCTCCGGCCTCTACGTCGGCGACTACGGCGGATACCTGTCGGTGGGCTACGACCCCGACGCTGTTCCGGAGCCCAAGGAATTGACCGACCTGCTCGGCGCCGACTACAAGGGAAAGGTGGCCATCAATGGTGACCCGACCCAGGCTGGTGCAGCGTTTGCCGCTGTCGGCCTCGCCACCGTGCAGAGTGGCGGAACGGTCGCTGACTTTCAGCCCGGCATTGACTTTTTCTCCGATCTCAATGCGACCGGTAACTTTCTGAAGGTCAACCCGACGACGGCGACCGTCGCCTCCGGTGAGACCCCGGTGGTCTTCGACTGGGACTACCTCAACGTTGGCTACGGTGCCCAGCTGGAGGGCCAGCGCAACTGGAAGGTCGTCGTCTTCGACGGCACCGGTTACGCCGGCTACTACAACCAGGCGATCAACAAGGATGCTCCCAATCCCGCCGCAGCGCGGCTCTGGCAGGAATTCCTGTACAGCGATGAAGCACAGAACCTGTGGCTTGCGGGCGGCGCCCGCCCGGCGCGCGCCGAGGCCATGGCCGAGGCCGGCACCATCGATAGCGAGCTGTTCGATGCGCTGCCGAAGGCGCCGAGCGACACCGTCGTTCCGACCGAAGACCAGAGCACCGCAGCGGCAACGCTGCTCGGCGAGAAGTGGGCTGCCGCTGTCCAGTAACATCCGTGGTCGGGCAGCAGCCTTCGGGCTGCTGCCCTTCGCGGTGTATGTGTTGTTGTTCCTGGCTGTGCCGACCCTGATTGCCATCGGCACGGGCTTTTTCGACAATACCGGCGCCTTCACCCTGGCCACGGTCGCGGCCCTCGGCGATCCCGTCGTGCTCACCACCTTCTTCAACTCCTTCTGGCTGTCGGCGCTGACCGCCGTCGTCGGTGCCGTTGTCGGTGCTGTGGTTTGCTACGCCCTGCTCGGCGCTCGCCCCGACGGCCCGCTGCGTACCACCATCGACTCGCTCAGCGGGGTGCTGGCGCAGTTCGGTGGCGTCATGCTCGCCTTCGCCTTCGTCGCGACCATTGGCATTCAGGGCATGGTCACCCTGTATCTGCGCGACACCTTCGGCCTGGATATTTTTGAGAACGGCGTCTGGCTGTATTCGACGACCGGCCTTATCCTGCCCTACATCTACTTTCAGGTTCCGCTTATGATCATCACCTTTATGCCCGCCCTGCAAGCCTTGAAACCGCAGTGGGCCGAGGCGAACGCCACTCTCGGCGGAAGCACAGCCAGCTACTGGTTCCGTATCGCCTTTCCGGTGCTCGCGCCGTCCTTCATCGGCAGCCTGCTGCTGCTGTTCGCCAACGCGTTCTCCTCTTACGCCACCGCGGCGGCGCTGGTGAGTCAGGGCTCGCAGATTGTGCCCCTGCAAATTCGCGCCGCACTCACCAGTGAGACGCTGCTCGGTCGGGAAAACCTGGCCGGCGCGCTGGCCCTCGGCATGATCGTGGTGATGGCCGTCGTCATGGTCGGCTATTCAGCGCTGCAGTCACGGGCCGCGCGGTGGCAGCAATGACCGGACTGACCACCAACGGTGTGGCTCACGCGCCCTCCCGCACGGTTCGCACCATCATTCTCGGCGTGGTCGGGGTCATCTTCGCCGTGCCGATCGTGGCCATGATCGAATTCACCCTGCGTGCCGGGCTGGTCGGCGGCTACAACGTCGACCGCTGGGTCGCCCTGTTTCAGAGCGGATTCACCGGGGTGTACCGACCGGTGCTGGTAGCGCTCGGCAACTCGGTGGCTTTGGCCATTGGCACCGTTCTGATCGTGCTGCTGCTGCTCATACCCACCATGCTGCTCGTGCACATCCGTTTTCCCCGGCTGCGCCGAGTATTGGAATTCATCTGTATTCTGCCCATCACCATTCCGGCCATTGTGCTTGTGGTCGGGCTCGCGCCGGTCTACGCCATTGTGGCTCGAATGCTGGGCAGCGGCGTGTGGACCCTGGCCTTCGCCTACGGCATTACGGTGTTGCCCTTCGCTTATCGGGCCATTCAATCCAACCTCGACGGCGTCGACGTGAAAACGCTCACCGAAGCTGCGCGCACTCTCGGGGCCGGCTGGGGCAGTGTGCTCCTGCGGGTGCTCGTACCCAACCTGCGCCGGGGCATCCTGGCCGGTGCCTTCATCGCCGTGGCCGTCGTGCTCGGCGAATTCACCATCGCATCCTTGCTGAACCGGGTCAACCTGCAAACCGCTCTCGTCGTCGTGAGCAAGGTCGACCCGTACACGGCCGTGATTCTCTCGCTGCTGGCCCTCGCCTTCGCTTTCCTGCTGCTCCTCGTTATAGGACGACTCGGTGCCCCGCGCACCCGAACATCGCGCCGCCGTACCACAGTGAAAGGTCCAGCATGAATTCACAGCAGCTGACAGCCCAGCAGCCAACCGCACCGACCCGACCGGGAACCGTCGTTGAATTCACCGGCGTCGTCAAAGAATTCTCCGGAATGCGCGCCCTGGACGGCTTCAACCTCACCCTGCACGCGGGCGAATGTGTCGCGTTGCTCGGCCCGAGTGGCAGCGGCAAGACCACGGCGTTGCGCGTGCTGGCAGGGCTGGAATCCACCGATGCCGGCAGTATCACCATTGACGGCATCGACGTATCAGCACTCTCCACCAGCAAACGCGACATGGGTATGGTGTTTCAGTCGTACTCGCTGTTTCCGCACCTCAGTGCCGGCGAAAACGTCGAATTCGGGCTGCGGATGCGAAAGATCAAGCCGGCCGAGCGGCGCCGCAGGGCGGCAGCGTCCCTGGCCATGGTCGGCCTCGACGACCACTTCGATCGCTTTGCACACCAGCTCTCCGGCGGCCAGCAGCAGCGGGTCGCGCTCGCGCGCGCACTCGTGACCGAACCGCGTGTGCTGCTGCTCGACGAACCGCTCTCGGCGCTCGACGCCAAGGTGCGCGTGCAGCTGCGCGACGAGATTCGACGCATTCAAACCGAACTTGGCATCACGACCCTGTTCGTCACCCACGATCAGGATGAGGCCCTCGCGGTCGCCGACCGCGTCGCCGTGATGCGCGCCGGCAATATCGAGCAGGTCGGCACGCCCGAAGAACTCTATTCCCGTCCGGCCACCCCGTTCATCGCCGACTTCGTCGGGCTCAGCAACCGCATCGACGGTCTCGTGCGCTCGGCTCGAGCCGAGGTCTATGGAACGAGCCTGCCCCTGATCGACCCGGCGACGCCCGACGGACCCGTGACGGTCTCGATCCGCCCGGAAGACATCGAGTTCGCAGCCGAGGGCCTCGCGGCGACCGTGGTCACCTCCAGCTTTCTTGGGTCGCTCCGCCGCACGACCCTGCGCCTGGCCGACGGCACCATTCTGTTTCTTCAGCACGGCGTGCGCGTGCACCCGAAAGCGGGCGAGAACGTGTTTGTCAACTTCACCGGGGCACCGGTCTCGACCGAGCGGGTGGAGACCGCCAGTGTGGCGCAGCAACAGTCCTGACGGCAGTCCTAGACTGTTTGAGTGAGCGAATCCACGGGCAATCCAGGTGCACGCGCGCTGCTACGGTTGCGTCGCAGGCGTTCGGCAGAGCGCGCGCGGGAGCGCGCGCGGGAGCGCGCGCGGGAGAGCGCTGATCTCGCCGGATCCGAGCTCGTTGTCACGCCGATCGAGGTCGTGACCTCTACCCCCGCTGTCAACGGTGTCGACGAGAATCTGCCGGCCGGCATCCGTTTGGCTGGGGCCTGGTCCTGGCGTCTGATTGTGATCGCCGCCGCTATCGCCATTCTGGTCTTCCTGGTTATTCAGTTGCGGTTGATTGTCATTCCGCTGCTCGTGGCCGTGCTGGTTTCCGCGCTCCTGGTTCCGTTTGTGGCATTCCTGGTGCGGCATCACTGGCCTAAGGGCGTCGCTGTGGCGCTGGCGATGGTGGGCACGCTGGTGCTCGTTGCCGGTCTGGTCACCCTCGCGTCGACGCAGATCGCCGAGGGCACCGTTGGGCTGAGCGAACGGCTCACCCGATCACTCGACTCGTTCAAGGCGTTCCTGGCCGGCTCACCGCTGCAGGTTTCCGAGACTGATATCAACACGTACGTGCAGCAAGGGTGGGAGGCTCTCCAGGAGGATAGTGCGGTATTCATCAGTGGTGCTCTGTCGGTCGGGAGTACCCTGGGGCACCTGCTGACCGGCCTGCTGCTGGCTCTGTTCAGCCTGCTCTTCATCCTCATCGACGGCAAAGCCATCTGGGGCTGGATCGTGCGAATTTTCCCGAGACGGGCCCGCGCGGCCGTCGACGGTGCGGGAATCGCAGGCTGGACCACCCTGGGCAACTTCGCCAAGGTGCAAATTCTGGTCGCTTCGATCGACGCGGTCGGCATTGGAGTGGGCGCGGCCCTGCTCGGGGTGCCGATGGCCATCCCGATTGGAATTCTGGTCTTCCTCGGCTCATTCATCCCCATCGTCGGCGCGGTCGCGACCGGATCGGTGGCGATTGTGATCGCGCTCATCTTCAACAACTGGGCCATCGCCCTGGCCATGCTCGGCGTCGTCCTGCTCGTGCAGCAGGTCGAGGGACACGTTCTGCAGCCGCTCATTATGGGAACCGCGGTGAAGGTGCATCCGCTTGCCGTCGTGCTCGTGGTGGCTGCCGGTGCCTTACTCGCCGGAATTCCAGGCGCTCTGTTCGCCGTTCCGGTGGCCGCGGTTTTGAACGCGATGACCAGTTACGTTGCTGGGGGTACCTGGCGGTCGAGCCCACCGACGGTGCCGACGGTGCCGACGACCGGATCGGTGCTCTGGCAGACCGTGCCGCAAAGCCGACCGGGATATCGCCCGTCTGGCGCACCGGCGCGCACAGCACGGCTGCGCCCGGGGACCCTCCTCACGTTGCGGGGGGCATCCGCGCGCGTCACCCCTACAGATTCGAGCGCACCCGGCGCCCCGCACGATAGTTCGGAGAACTAGAACATGCCAGAGACCACCCTCGTCGGACCGACCCTCGCCGAATTCGAGGCCGCTCGCGCGGTCGTCGCCCGGGTTGCGGATGTGACTCCGATGGAGAGCTCGCGCTACCTTGCCGATGTGTTGGGCGCGCCGGTCTACCTCAAGTGTGAAAATCTGCAGCGCACCGGCTCTTACAAGATTCGCGGTGCCTACAACCGACTGTCGAAACTGACCGAGGCGGAGAAAGCCCGTGGCGTCGTGGCGGCCTCGGCCGGAAACCACGCCCAGGGCGTGGCCTTCGCCGCGCGCGAGCTCGGCATCAAGGCGACCATCTTCATGCCCGTCGGAGTCGCGCTGCCGAAGCTGTCAGCGACGCGGGACTACGGAGCAGAGGTCATTCTGCGCGGAACGACCGTGAGCGAACCGCTGCTCGCCGCAGCCGAATACGCCCGGGAGACCGGCGCGATCCTGATCCCGCCGTTCGACCATGCCGATGTGGTCACCGGGCAGGGCACGCTCGGACTCGAAATTCTCGATCAGGTTCCCGACCTGGAGACAGTCATTGTTCCCATCGGCGGTGGCGGACTCATCTCCGGAGTGGCCAGCGCGCTCAAGCAGCGTGCCGCCCGGGAGGGGCGACACATCCGAGTGATTGGGGTGCAGGCGGAGAACGCGGCCGCGTATCCGCCCTCCCTCGCCGCCGGCGAAGCAGTGACGATCAACATGCTCCCAACCATCGCCGATGGCATCGCGGTGGCCAGGCCCGGGTTGCTTAATCTCGAGATCGTTCGGGACGCCGTCGACGAGATCGTCACAGTCACCGAAGACGACACCGCCCGCGCGCTCCTGGTGCTGCTGGAACGCGCCAAGCTCGTGGTTGAACCGGCCGGGGCAGTGGCGGTCGCCGCCCTCCTGGCCGGCAAGATCACCCCTACCGGGCCGACCGTCGCCATCCTCTCGGGCGGAAACATCGACCCGCTGCTGATGCAACGCGTGATCAGCCACGGCCTCGCCGCGTCGGGACGGTACCTGACGCTGCGCATCATGCTGCCCGACCGTCCAGGTCAGCTGGCTCGAATCTCCGAGCTGCTCGCGGAGGCGACGGCCAACGTGATCGAGGTGCTGCACACCCGGCACGGCGTCGGCCTGCAGATCAGCGAAGTCGAACTCGACGTCAGCGTTGAAACTCGCGGGCCCGAACACCGCCAGCACGTCGTCGACACGTTGCGCGCCGCCGGCTACGACCCCCAGATCGACTAGCCCGGTCGACTAGGCAGACAGACCTACAGACAGACAGACAGACAGGCCGGGCGGCAGCTGCTGCCGCCAGCGCTGTCGACCGTCGGCTGCTAGTTGATTGCTGCTGGCTGAGCAGCGTTGTAAGCGGGCCGCCTCATGCGTTGTGCATTGACCGCGCGAGGTGCCACTTCTGGCCCCTTGGCGAGCTCTCAAGGGGCTAAAGATGGCACCTCGCGTGCAGGGGAAGGCCAAGTGCAGCGAGTGGACAACCTGAGCCCCAATATCGGCGCGAATCGGCAGCCGAGCCTCGGCGGGGGAGTCAGGCGCCGGTGAACGTCTCCACGTTCGAGATCTGCACGGTGATCTCCTTGCCAGTGGGCGTGGTGTAGCTGGTCTTGGCGCCGACCTTGAGGCCGATGATCGCCGCGCCGAGCGGACTCTGCTCGCTGTACACGTCCAGGTCGCTGTTGGCGGCGATCTCGCGGCTGCCGATCAGAAAGCGGCTTTCGTCGCCGGCGATGGTGGCCGTGATGACGGTGCCCGGCATGACGGTGCCGTTGCTCTCTGGGGCGTGGCCGACCTCGGCGGTGCGCAGCAACAGGGTGAGCGTGCGAATGCGCGCCTCCATCTTGCCCTGCTCTTCTTTCGCCGCGTGGTAGCCCGAGTTCTCCTTGAGGTCACCCTCTTCTCGCGCGGACTCGATCTTCTTCGCGATGTCGCCCCGGCCAAAGTTGCTCAGTGTCGCCAGTTCCGCGGCGAGGCGGTCGTGGGCCTCCTGAGTTAGCCAGGTGACCGTTGTGTCGGTAATCACGAGTGATCTCCTTCAATACGCTCAAGCGCAGAAAGGCCGGTTGAGGGCCGCGCAGATATAGTCGTCGCCCGGGCGATTGCCGAGGCGAATACGTCAGTTTAGGTCAGCCAGCACTGGTAAATCAAACCCGTGTTGCTCAGATCGGTGGTGCGCAGAACCTCGGTGAACGACCGGTTGTACAGGCTGGAGGGCGGTAGATCGATGATCTTCCAGCCGACGACCGAATAGCTCTCGTTGAGAGCCTGAACCGCGCAACTCGCCGTGCGGTTCACCGGTAGCGCTACCTCGAAGGTGACGCTCACGCTGTGCTCATCAATGATGGTGTGCCCGATATCGCGCGCTTCTATCTGAGTGGATGCCCCGTCCAGGCCGGTCCACAGAACCCACGCTCCCAGCACCAACACGAAAACGCCACCGAGCCCCCACAGGATGCGGCGGTCGCGAACCCGGCGGGCCGGGGTGCGCCCGTAGCGCGATTGGATCGCGGCGCTCTCGGGTGCAGGTACCGCGGCGACGTCAGATTCGTCGAGGCGCTCGGGCTGGCGGCTCGACTGAACTCCGGTGGGCGTGCTGTTGAGGGGCACTGGCGATTTCACACTTCCGATGGAGCGATTAGGCTGGTATCTAGGTTATCTGGCCTAAGGTTATCTGGCATTCCTGAGGAGTATGGTGACGCTGCGATTGATGGCTGTGCACGCCCATCCCGACGACGAATCGAGCAAGGGCGCGGCAACGTATGCCTACTACCGCAGCCTCGGCGTTGAGGTGATGATCGTGAGCTGCACCGGCGGCGAACGCGGCAGCATCCTGAACCCGTCCCTGACCGGCCATGCCATGGCCGAGCGTGACCTGCCCGGGCTGCGCCGCCTGGAGATGCAGGGTGCCCAGGAGGCGCTGAACGTGCAGCATCGCTGGCTCGGCTACGAGGATTCCGGTATGGATGAGGGCCAGGAGGCGCCACCGAACAGCTTTGCGGCCATTCCGCTCGACTACTCGGCTGAGCCGCTGGTGAATTTGATTCGGGAGTTCCGTCCGCAGGTGCTGATCACCTACGACGAAAACGGCGGCTACCCGCACCCGGATCACATCCGCTGCCACGAGGTCTCGATGGAGGCCTATCGTGCCGCCGCCGACCCGAGTCGCTACCCGCACACCGGGCAGCCGTGGCAGATCGACAAGGTGTACTACGACCGCATCTTCAACCTTGAACGCATCGATGCCATGTACCTCGCGCTGAGCGTGGCTGAGCCGGACTCTCCGCTGCTGGAGCCACTCGGCGCAGCCCGCGAGCGCATGGAGAATTACCCCAAGCTGGCCACCACGCACGTTCCCGCCGGTGATTTTCTTGAAGCTCGAGATGCCGCCCTACGCTCGCACGCGAGCCAGGTCACACCCGACAGCAGCTTCTTCTTCTGGCCCAACGATCTTGTCCGCGAGGCCTGGCCCTACGAAGACTTCCAACTCGTCGAATCGAAAGTAGACACCGCAATGCCCGAATCCGATCTGTTCGCCGGAATCCAGGACGACGCATGACCTCGCTGCTGAGCGTCGTGCTCGCCGCAACTCCCGACCCCGACTTCGACCCCAACACCGTCACCCCGGGCGTCGTCGGTTTTCTGGTCTTTTTCTTGATCGCGTTGGCAACCCTGCTGCTCTGCCTGGATGTGGTGCGTCGCATCCGTCGTACGACCTATCGCGCCGAGATCAAGGCACGCCTCGATGCCGAGGTCGCCGCCCGCGATGCCGACCCAAGCGCACCGACCACGCCGAGCGACAAGCCCGAATAAACCGTTACGGGTAGAGCGGATGCGTGGCGATCAGTAATATCGCCGCGAAATGACACAGAAACGCCACGACCGTCAAGGTGTGGAAGATCTCGTGAAAGCCGAACACACCGGGAACCGGGTTGGGCTTCTTCAGCCCGTAGACGACCGCGCCGACCGTGTAGCAGAGCCCGCCGACGAGGATGAGCGTCATCATGGCCGCGTTGGCCTGGAAGAAATCCACGATGAACAGCAGCGCGCCATAGCCGAGCACCAGGTAGAGCGGCACGTACAGCCAGCGCGGGGCGTGAATCCAAAACACTCGAAAGAGGATGCCCAGCCCGGCTCCGCCCCAGACCAGCCAGAGCAGCAGAGTCGCCTTTTCCGGCGGCAGCGCGAGCACCGTGATGGGCGTGTACGACCCGGCGATGAGCAGAAAAATATTCGCGTGGTCGATGCGCTTGAGAATGATGCGGGTGCGCGGCTGCCAGTTGAAGCGGTGGTACAGCGCTGAATTGCCAAAGAGCAGCATCGAACTGAGCACGAACACAGCCGAGCTGATCTTCGCCGCCGACCCCTCAGCGAGCACGAGCAGCACGATGCCGGCAGCGATCGTCACCGGAAATGTGCCAGCGTGAATCCAGCCGCGCCAGGTCGGTTTGACGTCTTCAGGGTGGGCGTCAGCCGCCTCGATCAGCGGCAGATTGGGGATATCGTGCTCGGTGGCCATGCTGCAAGGATACGGCAGGGCGTGGCCCGAGTGCCGCGAACGCCCGGGGAGTGGACTAGCGTAACTGTGTGCAGAAACCCCAGGTACCCTCGCCGCGTGGCATCCTCTATGGGCTGTATCAGCGCCGGCTGAGGCGTGGGCTCACTCCGGCACACATGCCTCACCACGTTGCCATGATCATCGACGGCAACCGGCGTTGGGCCCGGCAATTGGGGTTTCAAACCGCCGCGCACGGCCATCGAGCTGGCGCCGCCAAAATGCGCGAGTTTCTGGAATGGTGCGACGACCTCGGCATTTCGGTCGTCACCCTGTACCTGCTCTCCTCCGACAACCTCACCCAGCGCCCGAGCGATGAACTCGCCGATCTGATCGAAATCATCGCCGATCTCGCTGAGGAGCTCTCGCACTACCGCAACTGGCGGGTGCAACAGGTGGGGTCCAAGGTCGGCCTGCCCGAGCCGCTGGTCGCGGCTCTCGATGCAGCGGATGCCCGCACCAGCGGCCATAAGGGACTGCACGTCAACCTCGCGGTCGGCTACGGCGGCCGCACCGAGATCACCGACGCCATGCGCAGCATCGTCGCCACCCACCACGCGCACGGCGGCACCCTGGAAGACCTCGCAGAGACCCTCACGCCCGAACTCATCGGTCAGCATCTGTACACCGGCGGTCAGCCCGACCCCGACCTCGTCATCCGTACCTCGGGCGAGCAGCGGCTGAGCGACTTCATGCTCTGGCAGAGCGCGCACAGCGAGTTCTACTTCGTTGAAGCGCTGGGGCCCGACCTACGGCAGATCGACTTTCTGCGGGCTTTGCGCGACTTTTCCCGCCGGCAGCGGCGCTTCGGGGGGTAGCCACCCTGTGTTTGACAACCGATTGGAATTGCGCGCATGAATTCACTGCTCAGCTTCACCGACGGTTTTCGTGAGGAACCCGGCTACCTCGACTTCGGTCGGGTCGGCCCGCTCTCCGAGGCCGTGGTGGCTGAGACCCTCGGCCAAACCGAGGTATTGTCCCGCGCCCGCCACGGCAGCCTCGACCATCTGGTCGACCAGGATCTGCGTGCTCGCACCGCAGCGTCAGAGCTCACCGGCTTTGCCGCGGATCAGATCGTGCTGCAGCCCAACACGAGCTCCGGACTCATGCAGGCCATGTTTGGTCTCACCGGATCTGTGCTGCTCTCGGCCGGTGACTTTCCGAGCGTTCCGTTCGCCGCAGTGCGCGCCGCCGAAGCCCTGCACGTGGTGACTCCGCTCTGGTTGGAGACGGATCACGGCCGCGTCACCCCCGGACAGATCCGCGACCAGCTGGCCCCGGCCGTCGCTGCCGTCGCCGTCTGCCTGGTCGATTCGCGCACCGGGTATCGCACCGACCTCGAGGGCATCCGCCAGGTCATCGGCGATCGCCTGCTCATCGTCGACGCGATTCAGGGCTTCGGCGTCGTCGATGCCGCCTATGAGGCAGCGGATGTCGTCGCTTCCGGTGGTCAGACATGGACGCGGGCCGGCTGGGGCACCGGGTTTCTCGCCCTCAGCGAACGGGCACTCGAGCGCCTGGTGCCCGTGATTTCCGGTTACGTCGGTACCGACACGGACGATCCCTGGGACGAGGTCACCCCGCCCAGTCACGCTGCCCGAGCCTTTCGGGTGACCAATGGGGACGCCATCGCGCAGGCGCGGTTCGCTGCTGCGCTCGAGCAGAGTTTCGACGTCGGTGTCGACGTGATCCAGAAGGCGATGAACGAGAATGTGTCGGAGATCATCGAGCTGGTCGATGAGTTCGTCGTCGATATCGTGTCGCCGCGGGATGTCGTCTCACGGGCCGGCATCGTGGTCCTGGAGCCGCCAGCCGAACTTCTGACCACCCTGGTAGCCAGCCTGCACAACCACGGAATCACCGCAACCACCCGCGGCCGGACCGTGCGACTGTGTGTGCACGCGGCCCTCGACCCCGACACGGTAACCATGCTGAGGGGTGCGCTCACGGCGTACGCACTCTCAGCAAACTACTAGGAGTCGGCGCCGGCGTATCCGTCGTCCGCCTCAACGTCAGGTGAACGACAAATTTCGGTGGGCGTGTCGGGTTTCTTTTTTCTCCCGTAGGTCGTAGCGTCGCTTTCATCAGGTACGGCACCTGATCGAGACGGCCATATAAGTACGGCTCGAGAATTGCTTGATGGCCAGCTCGCCAAAGTGATCCGCGTCCTCGTGACGCAGGGTGGGAGTGGCCATGACCGCATATCGAACCGATCGCAAGGCGACTGACCGGGTGGAGACATCCGCTTCGCAAACCGAGCGCACCTACGTGCTGGATACCTCGGTGCTTCTGTCCGATCCGAAGGCGATTTTCCGGTTTGCCGAGCACGCCGTGGTGTTGCCCGTGGTGGTGATCAGCGAACTGGAGTCCAAGCGAAACGACCCGGAGATCGGCTATTTCGCCCGGCAGGCGCTGCGCAACCTCGACGAGTTGCGGCTCAAGCATGAGCGCCTGGATTTTCCAATTCCGGTCGGCGAGGGCGGCAGCCTGCGGGTGGAGTTGAACCATTCCAACATGTCGGTGCTGCCGTCTGGCCTGCAGCTGGGTGACAACGACTCGCGCATTCTGGCTGTGGCGCTCAACCTCGCCAATGAAGGAATGACCGTGACGGTCGTCTCCAAGGACCTGCCGCTGCGCGTGAAGGCCGCGTCGCTCGGCCTCGCCGCCGACGAGTACCGGCACGAACTCGCCGTTGATTCCGGGTGGACCGGCATGGACGAGATCACCCTCAGCGCCGAGCAGATGAGCGTGCTCTACGACAAGGAAACGCTCGATTCGCGCACGGTGCAGGACATGCCGATCAACACCGGGCTGGTCATCCACTCCGATCGGGGCTCTGCCCTCGGCCGGGTGACCAGCCGAGGCACGCTCAAGCTGGTGCGCGGCGACCGGGACGTCTTTGGGCTGCACGGACGGTCGGCGGAGCAGCGACTCGCCATTGACCTGCTGCTCGACCCGGAGATCGGCATTCTGTCGCTGGGAGGTCGAGCCGGAACGGGGAAGTCGGCGCTCGCCCTCTGCGCGGGTCTGGAAGCAGTACTGGAGCGTCAGCAGTACCGCAAGATCATGGTCTTCCGGCCGCTGTATGCGGTCGGCGGCCAGGACCTCGGCTTTCTGCCGGGGGACCAGGGCGAGAAAATGGGGCCCTGGGCGCAAGCAGTATTCGACACCCTCGGCGCGATCGTGTCGGAGAACGTGGTCGAGGAGGTGATCGAGCGCGGCATCCTCGAGGTACTCCCGCTCACTCACATTCGCGGCCGGTCCCTGCACGACGCCTTCGTGATCGTCGACGAAGCGCAGTCCCTCGAACGCAACGTGCTGCTGACCGTGCTGAGCCGCATCGGTCAGAACTCGCGCGTTGTGCTCACCCACGACGTCGCCCAGCGCGACAATTTGCGGGTCGGCCGCTTCGACGGCGTGGCCAGCGTGATTGAAACGCTGAAGGGGCATCCGCTGTTCGCGCACATGACCCTGACCCGGTCGGAGCGCAGCGCGATCGCGGCGCTCGTGACCGAGATGCTGGAGGGCAACGAGGTGATGTAGTTTCGGCGGGGGAGTGGATGTCTGTGGTCGCTGGTCACCGTTGGCGATAGCCCACGCGGCAGGTCGTTTGATTTGCGGCTCATGTGGGAGCATTCTTTGATGCCTGCTACTACTCGACTCATTTCCGCCGATGATGCGGAGCGCCTTGCCGTCCTCCAGCGAACTGGTCGGATCTTCTTCGCTCCGTGGGAACCAGTGCGCCAGGATCCCTACTTCACGGTCGCAGGTCAGCAGGCAGAGGTCGAAAATGTTCTTGCTCGGCACAGCCGAGGCGAGGCTCTGCCACACGTGATTCTCGACGAGGACGCCCAGGTCGTGGGTCGGATCACGTTCAGCGGGATCACCTATGGGGCATTTCAGTCGTGCACCATGGGTTACTGGGTTACTGGGTCGCTGAAGAGAACAACGGACGCGGCTACGCCACTGACGCAGTTCGAGCAATGACCACGCGGGCATTCGAAGAGTTGGGGCTGCACAGGGTACAAGCCGAGACGCTGATTCCGAACGTGCGCTCCCAACGGGTGCTTCAACGTGTGGGTTTCGTGCGTTATGGATTGGCGCCCGCATACCTCAAAATAGCGGGCCGGTGGCAAGACCATCTCATGTATCAGCTGTTGGCCGATCCCCGCTGAACGTGAACTCCGCCCTGATCCCGAGGCGTCCCGCAGGGGATTCCCGTATCGGGACGACAGCGACGATCGTTCTATTGGTGGCGGTGAAGAAAGTGAGTCGCGATGCCCGCGGCGTGAGCGGTTAACGACAGCGAGTGTTGCCGATAACGCCTGGGACGGATCGGCAACACTCGCTGTCGGTGGTGCTGCTACTTCTTCTGCGGAGGACGCGTCATGCTCAGCACGTCGAGCGCGGTGTCGAGCTCGGCGAGCGTGAGGTCACCGCGCTCGACGTGGCCGAGCGCGATGACAGACTCACGCACGGTGAGTCCGTCGGCTACAGCCTTCTTGGCCACCTTGGCGGCGGCTTCGTAGCCGATGACGCGGTTGAGCGGGGTGACGATCGACGGCGACTTCTCGGCCAGGGCGCGAGCATGCTCGAGGTTGGCGACGAGGCCGTCGACGGTCTTGTCGGCGAGCACCCGGGTGGCGTTGGCGAGCAGGCGGATCGACTCGAGCAGCGCGGTTCCCATCACTGGGATGCCGACGTTGAGCTCGAACGAGCCGGAGGCACCGGACCAGGCGATCGTGGCATCGTTGCCGATGACACGCGAGCAGACCATGAGCACGGCCTCGGGGATAACCGGGTTGACCTTACCGGGCATGATCGACGAGCCGGGCTGCAGATCGGGGATGTTGATCTCGCCGAAGCCCGTGTTTGGGCCTGATCCCATCCAGCGCAGGTCGTTGCAGATCTTGGTGAGCGAAACGGCGATGGTGCGGAGCGCCCCGGAGGCGTCGACGAGGCCGTCGCGGTTGGCCTGGGCTTCGAAGTGGTCGCGCGCCTCGGTGATCGGTAGTTCGGTTTCCCGCACCAGCAACTCGATGACCAGCTGCGGAAAGCCGTAGGGCGTGTTGATGCCGGTACCGACCGCGGTGCCGCCGAGCGGAACCTCGGCGATGCGGGGCAGGGCGGTGCGGATGCGCTCGATGCCGAGACGCATCTGGCGGGCGTAGCCGCCGAATTCCTGGCCGAGGGTAACCGGCGTGGCATCCATAAGGTGGGTGCGGCCGGCCTTGACGGCTTCTTTCCACAGTTCGGCCTTGGCCTCGAAGGAGACGGCCAGGTGGTCGAGCGAGGGGATGAGCTCGTCGATCAGGGCGCTCGTGACGGCGATGTGCACCGAGGTTGGAAACACGTCGTTGGAGGACTGGCTCGCGTTGACGTGGTCATTCGGGTGCACCGAACGGCCGAGCGCGCGGGTCGCCAAGGTCGCGATGACCTCGTTCATGTTCATGTTCGAGGAGGTGCCGCTGCCGGTCTGATAAACATCGATCGGAAACTCGGTGTCGAACTGCCCGGTGATGACCTCGTCGGCGGCCGAGGCGATCGCGTCGGCGATGTCCGCATCGAGCACGCCGAGCTGAGCGTTGGCGAGAGCCGCCGACTTCTTGATGCGGGCGAGAGCCGCGATCTGCGCGGACTCAAGTGTGGAGCCGGAGATCGGAAAATTCTCGACCGCGCGCTGAGTTTGGGCACCGTAGAGAGCGTCCGTCGGAACGCGGACCTCACCCATCGTGTCGTGTTCGATCCGGTAGCCGGTTTGTGCGGAGGTGTCCACCACTGTGTGCGTTCCCTTTCGGTGCTGTATGAGAGTCGTGCTGTGCGCAACGGGTGCGCCGGTGAGCTAAATATCGCCCACCACGATGTTGGGGTCGGCATGCCCTTCGAAAAGAACGTAGTTCGCACCGACGATAGCCAATGTACCGGCTGCGATGGCCGCGCTGATCACCTCGGACTGTTCGAGCAGTTCGGTGACCGTGTCCTTGAGGTGTTCCCGGCCGACCTGGCCGGCGTCGACCCGGGCGGGGTCCAGCTGAGTGGATGCCGCCTGCCCGCTGACCCGACGCACGGCCGGCACGATCTTCTCGATAATGCGCGCGATATGCACGGGCAAAGCCGGGGCATCCGCTGTCTGAGAATCGATCGCAGCACGTACCGCTCCGCACTCGTCGTGGCCGAGCACGAGAATGAGCGGAACGCGCAGCACGGCGACCGCGTATTCCAGCGAACCGAGCACGGACGACGAGATGACCTGGCCGGCGTTGCGCACGACGAAGAGGTCGCCGAGCCCCTGGTCGAAGATGATCTCGGCGGCGAGCCGGGAGTCGCTGCAGCCAAACAGTGCAGCGTGCGGTGTCTGCGCTCCGACGAGTTCGGCCCGCCGGTCAACGTCCTCGCGGTGCCGGGGGGTGCCGGCAACAAAGCGCGCATTGCCCTCGCATAGTTCGTTCCAGGCCTGCGCCGGAGAAGGGACGGCCGTCGATGACCGGTTCATTCCGCTCCATTTTGTGCGATGTTGGCGGCCAGCGCGGTGGCGAGGGTCTCGAAGTCGTCGGTGGGCGCCGTTCCGATCAGCAGATAGGTGCTCGGGCCGGCTGTTGTCACGAGCGCATAGTCGAAATTTCCCCGGTCAGCGGCCGGTGCGCTGTTGCGATAGACGTCCCAGGTGACGCCAGAGATGCTGACCGTGTCGACGACGGGGGAGCCGGGCAGCTTCTGGGCCAGCCAGGTGGGGTTGGCGTCGAAGGCCTGGTTGAAGCCGATGAACTGGTTTTCGGGCGTGATCAGGCCGATGTACCAGGACGGAACCTGGTCGTTCGCTCCGGCTCGCCACTCGGCGTCGTTGGCGCTCCAGCCGTCTGGCAGCTCCGGGCTGGCCAGGGTGTGGTCGACGACCGGAGCCAGCTGGGCGGCGATGCTTGGATAGTCGGCGTCGCGGGTGATCGGATTGTCGTTGCGCGGCACCAGCAACACGAGCACGAGCACGGCTCCCACCGTCACCAGCAGCGACAGCACGAGGTTGTTCACGGTCTTGTGCGACCGGTACTTGCGCGAATTCTCGGCGAGGCGATCGGCGGTCTCCTGCGGAGTCTCCGGTCGGCCGAGCTCGGCGACGACGCGCGGCGGCTTGGGGGCGCGGCTCATCTGGTGGGTGTGGCGTCTTCGGAAGGTGTGGTGGCGGCCAGGCGGGCCGCGTCGAGGCGGGCCTTGGCACCGATCAGCCATTCCTCGCAGCGACGGGCCAGAGCTTCGCCGCGTTCCCACAGCGCGAGCGACTGCTCCAGGGTGCTCGACCCCTGTTCGAGTTCGTTGACGACGCGAATGAGCTCGTCGCGGGCCTGTTCGTAGCTGAGTTCACTGATGGTGGGGGCAGGCGAGGTCATGGCATCCATTCTAATTATTTCGGCGCGGCGGCGTTTGTGGTGACGGGCACGGTGCCATTAGCCAGGGTGAGCAGCAGCGCGGTGCCCTCGGGGGCATCCTCGGCTCGGCGCAGCACGTGGCCGCCCGGCAGCTGGGCGATCGCATAGCCGCGATCCAGGGTGCCCTGCGGCGAGAGCGCGCGCAGCTGTGAGCGCAGGTCGACGACGACGCTGCCGGCGCGCTCCAGAACGCGCCCCGTCAACTCAGCGCCGCGGGCGACGAAGCGGGTGAGGTCTTCGCTGCGGGAATCGATGATCCAGCGCGGGTCGACGAGCGCCGGGCGGCTGCGCAGCTGAGAGATTCGGTCGATCTCCGACGAGAGGATGCCGGTGAGCCGGCTGCTGAGGCGTGCCCGGGCCTGCTGTACCCGGTTCAGTTCGTCGCTGACGTCGGGAACGACGCGCTTGGCGGCATCCGTTGGTGTGGACGCTCGCAGGTCGGCCACCTCGTCGAGCAGCGGCCGGTCGGCCTCATGCCCGATCGCGCTGACCAGCGGCGTCACGCAGGCGGCGGCGGCGCGCACGAGACTCTCGTCGCTGAAGGTGAGCAGGTTTTGAAAGTCACCGCCGCCGCGGGCGACGATGATGACATCGACCTCCGGGTCGGCGTCGAGGCGTTGGATGGCGCTTGTTACCTCGCCGACGGCACGGTCTCCCTGCACGGCGGCGTGCGCAACCCGAAAGTTCACGGCCGGCCAGCGCAATTGCGCGTTGCGAATGACGTCCTTCTCGGCGTCGGAGTCCTTGCCGGTCACGAGGCCGATGCAGTGCGGCAGAAACGGCAGACGCTTCTTGTGGGAGGCATCGAACAGCCCCTCGCTCGCGAGCTGCTTGCGCAGCCGTTCGAGCCGTTCCAGCAGGTCGCCGAGCCCGACGTGACGCATTTCGAAGGCCTGCATGGTGAGCGTGCCGCCCTTGACCCAGAAGTTGGGTTTGACCAGTGCGACGACGCGGTCGCCGGCCTTGAAGTCAGCGGTCAGTTTGGCCCGCACCGAGGACCAGATTGTGAAACTCACGGTGGCGTCTTCGGTGAGGTCTTTGAGCTTGCCGTAGACGTTGCCGCCGCTGGCACCCCACTGGGTGATTTCCCCCTCGACCCAGACCATGCCGAGGCGCTCGATGTAGCCGCGAATCTTGCCTGAGAGCAGGGCGACCGGCCACGGCGTTTCGACTGTGGCGGGGGCATCCGTCATGCGGCTGTCCTTGGCGTTGCGCTGGCGTGGGGCACAGGCTGGTCCTCCCAGAGTTCTTCGGTCGTGCGTGCGTAGACTGAGGCGGTGAATACAGCGCAAACGAAGAGCACTCCGCCCGTTATCGGCTTGGGCATGCCACGCATTCCAAGCGCCCGCAACAGGCTCAAGGATACCCCGGTGGTCGGACACAAGCGGGTGCTGCTCGCCGCCCCCCGCGGCTACTGCGCCGGAGTCGACCGTGCGGTCATCGCCGTCGAGAAGGCGCTTACGCACTACGGCGCCCCGGTGTACGTGCGCAAGCAGATCGTGCACAACATTCACGTGGTCTCCGAACTCGAAAATCTCGGTGCCATCTTTGTTGACGAGGTCGACGAGGTTCCACGCGGCGCGCACATCGTGTTCAGCGCCCACGGCGTCTCTCCGGCCGTCGTCAACGCCGCCGCCGCGCGCGGCCTGCAGGCCATCGACGCCACCTGCCCGCTTGTGACCAAGGTGCACCGCGAGGCCGTGCGCTTCGCCCGTGACGACTTTCAGATTCTGCTGATCGGCCACGAAGGCCACGAAGAGGTCGAGGGCACCGCCGGTGAGGCGCCAGAGCACACAACGCTCGTCGGCAGCCCGGATGCCGCCGACACGGTCATCGTGCGCGATCCCGACAAGGTGGTCTGGCTGTCGCAGACCACGCTGAGCGTCGACGAGACCATGGAAACCGTGCGCCGGCTGCGGGCACGGTTTCCGAACCTGCAGGATCCTCCGAGCGACGACATTTGCTACGCCACTCAGAACCGTCAGGTCGCCATCAAGAAGGTCGCCCGCGACTCCGACCTGGTGATCGTGGTCGGCTCAGCCAATTCGTCCAACTCCGTGCGCCTCGTCGAGGTGGCGCTGGAATACGGCGCGAAGGCCGCCTACCGCGTGGACTTCGCGAGCGAGGTCAAACAGGAGTGGCTGGACAACGCGACGACCGTGGGGGTGACGAGCGGGGCATCCGTTCCCGAAGAACTGGTCGAAGAGCTGCTCGAGGCCCTCGCTGATGCCGGCTATGCCGACGTTCAGCAGGTCAAGACCGCCGAAGAAGACCTGGTCTTCTCGCTTCCCAAGGAGCTGCGCACCAACGTCTCCGGCGAAACGGATGCCCGTGCCTTCGGCGGTCGCGCCGCACCCGCCGAGTAGACGGCCGGGGCGGTTCAGCCGCTGAAAGCTACTGGCGGCTGAGGAACTCGATCAGGGTCGGGTCATTGAGCATGGCGGCGAGCATGAAGGCGAACATCGTCACGGTCGACACTGCGCCGGCAATCAGCGACACGTAGAACGCACGGCGGCGCCGCAGCAGCAGACGCACCGACACCGCGGCAGCGGCGAGCCAGATAAACACCACCGTAATGGCCCCGACCGAGGTCAACGGGCCAATGCTGGCACCCGAAGTGTAGGTGCCCAGGCCCTGCTGCGTGTAGATGAGCTGCATGGCATCGGGGAGTGCGCCGAGCGAAAACGCGCCGTAAAGGGTGGCCAAAAGACCGACGGTCAGTAGCCCGATAGTGAGCGGCCGGTCCCAGCGGGGCACGGTGCGCGAGGAAGGCTGGAACGGCTGCCCCGTCTGGAACGGGGGTGCCGGAACGGCGGGCGGCTGCGCGGTCGGGTGCACGCTTGCTCCCGCCCCAACGGTGGGGGCGGGAGCGTCAACCCGGTCCTGGTCCTGCGGAGGTTGCCAGGTCCAGCCCTCAGGGGCGAGTTCGCCGTACTGGGGGCGGGGACGAGGGGCTGGTGCAGGGGGACCGGAGTCCAGGTTCTCTGTCATGGTCTAACTGCTGTCAGTGCTCTAACTGTTTGAGTGCCCGGCGGAGCCGAGCTGGCGGGTGGCATCGACGACGCGAGCGGCCATGGCCGACTCGGCTACCTTGCCCCAGGCGCGCGGGTCGTAAATCTTCTTGTTGCCGACCTCGCCGTCGACCTTGATCACGCTGTCGTAGTTCTTGAGCATGTAGTCGGCGATCGAGCGGGTGAAGGCGTACTGGGTGTCGGTGTCGATGTTCATCTTGACGACGCCGTTGGCGACGGCTTCGGCGATTTCGGCATCCGTTGAGCCCGAGCCGCCGTGAAAGACGAGGTCCAGCGGCAGAGCAGCGAGCCCGAACTTGGCCGAGAGGCCGGTCTGGATCTCCTGGAGCAATTCCGGGCGCAGCTTGACGTTGCCGGGCTTGTAGACGCCGTGCACGTTGCCGAAGGTCAGCGCGGCCATATAGCGGCCCTGCTCGCCCAGGCCGAGAGCCTCGACCATTTTGATCGCGTCGTCGAGCGTCGTGTACAGGTTCTCGTTGACGTCGGCCTGAACGCCGTCCTCTTCGCCGCCGACAGCGCCGATCTCAACTTCGAGAATGGCGTTGATGGCGCGGGTGCGCTTGAGAATGTCGGTGGCGATCTCAAGGTTCGCGTCGAGGGCAATGGCCGAACCATCCCACATGTGCGACTGGAAGATGGGGTGCCCACCGTCGGCCACCGCCGACTCCGAGGCTTGGATCAGCGGAATGACGAAGTCGTCGAGTGCACCCTTGGGGCAGTGGTCAGTGTGCAGCGCCACCGTGATGGGGTAGTTGTCCGCGACCGCGTGCGCGAAACGTGCGAAGGCGAGAGCGCCGGAGGCCCGGTTCTTTACGGTGTGGCCGGCAAAGTAGTCGGCGCCTCCCGTGGTGACCTGGATGATGCCGTCAGATCCGGCCTCGGTGAGGCCCTGAAGTACGGCGTTGATGCTCTGCGACGAAGACACGTTGAATGCCGGGTAAGCGAACCCGCCCGTCTTCGCTTTGTCGAGCATTTCGGCGTACTGGTCCGGGGTTGCGATGGGCATTGCGTCTCCTCGAAAGTGTGCGGGGGTGTGAACCGAGTCTAGCCACGCCCGACCCCGGTGTTCGGTCGCGATAAGGTGACTCGGGCGGACACTCCGCGCGACCCGCCGCGCATCCGTCGTAATCGAAGTCGAACTTACGTCCGGGAGGACCTTTTGAACAGCACTGAGACCGCCACCCTGTTTCAACACCCCGACCGTAACCTCGCCATGGAGCTCGTGCGCGCCACCGAGGCCGCCGCCATCCGCGCCGTGCCGTTCATCGGCCGCGGCGACAAGAACGCCGCCGACAAGGCCGCCGTCGACGCCATGCGCGCCTTCCTTGGCACCGTCAATTTCGATGGCCTCATCGTCATCGGCGAGGGCGAAAAAGACGAAGCCCCCATGCTCTTCAACGGTGAGCACGTCGGCAACGGCCGTGGCCCCGCCTGCGACATCGCCGTGGACCCGATCGACGGAACCAGCCTCACCGCCGCCGGCCGTCAGAACGCCGTCTCCGTCATCGCCGTGTCTGACCGCGGCACCATGCTCGACGCTTCGTCGATCTTCTACATGGACAAAATCGTTACCGGTGGCGCCGGTCGTGGCGTGGTCAGCCTCGACCAGTCCATCGGCGACAACCTTCGCGACCTTGCCCAGGCACTGAAGAAGCCGGTCGGTGAACTGACGGTGGCCGTGCTTGACCGTCCGCGCCATGCTGGCCTGATTGATGCCATCCGCACGGCCGGTGCCGGCACGCGCCTCATGCTCGACGGCGATGTGGCCGGCGGCATCAATGCCGCTCGCTACGAGACTCGCATTGACATGTGCGTCGGTATCGGCGGAAGCCCGGAAGGTATCACGACGGCCTGCGCACTCAAGGCCCTCGACGGCTACATGCAGGGGCGCCTCGCCCCGAAGGACGACGCCGAACGCGCCCGTGGCGTCGCGGCCGGGCTCGACATCGACAAGCTGCTTGAGATCGACGACATGGTCAGTGGCGACAACACGTTCTTCGTGGCGACCGGTGTGACCGATGGCGGACTCGTCGACGGCGTGCGCCGTAAGGGGCCGATGATCCGCACCGAGAGCATCGTGCTGCGGTCCCGTTCGGGCACGGCTCGTCGCGTCATCGCGGAGCACCTCGCGGCGAAGTGGCTGTAGTCGCTTCGCACTAGGTCTTCACACAATTGCACGTCTCGGGTCTGTCCATTCAGGCTCGGGGCGTGCTTCTTTTTGTGCCGTCTGCAGGTAATTACCCGCACAGGTCGGATTCGCAAAGCGTCTTATTCTTGATCGTCAAATTCTTAGAGGCAAGCTTTGATGGCGCTGTGCTGAGCCTCGTTCAGTTCGGCACCGTCCAGGTCAACGGGAAGATCCAGCGTGTCGAGTTCTTCGGCCGGCGTCTCCAACTCGGGCGCGGTTAGTTTGCGCGGTGAATCATGAATGATGGCTGGTTCGGTGAGCAGCCCGATCTTGGTCTGGTCGATCCCCGGAAACTGCCGCGCGGTCACGAGCACCCGGGATTCGAGCGAGTTGGCGAACTTGTTGTAGCTGTCCACCGTGCGTTCGAGCGCCTTGCGCAGTGACTCCGCGTGGCCGGACAGCGCACCGAGCCGCTGATAGAGGGCGTTGCCGAGGTCGAACAGTTTCTGGGCCTCGTCGGTGACCGCTTGCTGCTGCCAGGTGAACGCCACGGTCTTGAGCACGGCCCACAGGTTCACCGGTGACGCCAGGGCGACTCGTTTGCTGAACGAGTAGTCGAGGATCGACGGATCGGCTTCGAGTGCTGCCGACAGCAGGGATTCGCTCGGGATGAAGGCAATCACGAACTCCGGGCTGGCATCGAAACCTTCCCAGTAGGTCTTCTTGGCCAGAGCGTCGATGTGGGCCCGTACGGCCTTTACGTGCTTGTCGATCAGCAGCTTACGGCGGGCGCCCTCGTCACCGGTGGCCGTGAACGGAATGGTGCTCGCCTCGATGTAGTGCTCAAGCGGAACCTTGGCATCGATGGCGATCGACTTGTTCCCGGGCAGGCGAACGACCATGTCCGGTCGGCCGAGCCCGGCATCCGTCGTGATATTGGTCTGCGTGTTGAAATCGACATACTGGGCTAGTCCGGCCGCTTCGACCACGCGTCGCAGCTGCGTCTCGCCCCAGACACCGCGGGTGCTGTTGGAGCGCAGGGCACTCGCGAGCGATTCGGTGGTCACCCGCAGCTGCTGGTCGGACATCTGCGCCTGCTTGAGCTGCTCCGACAGTGATCCATATTGTTCGCTGCGTTGCGTTTCGAGCTCGGTGACCTTCTCCTGCATGGTGCGCAGGGTCTCGCGCACCGGGCTGAGGGCTTCGAGCACGAGGTGCTCGCGTTTCTCCCGCTCGGACTGCAACTGCTGGTCAGACCGCGCCCGTTCCGCAGCCTCACGCGTCGACGCCCGGTCGTGGTCGATCTGCGAACTGAGCCCGTCAACGGTCGCGAGGGCGGCAGACAGCTCGCTCTGCAGCGCCGCGCGCACGGTCGCCTCGCTGGCTCGCACCTCGGCGAGGGCGACCTGTTGGCGGGCCTGGAGAACGTCGGGGTCGACCGAGCCCTCAGTCTCGCTGTTGCTGCGGCGACGTTGCACCAACACCAGGGTCAGCAGGGCGCCCAACGCGGCGCCGATGACGAGACCGACGATCAAACTCAGCAGTGGTTCCATGCTTGAAGTTTGCCAGCGACCACCGACATTGCCGGAATGACACTCGGATCAGGCTAAATGCACGCTAGTTGAGCGCCATTGGCCCGTGCATCGACGCGTGTTCCTGGGTAGCCACCGGCCCGATCACGCCGACCTTGACCCGGGTGATATGGGCAAGCTGCTCGAGCGTATCGACCTCGTGACGCTTTGCGGCGTGGATCATGATGGCAGCGCAGGCTTCAGCGTCTGCGAGCGCATTGTGGTGCGAGAAGTTTTCGAAGCCAGCCGCCATCGCCGCGACCGGCAGCCGATAAGACTCGAGATGGTAGGTGCGCCGGGCTACCTGCAGGCTGCAGACGTAGCGAAAGTCCGGCACCGGCTGGCCGGTCACGATCGACGCCGTCTTGATCACTCCGAGGTCGAAACCGGCGTTGTGGGCAACGAGATAGTCGTCACCGACGAAGGCGACCAGCTGCGGAAGCTGCTCGGCCCAGGTAGCCGCGCCCACGACATCCGCTGCAACAATGCCGTGAATGCGGGTGTTCCACTCGGAGAAAGCGTCGTGGTCGGGCGGCGGCTGGATGAGCCAGTAGGCCGAATCGACGACCAGGCTGTTACGCACTTTCACCATGCCCACCGAGCACGCCGAGGCGCCCGAGGAGTTGGCGGTTTCGAAATCGATCGCGGTGAAATTCAGCACGCCTTATGGTCTCACGGGCCACCGACATGAGCCTCCGACAAGGGCCGCGGTGACCTGGCCGGTAGAATGGTCTCTCGTGGCTCTTACTATTGCAATCGTCGGACTCCCCAATGTGGGCAAGTCAACCCTGTTCAACGCCCTGACCAAGAACAACGTGCTCGCCGCGAACTACCCGTTCGCCACGATCGAGCCCAACGTTGGAATCGTGAACCTTCCCGATTCGCGCCTGGCCGACCTGGCAACCATCTACGGCAGCAAGACCCTGCTTCCGGCGCCCGTGTCCTTCGTCGACATCGCCGGCATTGTGCGTGGTGCGAGCGAGGGAGAGGGGCTCGGCAACAAGTTCCTCGCCAACATTCGCGAAGCGGATGCCATCGCCCAGGTCATTCGCGGATTCGCCGACCCCGACGTCGTGCACGTCGATGGGAAGGTCAACCCGGCCGGTGACATGGAAACGATCAACACCGAACTGATCCTCGCCGACCTGCAGACCCTCGAGAAGGCCGTGCTGCGCTTCGAGAAAGAGGTCAAGGGCCGCAAGATGGCGCCGCTCGTTCTGGAGACCGCGCTCAAGGCGCAGGCCATCCTCGACGGTGGCCAGCCGCTGTCCTCCGCCACGCTCGACATCGAGCCGATCCGCGAACTGGGCCTGCTCACCGCGAAGCCGTTCATCTACGTCTTCAACGTCGACGAGGCCGTGCTGCAGGACCAGGCCAAGCTCGACACCCTCGCCGCGCTTGTCGCTCCGGCGAACGCCGTGTTCCTCGACGCGAAGCTCGAGAGCGAACTGAGCGAGCTCGACGCCGAAGACGCCGCCGAGATGCTCGCGTCGACCGGTCAGGCCGAGAGCGGTCTCGACCAGCTTGCCCGCATCGGTTTCGACACCCTCGGTCTGCAGACCTACCTCACGGCCGGTCCGAAAGAGTGCCGCGCCTGGACCATTCACAAGGGCTGGACCGCACCGCAGGCCGCCGGAGTCATCCACACCGACTTCCAGAAGGGTTTTATCAAGGCGGAGATCTTCTCCTTCGAAGACCTCATGGCCGCCGGCTCGATCGCCGAGGCCCGCTCGAAGGGCAAGGCGCGGATCGAGGGCAAGGAATACGTCATGCAAGACGGCGACGTAGTCGAATTTAGGTTTAACGTCTAATCAGGCCGGCCAAGGCCGCTTCTTGCAGGTCGAGGAGGTCCGCCAGAGCCTTTTCTGATGGTCGAGGAGGCCCGCGAGGGCCGTCTCGAGCGCGGTGTCCGTCGGTGTGCCGCCTCGCCGCATCAACGGGGTCGTGCACGGCCAGCGTCGAATCACCGCGAACACGGCTCTCCGCCTGGCCAGGTACTTCGGCACCTCGGCGCAATTCTGGTTGACGTTGCAGGACCGGCATGACCGCGATGTTGCCGAGGATCGCATGGCTGAGCAGATTGCGGCAATCACTCCGCGCCGCCCGCGGGACAAAGACCCTTCTTTCGAGGCACGGCGAACCTGGTGGGCGGAGAGCGGACTAGCATTCGGTTATGCTCACGGTCGACTCGCTCAGGAACCTCCTCGCAACGGGCCGTTCGGGTGACCTTGCGGCCCGACTCGCTTCCGTTGAGCCGTACGAGCGCCGCGCGGCGTGCAAGCCCCTGGTTGGTCAGGCCAAGGCCATCCTGTGCGCGAGTTCAGCATCGACGGTGACTTCGTGGCTTCGCGATCTGCGAGCAGACTATCCCGGGGGGTACGCGCAATTCGTTGACGCCTGGACAGGGCCATTGGAACTAGGGCACTGGGATGCGGCGACCACCGTCCTGCTGGCCTCCAAAGTGCCCGCTCAGGCCGCGAAAGTCTGGCCGATACCAGAGGACCGTTCGTTTGCGCAGTGGGTGTACCCGGCCTTGTTCCCCAACGACCTCATCGCGTTCGTCGATCAATGGTCTTCGGATTTCGCAGCGAATCCCAAGAACTGGGACCGTAACCGGGGTCGGGCCGTGATGTATGAGTGGATTGAAGAAGGTCTCGTCGAGGCACCACATCATGATGGAGCTGTCTTGATGCTGATCAGCGGTTGGGCTGACAGGCCGGGGAAGCCGCTTTTGTACTGGCTGCTTGCGAGACCGAAAGTCACTAGGGTGCTCTTCGCTCGTCTCTTCACGACGCGTGGCATCAAAGGTGCTTCTTTGAGGCAGAGCGACCGGAGTGATGTCAACGATCCACTTCGAACAGTGGTCGTGCCCGGGCTCGTGGAGGCTGGAGTGTGGAGTCGGAGCTTCGTCGTTCAAGGCGTCGAGTCAGCCTTGAGAAGTGATCTGCCCGCCTACCAGCGCCGCTGGTTCGTTCAGCTCGGTGCAGACCTGGGTCTGCCGGCGGCGGGGACGACCGCACTCGCTCGCTCACCCGGTTCAGGGGTTGTTCTGTAACGTAACGTGGTGGAGTTCAGATTCAACGTTTAGTTCAAGTGGATCCAGGGCTTGAAGCGGTGATGGGCGCCCGTGCCGGTCACCGCGCTTTCTCTAGCGAATCGTTGCTTCATTTGGCCAAAGTGGCGCGGAAGCCTCGACGTACGTCATGATGCGAGCGCTAATTACAAAAGTCCGCGATTCGGCGATTTCGCGATGTGACGAACTCGATCGTTAGTCTCCGATAATCCTGATAGGCAGCCATCGTCCTCGGAAATGCGGGCGGGCGGAAGTCATCGAACGGCATCAAGAACCTGACTGCAGTGGAGTCTTCATTTACAAGATCTTGCAGGAGGAAAAATTTCACGTAGCCTTCGAAGCTTTCGAACAGAGCGAAGAAATCGGGATACCGGGCAAGCGTCTCACCGAGGGGGCTGCCCATGCCGAGGTAGTGCCGTCGTACACATTCGAGGGTGAGATCGAGCCGATCGGCGATCTTCTGATTGAACCCGCGGGCACCGTTGATGGTCTGTTTACCGTCCACCTTATTGCCGGGGAAAAGCATCATCCCGCCGATCGTGTACCCGATATCGTGGAACGACTTCCGTTCCACTTCCGGTATCTCGTCGATAATGTGCGCCATCCTGAACCAGCTGTCGAACGTGGGTATGACGGAATCACTCGCAAGGTAGAACTCGCCCAAGGCAGACTTGTGGTGCAGATACGCGTCCGGCGTGTGGTCGTCCAAGTCGAACAGAACGCCGTTGGGCAAGGGTTTGCTCCAGAGCTGCATGTGATATTTGCGAAGTGTTCGACTGTGCGTGTCAGGATCTTTTCCGCGAGCGTCGGTCCGCACGTCAAACGTCGTATCGATAGCCAAGTTTCGCCCCATGAACCCGAATCTTACTAAGCCTCGATCCACCGGTCCGCCTTGAGCGAACGGGGTCGCTGACTGCTGGGCGGTGTTTTGGTGGTGGGCGCGGCGAAGTTGTCGGCCTTGCTGCCGATGGTGTTCCGTGAGCTTCGGTGCCGTGTGGCGGATGGTCAGGTGGTGACGGTTTGCGGCGGGCCGCAGGCCGCCGCGAACGCGGCTGTCCGAGTTGCGACTCGGCATCGATAGCTTCGGCGGTCTGGCATCACTGCCGTGATGGATGCCATGCTCCAAACATGAGCAATTGGCGGCGCAGGACTCTCGGCATTGGGGTCGTTCTTTCAGTGAGTGTCGGTCTCGTCGCGTGCTCGGCGACGTCGGCGACCTCGGTTCAGGAATCCCCGAACGGCCGGTTGATTGCCGTCTCCGGGCAGACGAGTGACGTTCAAGAGCAGGCGCTCGCGGAGGGAACAGTCGCGTGGGGGCGTGGCGATTGCATGGTGGTCGAAGCAGAGGAGACCTACCTCATCGTGTTCCCACGGGGCACGACTATTGGCGGCAGCGATGAGGTGATTCTTCCCGACGGCTATGTCATCAGCGCTGGCCACGAGATAGGACTCGGGGGCGGCTTCCACCCGGTTTCCACAGCGAGTGAGCTCTCGGCGACGCTGGGGGCGTGCCTGACCGAAGAGGTGTTCTGGGCAAGCGGCGAGGTGGCTGAGTAATCTCGACCACCGGATAGCGCCCTCACCCACATGCGCGAGAGGGCCGCCCATCCCAGATCTAACCTCTCGACGTGACTGCGTGGAATTTAAATTCAGTGTCTCGTTCTGAGTGTGCATGCCCCTATCGGGCTCGAATGCCCCATGGGACTTCTTATGCCGATTCCAGAGTTCGAACCAATCCGTGGAGCCGGTCAGCTCGATTCCGTCGTCGAGATAGGACGACCATCGGCGCGTCTGATCGTTGGCGTCGATCAGCGGGAGGAACAATCGCAGCATGGGAAAACTGGCATATCGATCCGGGACGAGATCGCGCGCTGGCGTGATGTCGCTCATTCTCGTTCCGCCTCCCGAGGGCCCCAAGATGAATCGACGCAATTCACGGGCCGTGGCTGACGAATACCGTGCCGCTGAGGTCGTACTGCGCGCTGGTGAACCGACTCCTGTCGTAACGTTGCTTAGTGACGGAACGTGGTGGAGTTCCGCTTCAACGTTTGAGCTCGTACTGGGCCGGCGTATACAATTTGACTCCCTGCGAGGAGTGACATGCGCAGATAGCTGATCGTCGTCCCGTGCCTGCGTGACCGCGACGCGAACGCCGGTCGCGAGAGGAGAACAAGGCCATGGTTTCTGGATCGGGACAGTCCATCATGCGTGATGCGCAGAGGGAATGGATGCAGTCGCTGCGAGCCAGAATTGCCCATATAGAACTGGTCTTTAACAACGGTGACGACGGTCACCCGCTGGTCGCGCAACTGGCGCACCTGGAATCGACGAGAACTGTCGGTGTTAAGCCTGGGAACGGCTACGCGCGACAGCGCCTCACCGCGGTGAAGCGTAGGTTCGCCTACGACCGCGAAATCATTCAGGCGCTCGACGGTCTGGGAGGCATCTTCCCTGATGTTGCGAGCACGGAGCCCTGGACCGAGCTGGGTGATGTTGATGTGGTGTTCCTCGACAAGCACGGCGAGGTGCTCGGAGCGACAGTGACGCATGAAGGAATGGTCATCACACCGGACGATGATGAGCGCCTCGATCGCCAGGCGTGAAGTTGCTTTGTCACGGAATCCGGTGGAGTTCAGGTTTAACGTATAGCGTTATTGACGCGATGCGTTATAGACTGATCGTGTGATCAGGTCGTTCGGTAGCAAGGACACTGGAAAGATCTGGCATGAGCAGTACGTCAAGGGTGTCGACCGCGCGGTGCAGCGAGCGACCCTGCGGAAACTCGAGTTGGTCAATGCGGCCAAGGATCTTGAGGACCTTCGGATCCCTCCGGGCAATCGTTTGGAACAGCTGGTCGGGGACCGTCGAGGTCAGTACAACATCCGGGTGAACGTCCAGTGGCGCATCTGCTTCGTCTGGAGAGAAGGAGGAGCAGCCCATGTCGAACTCGTCGACTACCACTGAGAACGACTCGATCGAGCCGATCCATCCGGGAGAGATCCTGATGGAGGACTTCATCGATGGATTCGGGATCACGCAGAACAAGCTCGCGGTCAGCATTGGGGTGCCGCCGCGCCGGATCAATGAGATCGTGCACGGCAAGCGGGGCATTACGGCCGACACGGCGATCCGCCTGGCGCGGTACTTCGGAACATCGGAAGAGTTCTGGATGAACCTGCAGTCCAACTATGAGCTGCGTCGCGAGCGCCGGGCGCTGTGGGATAAGGTTGCATCGATCACACCGCTGAAGGTCGCGTGACAGATTCTTCGATCAAGGTAGTTGCGCACAATGCGTTGGGGGCGCGAGACTTCGCCCAACTGGGGCGGCTGTTCGAAAGACGGGACCCGTACCCGTGCGACGTCGGACTAGTCATCGCGTCAATGCATCCCTGAATGCGCGTGCCGCAGTCTCCGGACTTCATGCAGGCAGCCGTTGGAACGTGCTGGATTTCAGGTTCAACGCTTAGGCTCAAGTTTCTTGCGATATTCGTCACGAGAGCATCAATCGAAGGAGACCATCGTGCCTGTCATCGCCATCATCGGAGCCGGACCGGGACTCGGCGCAGCGGTTGCGCGCCGGTTCGGGCGCGAGGGCTTCTCGCTTGCCCTGATATCCAGGAACCAGTCGAAGCTGGACGCTATGGCAGCCGAGCTGACCGATGCCGGCTTCACCGCGAGTGGTTACGCTGCGGATGTCCGCACGCCCGCGTCGCTCGAAGCTGCCCTTGCACGTGCCGCGGCAGAGCTCGGTCCCATTACTGCGCTGCAGTACAGTCCTCTCCCGTCGCGCGACTACCTGAAGCCGGTGCTGGAGATGACTCCTGAGCTGGCGCTGGAGGCATTGCAGTTCTCGGCCCTCGGACTCATCCACGCCGTGCGCACGGTGCTGCCGGGAATGCGTCTGGCAGGAAGCGGCAGCATCATCCTGATCAACGGCGGGACCTCGGTGCAGGCGCGCGCCGGCTTCGCCGGCACGTCGATCGCCTTCCCCGCCGAGAGCGCCTACGGCGAGATGCTGCACGATGCCCTAGAGGGTGACGGTATCCGGGTTAACCAACTGGTGATCCCCGGCGGCATCCCCCAGCTTCAGCTTGCCAACGGCATCGATGGCGTCGCTGATCGCATCTGGGACCTCCACGCCGTTGCCGGTCCGTTCCGCACCATGCTCATCCCGCTCGAGGACGGCCGGGAGTAGCGAACTCGTTGCCCCGTCGCACGATAGTCCGCCCGACTGCACGACGAAGTGAGGCTCGGCGCGGTCTGCGCGTGGACGCAGTGCCCCCAAAAGAAGTCCACCGCCACCCGAGCGGCCGCTCGTCCGATGGAATTGCGTCGGTTGACTGCGTCGAGTGTTAGCGTTCTGGCATGACTGAGACGGCCAAGCAGAGATCCCGTACCTCCCGCACCGGGTCGATCCCACGCACGGCGGCACGGATCGCGCTCGGACTGGTCCTGGCCGGTGCCGGAGCCACCCACCTCACAGTCGCGCGTGACGATTTCCAGGCACAGGTGCCGGAGTGGGTACCGCTGAACGACGACCTCGTCGTGCTCGGCTCCGGGGTGGTGGAGATCACCCTCGGCGTGGCCCTCCTCGTCGCCGCGAAGCAGCGTGTGCTGGTCGGATTCGTGGTAGCGGCCTTCTTCATCGCCATCTTCCCCGGAAACATCTCGCAGTACCTGACGAAGACCGACGCGTTCGGCCTCGACACCGACCAAAGCCGCTTCATCCGACTGTTGTTCCAGCCGCTTCTCGTGCTGTGGGCACTGTGGGCGACCGGGGCGAGCACAGTACTCCGTCGGGCGCTGCGTGGGCGCCGATAGCCCCGTCCGTCGTGAACCGGGCCGTACCGGGTCGGCTGCACAGGGTGGCGGTGGCAGACTGATTCCCATGACGACGCTGCACATCACCGGCGATGACACCGCCGACGCCCTCCTCAGTGAGAATCCGTTCGCGCTGCTCATCGGAATGCTGCTCGACCAGCAGGTTGCGATGGAAACGGCTTTTGCCGGTCCGGCCAAGATTCGCGAACGGATCGGCACCCTTGATCCGAAAGTGATCGCCGACTTCGACACGGATGCCTTCGCCGAGATGTTCCGCGCGTCACCGGCCGTGCACCGCTACCCGGGTTCGATGGCGGCGCGTACCCAATCGGTGGCCGGGGCCATCATGAGCAACTGGAACGGCTGCACCGCCTCGATCTGGACGGAGGGCGATCCCGACGGCAAGGAAATATTCCGTCGGCTGAAGTCACTGCCCGGGTTTGGCGAACAGAAAGCGAGGATTTTTCTCGCACTCCTCGGTAAACGACTCGGAGTCGACGCGGCCGGCTGGCGCGAAGCATCCGCTCCCTATGGGGAGGAAGGGTCATACCGATCGGTGGCCGACATTGTCGACCCCGAATCGCTCACTCGCGTGCGCGAGACCAAGCGCGCCGCTAAGGCAGCCGCGAAGGCGTAGTCTCGCGTGGTGGGCCCTCACTTCAACGAACGGACATTCGACTTTCTCGACGAACTCGAGCATCGCAACGAACGCGATTGGTTCCAGGAGCACAAAGCGATTTACGAGCACGAGTTGAAAGACCGGATGCTTGCGGTCATCGAGCGAATCAACCTTGCGTTGGGCGACTTCGCGGCCGAGTGTGTGCGCCCGCCGAACAAGGCCATGATGCGCATCTATCGTGACGTTCGATTCTCGAACGACAAGTCGCCGTATAAGACTCATCTCGCTGCCCACTGGCCACCCCGTGGACTGGAGAAGGCTGGGGGAGCGGGATACTTTCTGCAGGTGGGTGTGCGCAGCGTCATGGTGGCCGGCGGTGCCTACAGCCCGCCGCCGCCGCAGCTACGGGCCATCCGCGACTACGTGCTCGACCACCACGGAGAGCTGCGCTCTCTGCTCGCCACGCCCGCGCTCACACAACTGGCGCAACCGTTCGGCGGCAACAAGCTCATCCGCCCGCCGCGCGGCTTCCCGGTCGGCCATCCGGCGGCTGACCTTTTGCTCAATCGCAGCTGGGCGCTGGTCGGCCACCTGCCCGGCGACGTCGCGCTCGACGAGAATTTCACCGACCTCGTCATTGAACGGTTTCGGGCGTTTCAACCGGTAGTCGACTTTCTCAACGTTCCACTGGCCGCGGCCACCCCGCTCGAGCAGGAAGCAGCCGTAGGCCGCCGTCGCTCTGCCTGACCACAGCCAGCCGGGACCCGCGCCGCATCAGGCCAGGGCCCCGCTAAGTGCCGGTCACACTTTGTCCCTGTGGTGGTGCACAATCTGGGCGCCGTTTCTCACAGCAAAATTCTGACCTGGGGTGTCTATCCGATCGCGTACCTGCTTCCGGCCATCGGTGTGAGCGGTGGAGACGCCTGGGTCGGTAAGCAACTCGGATACTCGATAGCCGACATTCTGGCGAAGGCGCTCTATGGGCTCATTATCTTCCAGATTGCGCGGATGAAATCCTTTGCCGACGACCCGGCATTCGCGCTGGAGGAACTGTCCGTCGAGGACGCCGGGGAATTGTCTCGGTCGATCAAGCCCGCGGACGTCGTGAAATAGGGCGAACGTCATCGGGGCCCGGCCGAGCGAACGTCTGCTCGGCCGGGCCCCCTGTACACCCTGGGCCTATGACATCGAGGTGACAACGGATGTCTGATGCCTCACCCGACAAAGGCGCAGCCTAGTCCAGCGCCGTAATACGGCTCAGCACCTGCTCGGGAACCGCCTGGCGCGGCACCTCGCCCACCAGAAAATCGCCGTCGGGCAGCAGCGTGCCGGAGTCGGACGACCAGAACTCCGCGCTGATCACCGCTCCGCTCAGCTGGCTGCCGTGCAGCTCGACGTGGTCGTCGTGTCGCTGGCCGAGCGCCCACCGGTAGTGGTCGGTCACGTTGGCGACTGGAGAATAGGTCGACAAAGGTACCCCGCCAACAGCCGGGCCGCGGTCGTCGAGCAGCACGGCGATCAGCGGCAGCGCGGCGAACCCGCGCAGCCAGTCGGCAACATACATTGACGCGTTTTCGGCGTTGTCGGCGTCGAGCCCGGACACATCGTTCGACCCCGAAAACGGATGCGTGAGCGCCAGCCACTGCATCGGCGACGGAATCTGCAGCACGACCGGTACCCGCTGGGTCTGGCTGAAGAGGGTGGCCAGTTCAATCACGTGCGCCGTCGTCTCGGCATCACCGAGCAGGGTACGCAGGGCATAGCCGGTGCGGGTTTTGGCGCCCATCGCTGCCTGAAGCGCAGGGTCGGCGGCGACCCGCTGGGCGTAGAACCGGTCGAGGCTGAGCAGGGCCAGGTCGGACTTCAGCACGCCCTGCACTTGGCCGAAGAAGTTCGCGAAGGCCATCGGCTCCTGCCACGGCACCGGCTTGCCCTGCAGAAAAACGGATTGGGCATAGTCGTGGCTGTCCAGCACGACCGCGCGACGGCGGCCCGACGTTGGCTCGGCCAGCAGTTCATTCAATGAAACGGTCACGGTGTCTCCCATCGATCAATCAAGAAAATCGACCCGGGCTGCGGGACCGTAAGGAGACGGTCCCGCAGCCCGGGTCAGCTGGTGAAAATTAGGACTTGTGCACGGCCACTTCGCCGTACTTCTGCTCGAGTTCGCGCACGCGCGCCTCGAGCTTGCTGATTTTCAGAACTCGGCGGTCGGGCACCATGATGAGGGGTAAATCTCCGATCTTGCCCTTGACCCGCTCGGGCTCAATTTTGCCCCAGTGCGTCGCCAGCAATTCCTCGTTGTTGTCCTGGCCCCACGAGCCGTAGTAAAGCAGGTCCTTAGGCGGCTCTTCTTGAACGAACTCCGCAACAAACTCCTTGTACGGCTTGCCGCGACTGATGCGATCTTGGCGCATCTGGGCCCGCAGTTCAATCGTTGCCTGCTCATACACCACGAAAGTGTCAGCTTCCCAGACGACGCCGTAAACGTTCGTGGCGACCTGGGCCGAGATTCTGTCCAGCTCAAGGTCGGTCACGACGAGTTCGGGGTCGCGCTCTAGCACGTCGCCGTAGCCACCGCCGGCGCCCTGGGCGATCATGTAGAGTTCGCCCTCCTTGGCTACGTCGAACTGCAGCCCCATGTGTCCGGTCTGGTAATCGCCGCCCTCGAAGGGCTGCTCGTTCATGACGCGTTCCATCGAAAGGTTGAACTGCGACGGGTCCTTCTTGATGATGTCGTAGATGTTGATGTCCTTGACCATGGCCAGGGGATAGACCGGGCAGCCGTACCCTCCGAACATTCCGGGAACCGAGGAGAACTTCGATCCGGAGGTGACGGTCATGAAACCCCAGCTGGGTGTACCGCGAGAGGCCACCATCATCTCGTAACCCATGCCGCCGCGATACTTGCCGAAGCCCTGATTGTCGCGCACCAGCCGCTTGCTGACCAGTTGCAAGAACGGTACCTCTTCTTCCATGACTTCCTGCTCGCCGAGGTCGGCCATGGCGCAGAACAACGGCGCCACGGCGTCTTCACCGTCGCGGAACGCCTTCGCCCCGCCGCCCATGCCGTTGAGGTCGGCACACAGATTACCGACCTGCTCACCGTTCTGTGTGGTGCCGCCCCAGAGAAAATCGTTGATCTGGTTGAACCAGGGCGCCACGACGTTCGAGTATTTCTGTGGCGATGAGAACTGCATCTTGGCGAAGGCCGACTGTAGGGCGGAGAAGCCGCGGAAGGATGCCTGCAGCGACTGGCCGACGGGCGCGTCGTAGCCGGCATCCGCCCAGGTATGTTCCTCCGTGATAATTTCGATGGGCGACAACGCTCCGGTGCTGCGAGGCAGGTCAGGCCACCAGTACGAGAGAACTGCCTGGGACATGAAAGATTTCGTTGACGCGAGCGGCGAGTTGAGGGCCCGATTGAGAATCTCGGGGCCGGTACCGGTGAGATCGATAATCATTCGTTCGCCCTTCACAGTGATCTTGCAGGCGAACTTGATCAGAATGTTCTCCTTAAGCGTGGAGTCCACGAACTGATTGAAGGTGACGGTGCCGTCTGGCAGCTCGCCAATACGGCGGCGTACCTCAGTCTCGACGTCCTCGACGGTGACGCGAAGTGACGCGACGAAGGTCTCCTGCCCAACCTCGTCGATGAGCCGGTCGACGGTGTCCATGATGCGCCGGGTGGCGCCCATCTTCACCTTGATGTCGGCGAGCATGAGCTTCGGGTCGCGCGTGGAGTGTTGCAAGAACGTCAGCAGGTCGCGCCGCAGGTGCCCCTTCTCCACAATCTTGATCGGCGAGGCACGCAGACCGTCATCGAATGGTGACTCCGAACCCGACGGCATACCACCTGGTTCGCACGCTCCGTTCTCGCCTTCGTGGATGGTCGCACCCACCCAGGCGATGATGATTCCGTCGCGCATGACCGGTACGAGCATCGACTGATCGGTGTTGTGCACCATGCCGAAGCGGGAGTCGTTGTGGAAGAAGCCGTCACCCGGGTTGATGCCGACGGTGGGCTCATCCTTCCAGTTCTTCATGATGTAGCGGATGGGATGGTGCAGCACCGCGGAGAAGGCGATCACGCCGCGGTTGGAGAGATACGTGACATCGCCCTCGGCGGTGTAGACCGCGCAGGAGAGGTCGGCCCACTTCGCTCCGGGCGCCGCGCCCATGCTCTCGCACATCTCGAAGGCCTCGTCAAGTGCACCGGCCAGGCGTTTGCGAATCCGGTCGACCTCGAGCGGGTCAATGCCCTTCGCGATGCACTCCTCCTCATAGGCGGTGCGCGGCATGATCTCGTGAGTACGCATGATGGCCGGGTCTGGCCCGAGGAAGAGGGTAGTCTCGTCCATGAATTTGTCGACCCACTGCTGTTCTTGGTCGGTCAGTAGCTGGGATGCGTCGTCGTCTCCGCTGGTGGGCACGAACTGGTCAGTTGTCAGTGTCATGGTGTTCAAGCTCCTTTGCTTGCGTTCGCTGAAGAAAAAGTGGGAAAGTCGGTCAGTCGCTCAGTAGCCATACCGCCCCCTGCACTGTCGGTTCCAGGCGCCAGCCTGGTTCCACCAGATAGGTGGTGTTTTCGGTCGTGACGATCGCCGGTCCGTGGATCACGTATTCGTGTTTGAGCGCGTCGGCGTCGTAGACAGGGGTGTCGACCGCGCCGGCGATGCTCGTGAAGTGCACCGAACGCCGCGAGACCGGTGCCGGCTTAATCTTCTCGCCGCCGGTTTTGATCGACTCGAATTGAATGACTTCGCCCTCGATATAGGACGCTACGCGAATGGTCTGCGCCCGGACGCCCGCCTCTGGCGCCTGGGTTCCCTCGCCGTATCGTTCGCCAAAGATCTCGGAGAACGTCTTGATCAGGTGCAGCACGTCGGCGACCCCGTTGACCCGGTTGATGTTGAAGGCGACGGCAGTGGTGACGAGCTGGTTGCCGTAGCGCATGTCCATTTCGAGTCGGTAGCGCACGTCGGCGCGGTCGTAGCCCTGGCGCACGAGGTCTTCGGCGCCCTTCGCTTCCAGCTCCTCGATGTACCCGTTGAGCGCTTCGTACTGAGCGTAGAGGCTGCGCTTGATCGGTTCGTAGAGCACGACGTAGGCGCTGCGTTCGTGAATGTGCAGCGGTCGCATATTGCCGGCGCCGAGCGCCGAGAACACCGACGCGAAGGGTGGAAACAGGATGCGGCTGATGCCGGCGCTCGCCGCGATGCCGCAGGCATGCAGCGGACCGTTACCGCCGTAGGCGAGCATCGTGTAGTCCTCGATCAGCCCGCCGCGCGAGCGCAGCTCCTTTTCGATGCCAATCGCCATCTGTTCGTCGACTGTCTTCTTGATAACCTTGGCAACCTCGACCGCGTCGAGGTCGAGCTCGTCGCTGAGCGTCTCATCGATGACATAGATCGAACGCTTCTTGTTGAGATTGATGTGCCCGTTGGCGTAATTGTCCGGGTCGAGGTAGCCGAGTACCAAGTCGGCGTCGGTGACCGTGGGGCGCAGGCCGCCACGGTCGTAGCAGGCCGGGCCCGGGTCGCTTCCGGCTGATTCCGGTCCGATTTGGATGGCGTGGTGAATGCGGTTGTAGGCGGCGATAGATCCGCCGCCGGCGCCGAGCGTGTTGAGGTGGATCATCGGCGCGGAGACCATCCAACGACCAATGGTGGGCTGGAAATCGTAGTGCCGCACACCGCCCTCTGGCACCAGACCGATATCGAACGAGGTGCCACCCATGTCCATTGACACGACGTCGCCGAGGCCGGTCGACTCCGACAGGTGCTGGGCCGCGCCGACGCCGGCGATCGGTCCGGAGTGAATCGTTTGCAGGGCATCCGTTGAATTGGGCTGCGCCATGCCGCCCGAATTGTGAATGACGAGCATCGGCTTCTCATAACCGGAGTCACGCAGGTTGTTGGAGAGCTGATTGAGGGCATGAAACATTGTCTGGTGCAGAAAAGCGTCGACGACGGTGGCCATTGCTCGCACGTATTCGCCCTTGCGGCCGGAGACCTGGCTGCTCAGCAGCACCGGAATCGACCCGAGCTCGTGCGTGGGGTACTCGTCGAGAATGATCTCGAGAATGCGATCCTCGTGCACCGAGTTCTCGGTCGCGTTGGTCAACGCGATAACGATGGCCTCTGCGCCGTTGTCGACGAGTTCGCGCACCTGGGTGCGCACGTCGTCGTACATCAGGGGCACCAGTACCTCGCCGACCGAGTCGATCCGTTCTTTAACCGAGCGGATGAGGCGGCGCGGCACAAGCGGGTCTGGTCGCTGGGCATCGGGCATATCGCCCTGCTTGACCCCGTCGAGTCCTTCGCCGTAGCCGCGGCCACGAGAGAGCGGGATGGTGTCCTCGAAGCCGTGGGTGACGATCGCCGCGACCCGCGGCCCCTTACCCTCGATCAGGGCGTTGGTGCCGAGGGTGGTGGCGTAGCGCACCGAGTCGACCTCCTTGAGCGCGGTTTCGCGGCTGATGCCGGCGCGCTCGCAGGCCCGGTCGAGGGCTTCGTTGAAACCGAGGGCGAGGTTGTGGTGGGTGGTGAGCGCCTTGGATTCGATGTACACGTCGTCCCAGACGAAGAAGCAGTCGCTGAATGTGCCGCCGATGTCTACGGATATGCGTTTCACGGTCAGTGCCCTTCGGAGTTGTCGGCGTGCGAGTGGGAGTGGGAATGTGCGGACACGGAATCAAACCGGGCGCTGAGGTCGGTCTCGGCGTTCTCGCCGGGGCCGTAGTTGACGACCTCCTCGGGGTTGCCGCCGTGGGCTTCCCACTTTTCGCGCAGGGAATCGATGTCCCAGAGCATGTCGACGGTCGGCGGATGCCCCGGCGGCAGGTATTCGGCCTCGATCTGGGTGCCGCAGGTGGGGCAGTAGAACTCCAGGATGCGGCAGAAGGTCGGGTCCGGGGAGAACGTGAACTCGTACTTTTCCGGGTCGATCACCGGGGGGTGAATCTCCTGCGGGTCCCGGTCGTAGACCAGAGTTCCTTCCTTGTAGTTGCCGCGGGCGTCGCCGAAGTCATGGGCGCAGACGCGGCAGATCCACCGCTCCGTATCGAGGTCGATGAGCAGGTATTCGGTCATGGGAACGCGCATTGTGTTTGTACCTTCCTGGGGAAACAAAAAAGTGGGCTAAAGCGTGTCGGCGAGCTGCAGGTCGCCGGCCGTGGAGACCGTCAGGGTCCAGCCGAGCGGCACGCGCGCGGTGAAGAACGGTCCCTCGACGATGGCCGGTCCGGCCGCCGTGGCGCCGGGCTTCTGGTCGTCGAGTTGGTAGACCGAGACGCTGTCGATCTGGGTGGGAGTGGAGCGCACCTGCCGGGTTCCGGCGGCCACGGCGGCGCTCGCCGCAGCGGGTATCCCGCTGGCGATGGTCGGGTGCGGCAGCCGGAAGGTGGCCTTGAGCGAGAGAATCTCTTCGCCGTCTTCGACAATGGTCGACCAGTCGAGTTCGCACTCGCTCAGGTCGTGCCCTTCCTGGAACATGTCCTTGCCGGCATCCGCTTGCATCGACGTGCGCACCGCGGTGATCTCGGCCTCCGAGAACCCGGTGACACTCGTTTCGTAGGACTGGGCGATGTCGGAGAAGCTGATTCCGTAGGCCGAGAACACCGCGGCGAGCCGCGGCACGAGTACGTTGTGCACGCCGGCAATGCGTGCGGCGGCGCAGGCGTTCATCGGTCCGCCGCCGCCGAACGCGGCGACCGTCGTGTCGCCCGTCGCGCTCACGAGGTCGGCGAAAGCCCGCGCCAGGTGGCTGGAATAGCTGGCTTCCATGCGAATCAGGGCCTCGTCGAGGCTGATTCCGAGCGGGTCGGCGACGGTCTTGGTGATGACAGCGCGCGACCGTTCGGCGTCGAGGGCCATCTCGCCGTTCAGATAGGTGGCGGGGTCAAGCACGCCGAGCAGCAGATTGACGTCGGTGATCGTGGCCTGCGTGCCACCGAAACCGAAGCAGGCCGGTCCGGGGGCTGCCCCGACGCTTTCCGGCCCGACGGTGATCTCGCCGTCGTGCACGGCAATGATCGAGCTGCCGCCGACTCCGGTCGAGCGCACATCGCTCATCTCGTAGGAGATGTCGACGCCCTGGATCGATCCGCGCCGGTCGACGGCGATCGTGGAATTGGCGACGGCGCCGACATCCGTTGTGGTGCCGCCGACATCGATCATGAGCACGTTGTCGAGCCCGTACGCCTCGGCGAGAGCACGGGTGCCCTCGAGGCCGCCGCGCGGTCCGGAGGAGTAGGTCTTGAGCGCGACCGACTTGGCCACGCGGGAGGAAGCGCCGTCGTTGCGGTAGATCAGCAGCGGGTTCTTCACCTTGTAGGCGCGCAGCCGGTGTTCGGCGCTGTACAGAAAACGCTCGACCGTGGGGTGCAGAAAGGAGTTGAGGATGCCGGACCAAACCTGACGCTGGCGGGAAGTATCAGAGGCGAACTCGCGGGAGAACAGAATCGGCACCGAACCGAGCAGGTGTCGGGGAAAGTTCTTGAGCATGGTGCGCTTGAACAGGTGTTCGCGTTCGGCGCTCAGGCCGGCGACGACGAGACGCTCCGCTCCGGCGGTGGTCAGTCGGTTGATCTCGGCGACGAGCTGGCGGGAGAGTTCCTCGGGACTGCCGTCGGCCGTGATGATGCCGATCCGGGCACCGATCAGGTCGGTGAACAACGCGGCGGTGTCGTCCGAGTGGCCGAGCGAGTCCGGCAGGGTGGGATCGTCGGTGATGAGCCCGATCTTGGGCCCCTTGCGCTGCACCAGCGCGTTGGTGCCCTGGGTCGATGAATAGCGGATGTGCTGGGTTGAATGCAGCAGGTCGGCTAGATTCGCTTCGCCGAACAGTAGAGCGGATGCCTTTGTCATCGCGTCGAAGAGACACTGGGACAGGTCGACCGGAGTGGTGAGGGTCTTGGTAAACGTGAAATCCGTGCCACTGGCGACAACAATGTCGGTGAGGGTTCCACCATTGTCGATGTTGATCAATCGTTCCATGAGCGCTCCTTTGCGGTTTGTGGTGAGTGATCGAGGCTCTCGGGGAGCCACGTCACCAAGAATGACCCCGCGTCCGAGGTGCAGCGTGTCCCAGATTGGGACACCGCACGACTAGCGCTCGCGGGGTCGCAGCGGGCATGCTTGCAGAGTCCACAAGGGAGTCGATATGCATAGAGTCGCCGATCGGCGAATCAAGATAGCGGCGGCGCGCGCCGATTTTCTGCGATTCGGACACGCTGAAACCCAATCGGTTCCTGGCGTGGTGGCCGCCTCCTGGCAGCGTTCCTTCTCAGCGGGAGTGGATGCATCCACTTCTCAGGCAGTGTTTCACAACGACCTCGATCTGACCGGCCGCCTGATGCGCTGCTCGGAACCGGTCATCGCCCGGCTGAGCGGTGAGATGGCTGAAATGCCGCTGTCGATCGTACTCACCGACTACAAGGCACGAATTCTGAGTCGTTCCGAAACCGACAAGACCATCGGAACCCTGCTCGATGACGTGTCACTGGCGCCCGGCTTCAACTACGCCGAGGCGAGCGTCGGAACCAACGGAATCGGCACCGTGCTCGAGTCGGGTCAACCGTTGTACATCGTGGGGCCCGAGCATTTTCTCGAGCACCTGCAGCCGTTCGCCTGCGCCGGGAGTCCCATTCGGGACCCGATCACCGGGCGGGTGGAGGGGGTGCTGGATATCAGCTGCCTCATCGAAGATGCCAGCCCGCTCATGCATTCCCTGGTGCGGTCGGCCGCCCATGAGATTGAGCGCAACCTGCTCGTCGATCGCAGTCAGCGACAGCAGGCACTGTTTGAGGAGTATGTGCGGGTGGATTCCCGCAACCGGGGCGCCGTCATGGCCATCGGCGGCACCGTGGTGATGGGCAACGCGGTCGCGCAAAGTTCGTTTTCTCCCGATGAACAGTGGACCATTCAAGAGCACGCTCGCTATCTGATGATTTCTCCTGGTCAGCCGGTCGACCAGATCGAGCTGTCCTCGGGCAAGGTCGTGCATGTTCGGGGCAAACGTGTCGTGGTGGGCCCGGACGTCGCCGGCATCGTTGTGGTGGTCGAAATCGTCTCCGAGCCCGCACCGGTACCGGTGCCCGCATCGAGACTGACCCTGCCGCCGCTGCGGAGGCACCGGTTGAAGAAACCCATTCCTGCTGACTCTTCGGCGATTCTGCACGATGCGGAATCCTTGCTCGGCAAACGCGCCTCGAGCGGAGTGGTCACCGCGCTCACCGCCGGCGCGCCCCTGCTCGTGCTGGGGGAGGCCGGCGGCGGCAAGGTGTCGCTGCTCGCCGAACTATATCGCCAGATTGTTCCGCTGGGTCGAAGCGTCGTGTTCGGTGCCGAGCAGCTCAATCAGCACGGCGTGCACTCGGCCATTAATAACGACCTGATCAGCGCCCTGGCCCGGCCAACGCTGTACATCTTTCGCAATATCGATCGGTTCACCGAGGCAGCGACCGCCGAACTCGAGGCGTTTCTGGTGACCCGCGAAGCCGGTGCTGGCGGCCTGGCCGTCACCGTGTCGCAACCCGATCTTCAGGCTGACCTGGCCGCTGCCCGCCCGTACACGGCCCTACTGCAGCACTTCACAACCTCGGTCACGGTTGCGCCGCTGCGGCACCGCCAGGGAGACCTGCCCGACATCGTCACCCGGGTGCTCGCGCGACGGGCCGGTTTACGTCCGGCCACTGTGAGCGCCGGAGCGATGCGGGTGATCTCCCGCTATCCGTGGCCGGGCAATATTCGTCAGCTCGAAGAAGCGCTCGACACCGCCCTGCTCACGCGACCGGTCGGCGCCATCCAGGCCGAAGACCTGCCCGCCTACTGCCACGGCGGTGCACCGCGCCTGTTGTCGGCGATCGAAGCGGGGGAGCGTGACCTCATCGTCGGTGCCCTGCACAAAGCCGACGGCAATCGGATGCGCGCGGCCGAGTCCCTGGGAATAGCTCGGTCCTCCCTCTACCGCAAGCTAAAAACCTTCGGTATCACCGTCACCGACTCGTAGCCGGGCTGCGGCATCCGCTTACTGGCGGTGTGTGGCACGCAGGCGAATCACAGACCAGACGACCACGACGGCGACGAGTGCCATGGCGGACAGTCCGAGTCCGGAGTAGCCGGCCAGCGCCAGAATCGGCCCGGCGATCGCGCCGCCGAGAGCGCCAGCCGCGTTCATCGAGAGGTCGGAGAACCCCTGCAGCGAGGATCGATCCTCGATCTCGACGGCCTCGGCGACGAGCGCAGAGCCGGCGACAACGGATGCCGACCAGCCCAGGCCCAACAGCACCAGACTTACCGTCATCGTGCCCTGCGACCCGTCACTGAGCCAGGCCGCTCCCAGCGCCCCGAGCAGCAGGACCTGCCCGCCGAGGATCACCCGAAGCCGGCCGAACCGGTCGGCGAGCGCCCCGAACGCCGGGGAGAGGGCGTACATGCCGGCCACGTGCAGGCTTATCGTCAGCCCGACGATGGTCAGGGTCGCGCCGTGGTCCCGCAGGTGCACCGGCGCCATCGACATCAGGGCCACCATGGTCGCGTGGCTGAGCGCGATCACGACAACGGCGTACCGGGCCGCCGTGTTGCCGCGCAGAATAGCCAGACCACCACTGGCCCGAAGGATGCCCACGCTCGTCGTGCGCGCCGCCAGCGCGGTCAGCAGGGGGTCGGGTCGCAGCCCGAGCGCGTAGACGAAGGCGGCGGCGACCGTGGCGCCGAGCGAAAAGGCGAACGCCCCGGTCATCGCCGGAAGCCCGAGGGTGGCGCCGAGCGCCTCGCCCGGTCCGAACAGGTTCGGGCCGAGCACGGCGCCAATGGTGGTGGACCAGACCACGATGGACAGGTCCCGCGCTCGAAAGCGCTGGCTGGCCAGGTCGGTCGCTGCAAAGCGGGCCTGGAGGTTCGTTGCTGAGCCGGCGCCGAGCAGCATCAGGGCCAGCAGTAGCAGGGGGAAGTTGTCGACGGACACCGACATGATCGCGAGCACCGCACCTGCGCCGGCCATAAGCGAACCGGTCGCGAGCGACACGCGACGCCCGCGCGCCTGCGCCAGGCGGGCGAGCGGAACGGCCACGAGCGCGGCCCCGAGGGTGCTCATGGTGGCGGCCATGCCCGACCAGGCGCTGGACCCCGACAGCTCGGCGGCGAGTAGCGCGCCCAGCGACAGGGTTGCTCCCATGCCGATACCGCCCAGAATCTGCCCGGCGATGAGCACTCGCACGACGCGCTGCTGTAGGTTCGGTGCGGGTGACGAGGTCGTCGCGCGTGTGCTGGCGTGCTTCACAGTCTGTTCCCCCAGTTGGTCGCACCGTCGGGCGTGCGACTCGAGTGCTCGCGAGGCTCACTCTACCGAGCGGCCGACCGGTCTGATCGACGCCGGCCGCGAAAGTTGCGCCGTGCCGCCCCACCGGGCATCGTGGGATCATGACGAATCCCGGCGAGCACACCGCCGCACTGCACGACGAGCCTTCACAGGATCCCGCAACCTTCTGGGAAAACCGCTATCGCGAGAGCGATCGTGCCTAGAGCGGGCGCGCGAACGCGGCGCTCGAACGCGAGGCCGCCGGCCTCGCGCCGGGCACGGCGCTCGACCTCGGCAGCGGGGAGGGTGGCGACGCCCTCTGGCTTGCCCAAAACGGATGGTCCGTCACCGCCGTCGACATCTCCCCGACCGCGCTCGCCCGCGGCCAGGCCGCCGCCGAAGGGGCTGGCCTCGCTGAACGCATCCGCTGGATCGCCGCCGACCTGGCCACCTGGCAGCCGGACGGCCCGTTCGACCTCGTCACGGCACACTTTTTGCAATCACCGGTCGAGCTGCCCCGCGAGGTCATCCTGCGCCGCGCCGCCGCAACGGTCGCCCCCGGCGGCGTGCTGCTCGTCGTGGGCCACGCCCAGTTTCCGCCGTGGTCGAAGCACAAGCCAGACGGCGTTCCGTTGCCGACCGCCGACGACGTGCTCGCCTCGCTCGAGCTGCTCGCCGAGCACTGGGAGATCGTCACCAAAGCTGCTGTTGAGCGGGAAGCCATCGGCCCGGACGGCCACGTCGCCACCCTCGTGGACAGCGTGCTGACCCTCCGTCGCACCCACTCGATCTGAGCCGGTCGCCCTACGCCTGCGGCAATGAGAACATTGGGTAATGACCGGAACACTCGTGGCCAAGGGCCTGGCCGGCGGCTACGCGCACCGCACCCTCTTTGAATCGCTCGACCTGACCGTCGCCCCCGGTGATGTGATCGGCGTGGTCGGCGCCAACGGCGCGGGCAAATCCACCCTGTTGAACCTGCTGGCGGGGCTTACCGAGCCGCAAGCCGGCACCATCGCGCTCAGCCCAGCGGATGCCTTCGTCGGCGCGCTCCCGCAGGAACACGAACGGGTGCCCGGGGAAACCATCGCCGGCTACATCGGCCGGCGCACAGGCTGCGCCGAGGCGACCCGCGAAATGGATGCCGCGGCATCCGCTCTCGGAGCCGCTCAGCCGCGCGCCGGAGGGATCGACCCGGCCGACGCCTATTCGAGCGCGCTCGAGCGTTGGCTGGCCAGCGGTGCGGCCGACCTCGACGAGCGGCTGCCGATCGTGCTCGCCGACCTCGGCCTCACCCTCGGCAGCACACTCACCGCCGATAGCCTGATGACCGCGCTTTCCGGCGGCCAGGCTGCCCGGGTTGGCCTGGCTGCCCTGCTGCTCTCTCGCTTTGACATCGTGCTGCTCGATGAGCCGACGAATGATCTCGACCTCGACGGGCTCGAACGCCTCGAAACCTTCGTCACCGGGCTGCGCGGCGGCGTCGTGCTGGTCAGCCACGACCGCGAATTCCTCGCCCGCTGCGTCACCCGGGTGCTCGAACTCGACCTCGCGCAGGGCGCAAACCGGGTGTTCGGCGGCGGCTACGACGCCTACCTCGAGGAACGCGAAACCGCGCGCCGGCACAACCGTGAGAACTACGACGAGTTCGCCGCCAAGAAAGCCGACCTTGTCGGGCGGGCCAGAACTCAGCGCGAATGGTCGAGCCAGGGCGTGCGCAATGCCATGAAGAAGGCACCGGACAACGACAAGATCCGCCGCAAGGCTTCGGTCGAATCGAGCGAGAAGCAGGGCCAGAAGGTGCGGCAGATGGAGAGCCGTATTGCGCGCCTGGAAGAAGTCGAGGAACCCCGCAAGGAATGGCAGCTCGAGTTCACCATCGGCGCCGCCCCGCGCTCGAGCGCCGTCGTGGCCACCCTCAATAACGCCGAATTCCGGCAGGGCGACTTCGTGCTCGGCCCGGTCTCCCTGCAGATCAACGGCGGAGAACGCATCGGCATCACCGGCCCGAACGGCGCCGGCAAGTCCACCCTGCTGCGCGCTCTGCTGGGACGTCAGAAAGCGGATGCCGGCAGCGCTCACCTCGGCGCCAGCGTTGCGATCGGCGAAATCGACCAGGCCCGGGCGCTCCTGGCCGGCGCCCGGCCCCTGGCCGCGAGTTTCGAGCTACTCGTACCCGATCTGTCCCCGGCCGAAGTGCGCACCCTGCTGGCTAAGTTCGGCCTGAAAGCCGACCATGTGAACCGCCCGGTCGACGATCTGTCGCCAGGGGAGCGCACCCGGGCCGGGCTAGCGCTGCTGCAGGCGCGCGGTGTGAACCTGCTCGTGCTCGACGAGCCGACCAACCACCTTGACCTCGCGGCGATTGAGCAACTGGAACAGGCGCTCGACAGTTATGAAGGCACGCTGCTTCTGGTCACCCACGACCGGCGCATGCTGGCCAACGTGCGCACCGACCGGCACTGGAAAGTCGAAGCGGGCCAGGTTCTCGAGGGCTGACGGTCACGTCCGAACAGCTCACCCGGGCAGGGCCATCAACTTCTTTTGGTGCCGCTTTTCGTGGGTGACCACGATCATGTGCGGCACGGTGAGGCCGGCCAGGCCGATGAACAGCACTTGCAGAATCTGCTCCGGCATATCGCCGCTGGGGCCGATGACGAACAGCAAAGCACCGGCCGCGAGGATCGGCACCACGGTATACACGACCACGATCAGGGGCGGTAGTCGCCCTCCGCCACGTTCTTCGGCAAACCCCGCCCTCAAATGCCGAAAGCTGTGCAGCGCACAGAAATACACCAAAAAGAACACCAGCGGCTCGCAGGCCAATGCGAGCACCGACGTGAGCACGATTTCCACGCTCTCATGCGGCCGATGCCGCATGGCGGCGACGGCCGCCACCAGCAGCCCGGCCAGAGCGAGCGGTGCCAGTCCTGCCTGCACGTCCGACACCATCGCGCCGTCGGCACCGGCAAGCACCACGTAGGCAGCGCCCACCTGATCCGGATGTGAGAAGGCCGGTACGCTCAGCAGCCCGAATCCGGTGAGAAAGCGCAGCCACAACCCACGATCAGCGTTCCAATCAGACCCGAAATGCAGCGCCGACACGATCAGGAACGCAACCAAGCTCAGCACCGGGGCGACTAGCCAGAGCAGCACGACACCGACCACAATCGCGAGGTATACCGTGTTGAACGCAGCAAAACCCAGCGGGGTTCGCCAGACGCCGGCGCGACGCGCGATCAATGGATCGAGGGCACCGTGAGGCAGACCCAGCACGGCGACGAGCACGCCGAGAAGTACGACCTGAAGCGTAGGTGAGAGCATCGGCAGGCCGAACTCGAGCATGGCCAGCGTGGTCAGTGCCAGACCGGAGAACACCACCGTTTCGATGGGGACGTGGCGGATTCGGGCGGTTGCGCGGGCGGTACCGATTCGGGGCGCGGCGACCTGCTCCATCATTGTGTCTCGCCCGAGCACACGGTCCCAGTGGGCGTGACGACGAGTAAGGCCTGTGCAGCCGATGCAGAGGTGAAGGCTGTGGGTGCGGCTACCTGGGCGATAAACGGGCTCCATGGCAGGCTGAATATGATTTTGGCATAGTCTGCGGCCCGGGCGCCGTCACTGAGGAAACGCACCAGGGTGGCCGGCGGCACACCGCGGGCCAGAGCGAGAAAATACTCTGCAGTACGTTCCGGATGCGCGCGAACGGCCTGGAGAAATATGCGGTCGAAGGTGCGACGCAGCCACGGTTCTTCGGGATGCCCCACCGCTTCCCGCCCCGCCAGGAGGCGATCCGTGCACACTTGCGCCCACCGTTGAATGCGCAAGAATCCATAGCCTGAGGCGGCTCGCAAAGCGCCGCCCGCATTTCCGGCAAGCACCACCCCGGGTATCTCCGGCGCGGTCTGACGGCCCCGTCCCATGGCCAGCACCCCACCCTCGGTGCGCACCCGACGAACGTCATCCAGACCCAGGCCCGTTAAAACGTGGTCCAACTCACCGGCCAGAAGTTCCCGTTTGATCGGCGTTGTGCCGAAGCGGGTCCACTCCACGATGGCCCGGTTTGGACCCAATGGCAGCGCGTAAACGAAGCTCAGGCCTTCCTCATTGGCGGCAAGCGACCCCATCAATGTCACCTCGGTCGGATCGAACGGATGCGGCCCGTCACACTCGAATTCAACGCCCACAAAACTTTGATAGAGCATCGCCGCAGCGGGCCGTGGTCGCGTATCGATCACCTGACGGGCCAGCAGTGTGCCGCCGCTGGTTTCGACCCGCACACCGTGCGGCACCGCGCTCACCATTTCGGCGCGTACGCCGAGACGCAGGTCTACACGCGGCGACTGAGCGATGTCGGTCTGCGCGCTGGAATAGAAGTCGATGCCACGAATGTACTGGTATGACAAAGCCGGAACCTCGTGCCGAACCGCGCTACCTGCGGCATCAGTAAAGGTCCACGTCGGCCAGCGTTGGGAAACCAAGTGCGAGAGTTCGTGATGTTCTTGCTGCCAAAAGCACCAGCTGCGGTCGTCCTGGTACGCGGTGCGCGGTTCGACGACGACAACGCGCGGCCCGGCTGGCGCGCGCGCCAGCCGGGCCGCCAGGCTGAGCCCCGCCAGTCCCGCACCAAGCACCACAACGTCAGCGTCTTCGACAGAGTTCATTTTTGCTCTATTTCTCTTAACCACATGCTGAGGTGTGGTGATTCTGTGGACCGATCGATTCGGCTACAACAGCTGAAGAAATCTACGGATGAATCACTACTACCTCTGAACGTCGATTTGGAGTAGGTTTCCTAATATACCTAGCCAGGTTACCTAGGTACGTGCTTTATCTCCCGTACCGTCAGCGATTCTCGAGCATCAGAGGCTATTTTGATACCTGATTCACTAACCCAAGTGCAGTACGACACCATCTACAATATTTTCTCCCTCGTCATTGCCTCGCAGCTTTTCACCTCTATCTTTCTGGTCATTAGCCTTCCGCGCGTATTGCCGCGATATCGTCAGGCATTGACTGTCGCGGCGATCGTTTGTGGCATCGCGGCGTACCATTATTTCCGCATCTTTAACTCGTTCACGGAAGCTTTCGTGACCGAGGCGGTCGGCGGCCGCGGTGATTATGTTCAGGTCGCGGGAGCGTCGTTCAATGAGGGATACCGCTACGTTGACTGGCTGCTGACGGTTCCGCTGCTTCTCCTTGAACTCGTGGCAGTTCTGGCGCTGGCCCGGAAGGTGCAGAGCAGCCTGCTCACCCGGCTCATTCCTGCTGCTGCCCTGATGATTGCCTTGGGCTACCCCGGCGAAATGGCGTCGGACAATCTCACCCGTGGCATCTTCGGTCTGCTCTCTTCTCTTCCCTTCGCTTATATCCTCTACGTGCTCTTCGTTGAACTGACCAAGTCGCTCGACCGCCAACCCGCGACGGTGCGTAAGACCATCAGCCTGCTGCGACTGCTCCTGCTGGCAACGTGGGGCGTCTACCCGATTGCCTACCTGCTGCCCGGACTGGGTATCGACGGGTCCGACGCATGGGTCGGACTCCAGATCGGCTACTCCGTAGCAGATATCCTGGCCAAATGTCTGTACGGCCTGATCATCTTCCGGATCGCGCGGATGAAGTCCTTCTCAGATGACCAGGCCTTTGCCGAGGTCGAACTGACTCTGGAGGAGGCGACGAGCCTCAAGCAGCCTCTCGTTCAGAATCGGCGGAAGTAGTCGACGAAGCCGTCGATATGAATGGGACCTGCCAGACCGGTAATCGGTCCTGCGGGTCCCGTTTTGGCCGCCACGTGCATTGCCAAAAAAGCGTCGCGAATCAGCGCGACTGGCGCTTCTTCCCTAGCTTCGGCTGGCCCTTCACCGCGGGGGCACGGCCCTTGCCCTTGTTGGCCTTGGCCTTACCGCCGCCGCCTGAACCGCCTGACCGGCGCGAACCGCCGGAACCGCCGCCGGCCTGCGCGCCGCGCGCGGCGGCCTCAGTCAACTCGAGGCGGGCGTCGTCCAGGAAGGCAGCCCCGATCTCAGTGAGCGTAGTGCTCTCGGCGGCACGATCGAACAATGCATAGCCGAGTTCGGCTTCGACTCGCTTTACCGAGGCGCTGAGGGTGTCGCGGGAGACGCCGAGTGTCTGCGCGGCGCGGGCGAAATCGGGTGCCTCAGCGGCGGCCACGAAATGTGCCAGCAGGGTGATGTCCACGTAAAGCCTCTCGTTCGCTGCGCGGGAGGCGAGCAGCCCTTCTAGGCTACGCGCCGAAACCGACCGAACCCACCGCTGCACGCACGGATGTTCCACCGCTGCACCCAACGAGTGTTCACCGCGAACACGTGCCTGGGGCTAGGCGCGGCGGCGTCAACGTGGTTCGCTGGGTGTATGACGACCCTGCCGATGTTCCCTCTGGGATCCGTGTTGTTCCCCTACATGCCGCTGCAACTGCGCGTGTTCGAGGAACGCTACCTCGTGATGCTGGCCCGGGTGCTCGATGCCGAGCCGGCCGAATTCGGCATCGTGCTGATCGAACGCGGCCAGGAAGTGGGCGGCGGCGAACGTCGGTTCAGCGTCGGCACCGTCGCCCGGGTTACTCAGCTCGAAGCCCCTGAGGGTTATCTCGGGCTGGTGGTGCAGGGTGAGCGCAGAATCGAGGTGACCGAGTGGATGCCGGAGGACCCGCATCCGCTCGCGATGGTTCGTGCACTACCCGACCTGGAATGGGACGATGCGCTGCTGCCGCGCCGCGAACAGGCCGAGCAACTTGTGCGCCGCACCCTGTCACTCGCGAGCGAGTTCAGCGACCAGGAGTGGTCGCCCGATGTCGCGCTCTCGCACGACCCGACCGCCGCCGCCTGGCAGCTCGCCGCGATCGCCCCGGTCGGACCGCTCGATCAGATCGTGCTGCTGCGCTCGCCCACCATGGAAGCACTGCTCGACAACATCATCGAGCTGACCCAGGCCGCGGCCGCGACCTGGGCTTAGTGACTCACACGCCGATGTCGCGTTGGCGCAGGGCGATGGCTGCCGTCGCCGCCAGTAGGAGCGAGACGGCGTAGAACACGACGATCGTCGTCACGTTCGCCCCGGTGCTCAGCGGGCTGTCACCGAACGCCCAGAAGTACGGACTCAGGGTGTGCAGCCACTCCAGGCTCGCACTCTGATTACCGAGCGCATTGAAGACCTCTCCTGGGCTCTGGCTGCGACTTTAGTCCTCTTGCTCACCTCGGCCGCCGCCTGTGGCGAGCGGTGTTCTAATGGACTGGATGACAGAAATCCCACCAGCCTCCGGCGCCATCGTCGGTCCCGACGGCCTCGCCCGACCCCGGTGGGCTGCGGTCGACCCGATGCTCCGCGACTACTACGACACCGAGTGGGGTATTCCGGTGCGCTTTGAACACGCCCTGTTCGAGCGCATCAGCCTCGAGGCGTTCCAATCCGGGCTGTCCTGGGCGATCATTCTGCGCAAGCGCCCCGGTTTTCGTGCGGCATTCGCCGACTTCGACCCCGACCGGGTCGCTGCCTTCGACGAGGACGACGTCGAACGCCTGCTGAGCGACGCGGCGATCGTACGCAACCGCCTCAAGATTCGCGCGACGATCACCAACGCCCAGGCCACCGTCGCGCTGCGCGAGCAGGGCGGACTGGTCGACTTCGTCTGGGGGTTCCAGCCGAACGAAACCCCGCAGCCGCGAACGCAGGCCGACGTGCCGACCAGCTCCGAGGCATCCGTTTCGCTCGCGAAAGCCCTCAAGAAGGTCGGCTTCGTCTTCGTCGGACCGACCACGATGTTCGCCCTGATGGAGGCGATCGGCATGATCGATACCCACCTGCTGGACAGCCATCGACGCGGAAGCAGCGGAGTGTGGGGCTAGGCTGAGCGCTACCACAACTGAATATCGGGCTATATGGACGGTGCGGGAGAGTTCGGCGCGACAGCGTGCGAACACCGAAGGAGCAATCCTCCCCGACAATCTCTCAGGTACTCGTACCGCATCGAACTGGCCACTCTGAAAAGTAGATTGTGCGTGCCTGACAATCTCGCCCACGGTGAAAGTCAGCGCCCGCGCGCTGGTGAAGCTCTCAGGCACGAGCGACAGAGGGGGAGTTCCCACGCGGCTCAAACGAGCCGTGCACACCATCCTGTGACCCGGAGAACTCATGACCACGGCCGATTCCAGCACCCCCGACTCCACCGATTCACGAAATACCGAACACTTCTCCCCTCTGCACCAGGCGCACGTCGATGCCGATGCCAGCTTCACCGACTTCGCTGGCTGGCAGATGCCGGTGCGCTACTCCAGCGATCTCGCCGAGCACCACGCCGTGCGCAACGCGGCCGGCCTGTTTGACCTGTCCCACATGGCCGAAATTCTGGTCGAAGGCACGGATGCCGCCGCCTACCTCGACTACGCGCTGGCCGGCGAGCTCTCGGGTATCGAACTCTTGCAGGCCAAGTACAGCCTGCTGCTGGCCGAGAACGGCGGCATCATCGACGATCTCGTCGTCTACCGCCTCGATGAAACCAAGTTTCTGGTTGTGGCCAACGCCGGCAACAGATTCGCCGCGTTCGACGCGTTGCTCGCCCGTGCCGAAGGCTTCGACGTGAGCGTCGTTGACCAGAGCGACGACTACGCGCTGATCGCCGTGCAGGGTCCGAACGCCCTCGCCATTCTGCGCGCCACCGGCGGCGTCACCGACGTCGGCACCGACCTGCTGTTCATGAAGTATTACCGAATCACGGATGCCTTCTTCCGTGGCCAGCCGCTGCTGGTCGCCCGCACCGGGTACACCGGTGAAGACGGTTTCGAGCTCTACCTCGCGGCCGACCAGGCCCGTGAGCTCTGGGACGCACTCGTGGTCGCCGGCGCCGACCGCGGCCTGGTGCCGGCTGGGCTGGCCAGCCGCGATACCCTCCGCCTCGAGGCTGGCATGCCACTCTACGGTCACGAATTGACCCTCAACACCTTCCCGGTCCAGGCCGGACTCGGCCGCGTCGTCAACCTGAAGAAGGAGAACGACTTCGTCGGCCGAGCGGCCAGCGTTGCGGGGCCGGAGGCTGGGGCATCCGTTTTGGTCGGTCTGATTTCCGCTGGCAAGCGTGCCGGACGCGCGGACTACGAGATCTTCCGCAGCGTCGATGCGGAAAACGCCGACGGCGTCATCACCAGCGGCGCCCTGTCGCCGACCCTCGGTTACCCGATCGCCATGGCCTACGTCAGCCCCGACCTCGCCCGTCTCGGCACCGAGGTCTACGTCGACGTACGGGGTACCCGCATTCCGGCGACCGTCACCTCGCTCCCCTTCTATAAGCGCGTCAAGTAGACCCTCACCCTGCGAAAGGCAATCCCATGACAAACACATCTTCGCTTCAGCCGTCCGAACTTCAATACACCGCCGAGCACGAATGGGTTTTAGTCGATGGCAGCGTCGCGACCGTCGGCATCACCGCGTATGCCGCCGAAAAGCTCGGTGACGTCGTTTTCGTCGAACTGCCGGGCGTCGGCAGCACCGTCGCCAGCGGCACGGTCGTCGGCGAAATTGAATCGACCAAGTCGGTCGGTGAACTGTTCGCTCCGGTCAACGGCACCGTCACAGAAACCAACGACGCCGTCGTGGACAGCCCCGAACTGGTCAACAGCGACCCCTTCGGCGCGGGCTGGCTGATCAAGGTCGAATTCGAGACTCTCCCCACGCTGCTCAGCTTTGCCGAGTATTCCGCCCTGATCGGGGAGTAGACGCACTATGAGCCAGGCTTTCACTCAGCGTCACATCGGAACGGATGTCGACGCCCAGTCCCACATGCTCGCCACGCTCGGCTACGACTCGGTGGAACACCTCGTCTCCGCCGCCATGCCGGCATCAATCCACGCCGACCTGTTTCGGCAGGACGGCGACAGTGCCCTGCCGCCCGCCGCAACCGAGAGCGAAGCCGTCGCGGAGTTGCGCGCCCTCGCCGGCCGCAACACGGTCAAACGCTCGATGATCGGCCAGGGCTACTACGATACGTTCACGCCCGCCGTGATCAAGCGCAACGTGTTCGAAAACCCCAGCTGGTACACCGCCTACACGCCGTACCAGCCGGAAATCTCGCAGGGCCGGCTCGAGGCCCTGATCAATTTTCAGACCATGATCGCCGACCTCACCGGGCTGACCACGGCCAACGCGTCGATGCTCGACGAGTCAACGGCCGTCGTCGAGGGCATGCTGCTCGCCCTGCGCGCGTCCAAGTCGGGCTCGCGCCGCTTCATCGTTGACACGGATGCCTTCCCCCAGACGCACGCGCTGCTCGCCAATCGCGCCGCCGTACTCGGCATCGAACTCGCCCAGGTTGACCTGAGCGAGCAGACCACGGCCGAGGATCTAGGCGACTATTTCGGTGTCTTCGTGCAGTACCCGTCCGGCTCCGGTCGCATCTGGAACCCGCAGACCGTCATCGACCTGGCGCACGAACACAAGGCGCTCGCCGTTGTGGCCGCTGACCTGCTCGCCCTCACCCTGCTGAAGTCGCCCGGCGACCTCGGCGCCGACGTCGCCGTCGGCACCAGCCAGCGCTTCGGTGTGCCGATGGGCTTCGGCGGACCGCACGCCGGCTACATGGCCGTGCGCAAGGGACTCGAACGCCAGTTGCCCGGCCGCCTGGTGGGAGTGAGCGTGGACGCCACCGGCCACCCCGCCTACCGCCTCGCCCTGCAGGTACGCGAACAGCACATTCGCCGCGACAAAGCCACCTCGAACATCTGCACCGCCCAGGTGCTGCTCGCCGTCATGGCCGGCATGTATGCCGTCTATCACGGGCCCGAGGGCCTGAAAACGATCGCCACCCGGGTGCACGAGCGGGCCGGTGCCCTCGTCGCCGCCCTGCGCGCGATCGACGTCGACGTGCTCACCGACGCGTTCTTTGACACGTTCCAGATCAACGTGCCGGCGGGCGCCGCCGAGGTCGTCGCGAAGGCAGCCGCGAGCGGCTACAACCTGCACCAGGTCGATGAGAACATCATCAGCGTGTCGGTGGATGAGACCACCACGCTTGCCGACCTCTCTTATATCGTCGGAGCGTTCGGCGGCCGCTCGGCATTCGGCCACGTCGACTTCGACGCCGTGCAGCACGGGCTGCCGACCGATCTCGATCGCACCAGCGATTTTCTCACCCACCCGGTGTTCAACACGCACCGCTCCGAGACCAGCATGATGCGTTACCTCAAGCGCCTCGCCGACTACGATTATGCGCTCGACCGCGGCATGATCCCGCTCGGCTCCTGCACCATGAAGCTCAACGCGGCGAGCGAGATGGAGGCCGTCAGCTGGCCCGAATTCGCCGGAATCCACCCATTCGCACCGCGCGCCGACGTCGAGGGCTACCTGCACCTGGTGCGCCAGCTCGAAACCTGGCTCACGGATGTCACCGGTTACGATTCTGTGTCGCTCCAGCCGAACGCCGGCAGCCAGGGCGAACTGGCCGGGCTGCTCGCCATTCGTGGCTACCACCAGTCCAATGGGGAGAGTGCCCGCACGGTCTGCCTGATCCCGTCGAGTGCGCACGGCACCAATGCGGCATCCGCTGCCCTGGCCGGCATGCGTGTCGTGGTCGTGGCCTGCGACGAGCTCGGCAACGTTGACCTCGCCGATCTGCACGCCAAGATCGCCGAGCACGCGGCCGATCTGGCCGCGCTCATGATCACCTACCCGTCCACCCACGGCGTGTATGAGCACGAGGTCGCCACCATTTGTGCGGCCGTGCACGCGGCCGGTGGCCAGGTTTACGTCGACGGCGCCAACCTCAACGCGCTGCTCGGATTCGCCCGGTACGGCGATTTCGGCGGCGACGTCTCGCACCTGAACCTGCACAAGACCTTCTGCATCCCGCACGGCGGCGGCGGTCCGGGTGTCGGTCCGGTTGCGGCCAAGGCGCACCTCGCGGCGTTCCTGCCGGGGCATCCGCTTGCCCAGAGTGACGAGCATTACCTGCTCGGCAGCGGGGGAGCCTCGGCCACCGTCGTGCACGCTGGCGGACCGGTCTCGGCTGCGCCCTACGGCAGCCCGAGCATCCTGCCCATCTCCTGGGCGTATGTGCGCATGATGGGCATCGATGGCCTCAAGCAGGCCACCGGTGCCGCAGTGCTCGCCGCCAATTACGTCGCCAAGCGCCTGGAGAACAGCTACCCGCTTCTCTATTCCGGCGAAAACGGCCTGGTCGCGCACGAGTGCATCCTCGACCTGCGTCCGCTCACCGCGGCCACGGGGATCAGCGTGGACGACGTGGCCAAACGCCTCGTCGACTACGGCTTCCACTCGCCGACGATGAGTTTTCCGGTCGCCGGCACGCTCATGGTCGAGCCCACCGAGAGTGAAGACCTCGGCGAAATCGACCGCTTCTGCGACGCCATGATCGCGATCAAGGCTGAAGCGGATGCCGTCGCCGCCGGCCGCTGGCCCGCCGACGACAACCCCCTGCACAACGCTCCGCACACCGCGCAGTCCGTGATCGAGGGGGAGTGGGAGCATCCCTACGACCGGGCAACGGCGGTGTATCCGCTGGCGTCGCTCGTGCGCAACAAATACTGGCCGCCGGTGCGCCGCATCGACAACGCCTACGGCGACCGCAACCTGGTCTGCGCCTGCCCGCCGCCCGAAGCCTTCGAGTAGGGGACGGGGCTAGCTGGCCGGGGCGAGCAGTCCCGGCCACCAGGCCAGCGCGAGCGGGTACCCGACGAACGAGAGAATGTCGAGCAGCCAGTGCGTCACCACGAGCGGCATGGTGCGCCCCCAGCGGGTGTAGCACCAGCCGAACACGACTCCCATGGCCACGTTGCCGAAGAACGGTCCGACGCCCTGGTACAGGTGGTAGCTGCCACGCAGCACGGCTGAGCTCAGAATGATCGTCCAGGTCGACCAGCCGAGCTCACGCAGCCGGGTGAACAGGTAGCCGACCACGATGATCTCCTCGACCAGCGCCGCCTTCAGTGCGGCGAACACGAGAATGGGGATGGTCCACCAGAACGTGTCGAGCGGTGAGGGCACGACGGCCACGGTGAAGCCGAAGGCGCGCCCGGCCAGGTAGAGCGCGAGCCCCGGAATACCGATCACGAGCAGCAGCCCGAACCCGCCGAGTACGTCCTTACCTGGCCGGGTCAGGTCGAAGCCGAGCCGGGTGAACGGGTTCTGCCCGGGCTTCCAGAGCAGAAACAGCACCAGCGCTACCGCTGCGAGACCGAACGCGATGCCGAGAAACTGGTAGGTGAAGTCGAGCCACTCCCGCGGCGACTGCGAGCCGTTGATCGTCGCTGACTGGTCGGCGAGCGGTGTTACATCGGTCAGCCGGGCCACGATCGACACGATCGAGTAAACGGCCGACGCCCCGAGCGACAGCGCGAGCACTATGCCGATCTCCCAATACAACGGTGAATTTCCGAGCCGGGAACGGTGCGGGGCGGATGCTGGCGGCATGGCCCTATCCTGCCACCCCGGCATCCGCAGACGCTCGCGTCGCGATCGCGGGGGAAGCATCCGTTCGAAACCCGCCCCGCAACATATGTGCAAAATGACAGTGTGTGACGCTCAATAGTTGTCAGATAGATTGCGCGTCTGTAAAATTTTTCATCGTATTGCCCAATCTGGATTAGTAACAAACTAGGGTCGTAACAACCCCCCAATATTGAGCCGGTTCTTTCGCGGTCAAAATTGGGTTGACTCTATTGGCGCGTGCCACGGTCAAGAGCTGTGTCAGGCGCCCTTTTGTGCATAGGAGCAAAAATTGAAAATCAGGAGAATGGGCATTGTTGCCATCGCTCTCGCCTCGACCGGAGCCCTCGTGCTCTCGGGTTGCGCTGGAGAATCAACGACATCGGCTGACGGCACCGCGATCATCACGACGAACGGCAGCGAACCGCAGATGTCGCTGATCCCGACCAACACCACCGAGGTGGGCGGCGGAAAGATCATCACGTCCATCTTCGCCGGTCTGGTCTCGTACTCGGCGGACGGCGAGATTCAGAACGAGGTCGCCGAGTCGATCGAGTCCGACGACGCCACGACCTGGACCGTCACGCTGAACGACGGCTGGACTTTCACCAACGACGAGCCCGTCACGGCATCGTCCTTCGTTGATGCCTGGAACTATGGCGCGCTGTCCACCAACGCCCAGGGTTCCTCCTACTTCTTCGACAACATCGTCGGCTACTCCGACGTCTCCAACATGATCGACGACCCGACCGGCGCGACCGACGAGGACGGCAACGTTCTTCGCGTTGCCTCGCCGCTCGCCGAGACCATGTCTGGCCTGACGGTCGTCGACGACACCACGTTCACCGTGGAGCTCGCCGGAACCGAGGCCGACTGGCCGCTCCGCCTCGGCTACACGGCCTACTCGCCGCTGCCCGAGGTTGCTTTCGAAGACATGGATGCCTTTGGTCAGAACCCGATCGGCAACGGCCCGTACGAGCTCGCGAGCGAGAACGCCTGGGAGCACGAGGTGCAGATCGAACTCGTCACCAACCCCGACTACGCGGGTGTGCGCACCCCCGCCAATGATGGATTAACCATCATCTTCTATGCCTCCTTCGATGCCGCTTACGCGGCCGTGCAGGGCGGCGACCTCGACGTGCTCGATGCCATCCCCGAATCCGCCCTCGCGAGCTACGAGTCGGACTTCCCGGATACCTTCATCAACGAGCCCGCCGCGGTATTCCAGGCCTTCAACATGCCGTACTACCTCGAGCACTGGTCCGGCGATGAGGGCAAGCTGCGTCGCGCCGCCGTCTCCATGGCCATTGACCGCGCCGAGATCACCGACGTCGTCTTCCAGAACACCCGCACCCCCGCCACCGACTTCACCTCCCCGGTTATCGATGGCTACTCCGATTCCCTCGCGGGTTCCGAAGTGCTCGAATTCAACCCCGAAGAGGCCCTCGCACTCTGGGCCGAAGCCGATGCCATCTCGCCGTACACCGGCACCTTTGACATCGCGTACAACGCCGACGGACCCCACCAGGTCTGGGTCGACGCCGTCGTCAACAGCGTCAAGAACACCCTCGGCATCGACGCAGTCGGCAAGCCGTACCCGACCTTCGGCGCTGCACTTGAAGACCGTGACGCTCAGGCACTGACCGGTGCTACTCGCGCCGGATGGCAGGCCGACTACCCGTCGCTGTACAACTTCCTTGCGCCGCTGTACCAGACCGGTGCCGGTTCGAACTACGAGGGCTACAGCAGCGAGGCATTCGACACGCTCCTGAAGGAAGGCGCCGCGGCATCCAGCGTTGAAGAAGCCACCGCCAAGTACGTCGAGGCTCAGGAAGTCCTGCTGCAGGACCTCCCGACCATCCCGCTGTGGTACCAGAACACCTCCGGTGTCTGGTCCGACACGGTGAGCAACGTTGAGTTCGGCTGGGATTCCGTGCCGCTCTACCACGCAATCACCAAGAACTAATAGTTCGTTCCTAGTTCCTCGTTCGTCGTTACGAGAGGCCCGGGGGTCATTCCCCGGGCCTCTCGAGTTCCCCTTAATGATTGCGAATCTTTCATGCACTCGACTTCACCCGTGCCAATCAGCACCGTGTCAACTGCGCCGACGGGTAGCTGATGCTCTGGTATACCGGCAAACGTCTGCTCCAGATGATCCCCGTGTTCTTCGGCGCCACGTTTCTCATCTACTTCATGGTGTTCTCCTTGCCCGGAGATCCCATCGCTGCCCTCTACGGCGAACGTCCCCCGTCGGACGCCGTTATTGCCCAAATTCGCGCCGAGTACAACCTCGACAAGCCGTTTTTTGTGCAATACCTGCTCTACATTGGAAACTTCTTCCAAGGTGACCTCGGAACGACCTATTCCGGTCGCTCCGTCTCCGATGTAATGGCCTCCGCGTTCCCGATCACGGCCCGACTGGCCATGCTCGCTCTCGCCTTCGAAGCCTTCTTCGGCATCCTCGTCGGCCTCATTGCCGGGCTCCGCAAGGGCAAGCTTTTCGATGCCAGCGCCCTCGTCGTGAGCCTGCTGCTGATCAGCGTGCCGACCTTCGTGATCGGCTTCGTGCTGCAGTTCGTCTTCGGCGTGCAACTGGGCTGGGCCCGCACCACGGTCAGTGGAGCAGCACCGCTTGACGAACTGATTTTGCCAGCGCTGGTGCTGGCATCCGTTTCGTTTGCCTATATTGTGCGCCTCACCCGGGCCAGCGTGTCCGACAACCTCAACGCCGACTTTGTGCGCACCGCCACAGCGAAGGGGCTGTCCCGCCCCCGCGTCGTGACCGTGCACGTGCTGCGCAACTCGCTCGTACCAGTGATCACCTTTCTCGGTGTCGACATCGGCTCGCTCATGGTCGGTGCCATCGTCACCGAGGGAATCTTCAATATCAACGGGGTCGGTGGAACCGTCTTCAAGGCCATTCGCCTCGGCGAAGGACCGACCGTGGTGTCGTTCATCGCCGTCATGGTGGTGATCTTCGTGCTCGCCAACCTGCTCGTCGATCTGCTGTACGCAGCTCTGGACCCAAGGATCCGTTATGCCAAGTAAGAACCAGGGCGCGCAGCCGCACTTTGTTGCAGCGCTCGAAGACACCCCCCTCGTGGCCATCGACCACCTCGACGAGACCGCGAAAGCGCGCAGCACCTGGGCGGATGCCTGGGACGCGATGCGTCGTCGGCCCGCCTTCTGGATTTCCTCCGGACTCATCCTGCTCATCGTCTTGGTGGCGCTGGTTCCCGGATGGTTCTCGTCGGTGTCGCCGACCCAGTGCCAGCTGTCGGACAGCAACGGGGGGCCGCAGTCGGGGCATCCGCTCGGCTTCACCTTCCAGGGCTGCGACGTCTATGCCCGAATCATCTTCGGCACCAGCGCCTCGGTAACCGTCGGCATGTTGGCTGCGGCGATCGTGACTCTGTTCGGCCTCATCGTCGGTGCCCTCGCCGGCTACTACGGCGGTTTCCTCGACGCCATCGTCTCTCGCATCGGCGACATCTTCTTCGCCGTTCCGACCGTGCTCGGCGCCATCGTGCTGCTCTCGGTGCTGCCCGACCGTACCCCGGTGGTCATCGCGCTCGTCATCTCGATCTTCGCCTGGCCGCAGGTCGCCCGCATCATGCGCGGCGCCGTGCTGACCGCGCGAAACTCGGACTACGTGGTGGCGTCGGTCGCACTCGGCGTGTCCAAGTTCAAGATTCTGGTGCGCCACGTGGTTCCCAACGCCATCGCCCCCGTGATCGTCATCGCGACGGTCTCACTCGGCACGTTCATCGTTGCCGAAGCCACGCTCTCGTTCCTCGGTATCGGCCTCGGGCCGGGCACAATGTCGTGGGGACGCGATATCGGCGAAGCGCAGACATCCATTCGTACGAGCCCGCAGGTGCTGCTGTATCCCTCGATCGCGCTCTCCCTGACCGTGCTGGCGTTCCTCATGCTCGGTGACGTGCTCCGCGACGCGCTCGACCCCCAGGCGAGGGCACGCCGATGACCCAGTTAGTGACCGAAACCGTGAACCAGACTCCTTCCGCCGACTCCGAACCGCTCCTGGAGATCCGCGATCTCGAGGTCGGCTTCCGCACCCAGCGCGGCATCGTGCCCGCCGTGCGCGGCGTCAGCCTCACGCTTTACCCCGGTCAGACCCTCGCGATCGTCGGGGAGTCCGGTTCGGGCAAGACCACGACGGCCCAAGCGATCATTAAACTGTTGGCCGGCACCGGCCAGGTGACCGGCGGGCAGATCCTGTTCGAGGGTCGCGACCTGACCATTCTGAACGCCACCGACATGCAGGCCGTGCGCGGCCGCGAGATCGGCTACGTTCCGCAGGACCCGATGAGCAACCTCAACCCGGTGTGGAACATCGGTTTTCAGGTGTCCGAAGCCATCAAGGCCAACAGCGGACTTCGCGGCAAGCCCCTGAGGGCGCGCACCATTGAAGTGCTGCAAGAGGCGGGTCTGGCGGATGCCGCTGACCGGCTCAAGCAATACCCGCACCAATTCTCCGGCGGCATGCGTCAGCGTGTGCTCATCGGTATCGGACTGTCGGCCCGGCCGAAACTGCTCATCGCCGACGAGCCGACCAGTGCGCTCGACGTCACCGTGCAGCGCCAGATTCTCGACCACCTGGCCACCCTCACCCGGGATTACGGCACCAGCGTCCTGTTTATTACTCACGACCTCGGTCTCGCCGCGGAGCGGGCCGAGCAGCTCGTCGTGATGTACAAGGGCAAGATCGTCGAATCGGGCCCGTCGCAGGAGATCCTCGCCAACCCGCAGCACCCGTACACCCAGCGTCTGGTGGCGGCCGCGCCGAGCCTCGCCTCGCGGCGCATTCAGGCGAAGAAGAATGAGGATGGCCCGGCGACCGAAATCTTCTCGGCTGGAGGCACGGACACCGCGCTGATTCAGCGTGCTACAGACCGTGAACTTGCAGCCTCGGGCAAGGACCTCATCTCGGTCGAGGGCATCACCAAGATGTATCGCATTCGTAAGTCCGGATTGCGTTTCGACGAGCTTCTCGCTGTGAACGACGTATCGTTCGGGGTGAAGAAGGGCACCACCACGGCGATCGTGGGGGAGTCCGGTTCCGGCAAGTCCACCGTGGCCAAGCTCATTCTGCAGCTAGAGGGCCTCACCAGCGGGCGGATTGAATTCGAGGGGCGCGACGTCGCTGGCTTGAAGGGGCGCGAGCTGCTGAACTTCCGCCGCCGCGTGCAGCCCGTGTTCCAAGACCCGTACGGTTCGCTCGACCCGCAGTACAACGTGGGAAACACCATCGCCGAGCCGCTGCTCGCGCACAAGGTTGGCACCAAGCGGGAGCGGCAGAAGCGTGTGCTGCAGCTGCTCGATCAGGTGTCCCTGCCCGCATCGACCCAGTTTAGATACCCGAGCGAACTCTCCGGTGGCCAGCGTCAGCGCATCGCGATCGCGCGAGCTTTGGCATTGAAGCCCGACGTGCTCGTGCTCGACGAAGCCGTCTCCGCACTCGATGTGCTTGTGCAGGGTCAGATCCTGAACCTGCTTACCGAGTTGCAGACGGACCTGGGTCTGACGTATCTGTTCATCACGCACGACCTCGCTGTCGTGCGCCTGGTCGCCGACAATGTCTGCGTCATGCAGAAGGGACGAATCGTCGAAGCCTCGTCGACCGACGACGTGTTTGACAACCCGCGGGAGATCTACACGCAGGAACTGCTGGCGGCAATCCCCGGAGCGAACTTTGAGTTCGGGCGATAGCCGAACGCTTACTGCAATCCAGGCCCGACCGGTAATTATTCCGGCCGGGCATTTCGCCGACCGACTGCCGCGTATGGCATCTTGTGGTTGGGTGTCCCCAAACGAACGAAACGCTTCGTTCTCACGGAGCAGACGCGGGATTTGTGCAGAATGCGCGACTGGAACGATAAAAAATGGTGCAATTTCATAACGGTTCGGGTATTTCTTTGGCAAAAATGATAGATCTTCTTTCTGGCCCTAGCTAATCGCGCTTGACCTGCGGCCGCAGCACGGCGAACCTTTCACAGTGGATGACATGATTTCTGCCTGGGCGAGCGGATCCGGATACTATGACAGCGCGACGACAGGCCCGGACACCGTGCGTGTGACCACCGGCACCCAATACTTTGAGATCGGCGACAGCACCTCAGGCCTCGACACGACCCCGTTGTTCCCAGAGGCTAGGCAAGAAATATCGCCAGAACGGATGCCGCAGCGCCCGCCACCAGCACGCCGCAGCGCCCCCATGCCCAGACGACCGCAACGGGGGTCTGGGCTGCGAGGCCGTTGTCTACCTGGCCGCTACGCTGCAACGCGTCCCAGCGCGCGCGCACCAGTTGCGCCGCCTGGCCGGACTCACTTCCAAGCAGGTCGCCGAGCCGCGGCGGGCCGCTGACGTAGGGTACCGGGTCAATGGTCTGATGACGTCCGGCGCTGGTCTGGCTCCGGCCGGGCGCCGGGGCGCAGTAGACCGCGAACTTGTGCCCCGGCGTGTAAAGGGTGAGTGCGAACTTGGTGTCGACGTGCACGAGCGCCTCCCACGGCACCACGATGGTGCGCAGCGGATTGCGAATAGTCACGACATCGTCGCTCACTTGCAAGTCGGGCCGCCAAAGCACCTCCCAGACGAACAGCATGACGAACAGGGCCGGAACGGCGAGCCAGCGGTTCGATGTAGTGGGCAGCAGGAACAGACTGAGCGCGCTGAGCGCGGCAACCGTGGCAAAGATGGTGGCGATGATGCGGTTGAACCGCGAGTAGAAAACATTCGGGTCGGAAGCGACAGGCATGCAGCCATGCTGCCAGATTTTGATTGCACCCACCGCACGAGCAGCTTCGATGAAGGCAGGATTTTATGGCCGACGAGGCGACGACCGCGTTGTCTGGCCGTGTGCTGCAGGTCACCGACCTCACCGTGCACTTCGGCGTCGATAACGTTTGGGTGCCGGCCGCGCTCAGCCTGAACTATTCGATCGAGCGGGGCAACGTGTTCGCCATCGTTGGCAGGTCAGACTCGGGAAAGAGCGCCAGCTAGACGAGTATTCTCGACCTGCTCCCCGAAAACAACCGCATCTTTGGCAGCGTCAAGCTCAACAGCCGTGAGCTCATGGAACTGAAGCCCGTTCAGATACACACGGTGCACGGCGGCCAGATAGCGATGATCTTTCAGGAACCGATGACGGCGCTCAACTCGGTCGACACGATCGGGTTTCAGATCATCGAGACCCTGCGTGCCCACTTCGGCATATCCCCCTCGCAGTCCAAGACGCGCGCATGAGCTGCTCGACATGGTCGAACAGCTTAATCTGCTGATGGCGTTCAACTCCTACCCCCACCGATTGAGCGGTGGACAACGTCAGCGTGCCATGATCGCTTAATCCGTCTCCTATGGACCCGCAGTTGCTCATCGCCGACGAACCCACGACCGCCCTCGACGTGTCAGTGCATGCTCACGTGTTCCAACTCATACAGTCGCTGCAGAAGCCGGTGGACTTCGCCTGCCTGTTCATTACCCACGACCTCGCGGTCATCGACGTGCTCGCCGATCGAATTGCCGTAATGCACCACGGCCGCATCGTGAAAACCGGCACTCGAGACGAGAATCTGCGCTACCCGAAACACCCGTACACCCAGCGGCTGCTCGCGACCGCTCCCCGATCCGACCGAACAGCGCGCCCGCCGGGAGCTGCGTCGCGAGTTGCTGGCTGCGGGGATCGACGAGTAGTCAAGCCTGGAGCGTGTTCTAGCTTCTGCGACGAAATCGGTTTTCGTCGCAGAGTGTGCAGAAAGTGCGAACTGTTCGTAAGCCTCGCCGACTGCAACGCTAAACCGGCCTGTATTATATCTCAGCGCGCCCGCAAAACGGGAGCGCTTGTGAGCAATATACAGATATTTTGTCTTCTTTATGAGAATAATTCATAGAAAGCGTGTTTTTGAGTTACCAGTGTGTAACGTTTCGTACCTTGCTCGTTTGGCGTACTACAGCCGCCCTAGGGTCGAAGCACCACCAGGGCGGCGGCGCGACAAAAAAAATGCGCGGCCGTCATTTGCACACACACTGCACAGGAGGAAAATTTGTTCATTTCAACACCACACGTAAAGCGCCTGGCCATGGCCGGCGCAATAGCGGGTGTCGCTTCGCTTTTCTTGGCGGGTTGCACCACTACTGATGACCTCGAAACGCCCGCGGAGTCCGGCGGAACCGTGCGCATTGCCGAGGTCAACGAGCTCAGCTCGTTCAACACCGGGACGGCAGACGGAAACGTCGACATCAACAACCAGCTTGACTACTTCACCCAGGGGGACTTCTTTCACCTCGACGACACCGCTTCGTTGGTCTATGACGAGGGGTTCGGCACGGTCGAGCTCCTTTCTGAAGACCCGCTGTCGGTCAAGTACACCGTCAATGACGACGTTGTCTGGTCCGACGGGGAATCCATCGACGCCGATGACATGCTCCTTGGCTGGGCCGCGCAGTCCGGCTACTTCGATGACGCCGATGCTGAAGCCACCGTCGGCACGACCTACTTCAGCCCGGCCGGCAGCACGACCGGCCTCGACCAGATGGCTTTCCCCGAGGTTGGAGATGACGGCAAGTCGATCACCGTCACCTACTCCGGTCCCTATGCCGATTGGACGTTGTTCTCACCGATGAGCGTTCCGGCGCACGTGCTGGCCGAGCAGGCCGGCTTCGAGCCGGATGGCATGATCGCTATTCTGGAAGCCGCAACCGAGGGCAACGTCGACGCTCCGGTCGAGACCAACGCAGACCTGCGGGCCGTCGCTGATTTCTGGAACAATGGTTACGCGACTTCGTCGCTCCCAAGTGATTCTTCGTTGTACCTGTCGTCCGGCCCGTTCGTGGTCTCATCGTGGGACCCGGCACAGTCGGTCACTCTTTCCGTCAACGACACCTACACCGGCGACCTGTCGCCTGTTGGCATCGACCAGATCGTCGTGCGGTTCATCGGCGACGCGAACGCTCAGGTACAGGCGCTGCAGAACGGTGAGGTTGACATCATCAACCCACAGGCATCGGCGGATACGCTGTCGTCGCTTGAGGCTCTCACCGGCGTCAAGGTGCTGACCGGCGATACCGGCAGCTACGACCACGTCGACCTGAACTTTGCGGCCGGTGGAGTTTTCGCTGACGCCAACGTGCGTGAGGCTTTCCTGAAGACCATCCCGCGCGAACAGATTCTCGACGCGATCATTCGCCCGCTCGACCCAGAAGCCGAACTGCTCAACTCTCAGATCTTCTTCCCGGGCGTGAATGGCTACGACGAGGCCACCTCGACCAACGGCTCAGACGCCTACGACACGGTTGACATTTCCGGTGCTACCGCGTTGCTCGCCGGTGCCACACCGACAGTTCGGCTGGCCTACAGCAACGCCAACACCAACAGGGTCGACGCGTTCCTGGCCATTCAGGCTTCGGCTGCTGAAGCCGGTTTCATCGTCGTTGATGGTGGCCTTCCGGCCGACCAGTGGGGCGACGCCCTTGCACTTCCCGAGACCTGGGATGCCTTTATCTTCGGCTGGAGCACCGTCGGTGCTGGAGTGCTCGGCGTTCCTCAGTTGTTCGACTCCGCATCAGACAGCAACTTCGGTGGCTTCAGTGACCCGGCAGCGGATGCCCTGATGGACCAGCTCCTGGCGACGACCGACGCCGACACTCAGGTCGAACTGCAGGTTGGGGTGGAGAAAGCGCTCTGGGCGGGTGGTTTCGGACTTCCGATGTACATCCTGCCCGGCGTGATTGCCTTTGGCCCGAACGTCGACGGTATTGAGTACAGCCCTTGGCAGACTGGCCCGATCTGGAACTTCTGGGATTGGACGATGGCTGCGTAACCAGATTCCGGCATCCGTTCGTAGGCAACTCATGCCACTGAGCTAGCTCAGCGCAGATAACATAGGTGCGTCGGGGATCACGATCCCCGACGCACCTGCCTTCCGCTCGTGTTCGACCCCGATCTGACCCGCGCCCTTTGCGGGGTTGCACGTTTCCATGCGTAGACCGACGGACGACAAAGATGTCGCTCCGTCTACCCGGCCAAGCGAGGTTCATTAGAGCAATGTTGAGCTTTATTGTCAGGCGAGTTTTCGTCTCCGCCCTGCTCCTACTCGGAGCATCTTTTATCATGTACATTCTGACGGCGCTCTCGGGCGATCCGCTCGAGGAACTTCGCGGCAGCCGCGACCCCAACCGGGCCCAGCTCATTCAGCTGCGTTCCGACCAACTCAACCTCGATGTGCCGGCGCCCTTGCGCTATTTTGGCTGGCTTGCCGGAGCTGCAAAGTGCCTCATCCCGATGGCTGATTCCTGCGATCTCGGCGTGAACATCCTCAATCAGCCGGTCACCGGCCTGATCCCGATGGCCCTGGACTCCACGATTCAGCTGATCACGGGCGCCACGCTCCTAGCGATCGTCGTTGGGATCACGATCGGCATCGTCTCGGCCCTGCGACACAACACCGGATTCGACTACTCGGTCACGTTCATCATCTTTCTGCTGTTTTCGATGCCGGCCTTTTGGATCGCTGTCCTGCTCAAGGAATTCCTCGCGATCGGCTTCAACGACTTTCTGGCCCAACCGGTGATCTCCCTGCCAGCCATTCTGGGAATCGCCGTGGTTGCCGGAATCATCTGGCAGGCCATGGTCGCCGGTCCGCGGCGGCGTCGCGTAATCGTCTTTGTCATTTCCGGGCTGGCTACCACGGCACTGCTGGTGTTCTTCAACTTGAGTGACTGGTTCCGCAACCCGGGGCTTGGAGCGGTGATGATCGCCGTATCAGCGTTCGGCGTCGCGGTTTTGGTTACCGGGCTCATTGCCGGGTTCAAGGACCGCCGCGCCATGACCACCGCCCTCATTAACGCCGGCCTGGCCGTCATCGCCTACTTCACCCTGCAGAACCTGTTCGACATGTCGAGTTGGGCCACGATCAGCATTCTCGCCGTCGCCACCCTCGTGGTGGGACTGGCCAGCGGATGGCTCGTCGGCGGCGACGATCGCGCCGTCAGCATGCGCATCGGCGCGATTACCGCGGTATTATCCGGTGGGCTGTTGCTCATTGATCGCTTCATGCAGTCCTGGGCCCTGTACAGCGCTGACCGCGCCATCGGTGGTCGTCCCATCGCCACGGTCGGATCGAGCACACCGACGCTGGACGGTGACATCTGGATCATGGGGATCGACACCTTCACGCATTTTCTGCTGCCCACGATTTCGCTCACGCTGATCTCACTGGCCGGTTACACCCGATACGTTCGCTCCGGCATGCTCGACGTGCTCGACCAGGACTACATCAGAACGGCCCGAGCGAAGGGGCTCGACGAACGAACCGTCATCGTTCGACACGCCTTCCGCAACGCCCTCATCCCGCTCGCGACGCTCGTTGCGGCGGACATCGGCGCCATCATCGGCGGCGCGATCATCACAGAACAAGTGTTTGCCATTAGCGGAATGGGGCAACTTTTTATCCGCTCACTGAGCAACGTCGACCCCAACCCCGTTATGGCCTACTTCGTGGTGGTCTCCATCGTGGCATTGATCGCCAACCTGATCGCGGATCTATCGTATGCGGCGCTTGACCCGAGAGTGAGGACCCACTGATGACGCAGGTGCTCGAGACGGAAAAGAAATCCGAACAGGTCGGTCACAGTCAGGCCCGCCTGATCTTTGGTCGGTTCGTTGAGCACAAAATCGCGCTCGTCTCGATCCTGATCGTCGCGTTCATCACCGTGCTGTCGTGGTCAGTGGTTGGTGTCGGGTCGATACCGGGTTGGTGGCACCTCACCTATAACCAGCTTAATCCGCTCATCGATGGCGGCCGGCCGACTATGTCTGTGGTGCCACAATGGCTCGGGGGTGAGGGCGTCTTTCTCGGCGAACATCCGTTCGGCCAGGACCGTATTGGCAAGGATTATTTCGCCATGACCATGCGCGGCATACAAAATTCGTTGACGGTCATGTTCATTGTGGGCATCCTGGCCACTGTGATTGGCACCGTCATTGGGGCCGTTGCCGGCTACTATCGCGGCGTCATTGACGCCATCTTGATGAGGTTCACCGATCTCATCATCATCATCCCGGTGATCGTGATCGGCGCCCTCGTCGGCTCGATCGCGAGCACGCTCGGAGGTGCCATCGATGGTCCGGTCATCCTCGGAATTCTCCTCGGTCTGTTCACCTGGACGACTCTGGCTCGACTGGTTCGCGGTGAATTCTTCACCCTGCGGGAGCGCGAGTTCGTCGAGGCCGCTCGCGTTGCGGGGGCATCCGACGCACGCATCATCTTTAAACACATCCTCCCCAACGCCATCGGCGTGGTCATCGTTGCGGCGACGCTGTTGATGGCTGGCGCCATTCTGCTCGAGGTTGCCCTCGGGTTTCTCGGGTTGGGCGTGCGCCCGCCCGATGTGTCGCTCGGACGACTCATCAGCGACAATCAATCGTCGTTCGCACATCGGCCTTGGCTGTTCTGGTGGCCGGGCCTGTTCATCATCACGCTCGCCCTCTGCATCAACTTCATTGGCGACGGACTGCGCGACGCGTTCGATCCGCGTCAGCGCCGGTTCCGCCCACGTCGCCAGAAGAAGGTCCTCAAATGAACACTCACATTTCAGTAACCGCTCCTAAGCCCGGTACCGCTCCGGTGCTCGAAATGATCAAAGTTGGCGTTGAGTTCGGTGTGGGACGCGACTGGGTGCCGGCGGCGAAGAACCTCTCGTACTCGATCCGTCGCGGTCAGATTCTCGCGGTGGTCGGCGAATCGGGATCGGGCAAGAGCGCGAGCTCGATGGCCATCCTCGACCTGCTTCCCCGGAACTCCCGAGTGACCGGCAGTATCAAACTCGACGGCGAGGAACTGCGTGGCCTGACCTCCGGCCACATGCGGCAGGTGCGTGGAGCCAAGGTCGCCGCAATCTTCCAGGAGCCCATGACGGCGCTCAACCCGGTGTTCACGATCGGGTTCCAGATCGTTGAGACGCTTCGGGTGCACACCGGAATGCGCCCCATTGACGCGCGTGTTCGAGCCATCGAACTGCTCACCATGGTCGAATTGCCCGACCCGGAGAAGGCTTACAACTCCTATCCGCACCAGCTCTCCGGTGGTCAGCGGCAGCGGGCCATGATCGCACAGGCGTTGTCCTGCGACCCGATGCTGCTCATCGCCGACGAGCCGACCACGGCACTCGACGTCACAGTGCAGGCCGAGATCCTTGAGCTGCTGCGCGACCTGCGCGACAATCTCAATAGTGCCGTCCTGCTGATCACCCACGACATGGGTGTCGTCGCCGACCTCGCCGACGACATCGTGGTCATGAAAGACGGAGAGATCGTAGAGGCGGGGGAGGTGCATCAGATCTTCTCTGCCCCCAAGCACCCTTACACGCGAGCGTTGCTGGCGGCCGTGCCCCGTCTCGGGTTCGGTTTCGGCCCGGACGACGCGACCGGTGCCATCGACGTGTCGGCCGCGCTCATGAAGGCCCTGGAACAGGGCCCCGTCACGACCACCGACCGGACCACACGCACCGACCGGCCAGTGTCACCCGACGGAGCCCTGCGCATGGACGATATTTCTGTGGAGTTCGGTCAACGCCGCAAGATCAAGGCGTTCAAGGCCGTTGACCGCGTCTCCCTGAGCATCAGCCCCGGTGAGGTTCTCGGCCTCGTCGGCGAGTCCGGATCGGGCAAAACAACCGTCGGGCGAGCTGCCGTCGGACTGCAGCCCATTTCAGAGGGCTCGCTCATTGTGACCGGACGCGACATTAGCCATGCCTCGAGCAAGGACTTGCGCGGGCTTCGTCGCCGCGTCGGAATCGTGTTCCAGGATCCGTCCTCCTCACTCAATCCGCGCCTCTCCATCGGCGACAGCATTGGTGAGCCGCTCAAGCTCGCGGGTGAAGCGCGCGGAAAGGCTCTCGGCCTGCGGGTCGAGGAGCTCCTGGACAGCGTGCAACTGCCGCGGTCGTACCGCAACCGGTACCCGCACGAATTGTCTGGCGGACAGAAGCAGCGGGTCGGTATCGCCAGGGCTCTGAGCCTGAGCCCGCTCCTGCTGGTCGCTGACGAGCCGACATCCGCTCTGGATGTTTCAGTGCAGGCGACAGTCCTGACACTGCTCAAAGAACTGCAGGAGAGGATGAAATTCGCCTGCCTGTTCATCAGCCACGACCTCGCCGTGATCGACATCATGGCCGACCGCATTGCCGTCATGCACAAGGGGAGGATCGTGGAGACCGGTTCACGTGACGACGTTCTGCGAGCACCGGCGAACCCGTATACCCAGCGACTCATTGCGGCAATTCCCGTGCCGGACCCCGACGCGCAGCGTGATCGACGGCAGTTGCGACTTGCCCTGATGCGCACTGCGGTCGACTGACGGGAGAGCCTCGGCCGGCGGATCCCGTCGGGTTACAAGTCAGGTTCTCTGTGGTGGGTTTTGCAGTTATCGGCGATTCAAGAATATTTTGGACTTTGTCTCTGCAACGATGACGTCATCGTCAGGGTTCCCTCGCATGGCGAGTTACTTCGCACGGTCGCCGACCTAATGAAAAAAACGTTGGTAACCAGGCTGAGTTCAACGCGACGGTTGATCGATTGGAGAAACGGGTCGATCGTCTCGAGCAAGACAATGCAACGTTGGGTTCCCGACTGGATAAGAACTCGATAAACTGCTCGAAACCGCCCAAGACGGACAGCTTCTGCAAGACCGCCAGCAAGGCTCGATCGCTTCGTGAATCTTCCGGTAAACCGCAGAGAAAACAGGGCGGCTGCAGTGGCGCTTCGGGTCGATGACGACAATACCGACTCGGTTCTCCGCTATAAACCCACCAGCTGCCGCGGCTGTGGGAGTTCATCGCGTGGCGTGACCGGGACCATCACTGCGAAGCGGCAAGTCGTTGACGTCCCGCCGATCAGGGCGGAAACTGTCGAGCATCGACGGATCGAGAAGCTGTGCCGGTGTGACATCGGTACCACGGGCGTGTTCCCGGCTGACGTAAAATATGCGGTGTCCTACGGGCCGAGGCTGCACGCGGTCTGCGCTTACCTGATCAACGTGCACTATCTGCACGCTGCCCGCACCGCGGCAGTGTTCAACGATCTGTTCCTGAACCCCGTGTTCCATATCGCCCCGAAACGGGGACTGGCGGGCATGTTGAACGGTGGGTGCTGCAGTCATTCACCGGGGTAATGGTCCACGACGGGTAGGAGCCCAACAAGACCTTCACCGCCGCAAGCCATGGTTTATGCAACGCCCACCACCTCCGCGAGTTACAGAGAATCACTGAAGACACCCAGAGGCGGGGTGGGCGAAACGGATGAGCGAATTCCTCTTCGCCACGCATCGGCAGGTTGAAGAGGTTAAAGCCCGCAGAGACACCGGCCTCTTGAACGGAGCACTCAAAGCAGTCCGGCAGAGATATGCGGAAATCGTCACGACCGGTGATGAACAGTTCCGGCCCTCGTTCACCCAAAAACCGGGGAGCATATCATGCAAGCGGAGCCGCGACGACTGCTCATCAGGTTGGGGCTGCACCAAGCCGACGTGCTGTGCTTCACCACCGACTTCACGGTTTCGTTCGGAAACAATCAGGCCGAACGCGACATCAGAATGGTCAAGTTCCGCCAAAAAATCTCGGGATGTCTACGCTCAATCGCGGGCACAGAACACATCGTGGTCATCCGTTCCGTGATGTCCACGGTCAGGAAACAGGCAGTGATCGAGTTCGAAGTCCTACTCGACGCCCCTACAGGCAACAGCTGGCTCCCCGGTCAGCCCTGACCACGACCGCCTGGCACCAGTCAGAACCCGGCGAGTCAGGGAAACGCAGGGCCTTCTCCAAGAGCGTGACTAGTTACCCCGCCGGAGCGTCGAAACCATACGGTAGGATAGTACTTTGGGTCACATTATGACCCCTGGTATCCATTCTTCGTCGCGCGCGAGACTCTGCGGCACTCATTCTTCGTAAGGATCTATTTTTATGGCGATTGCTACACGCAATAACCTCCGAAATGTTGCAATCGTTGCTCACGTTGACCACGGTAAGACAACGCTGGTTGACGCGATGCTCAAGCAGACCGACTCCTTCGCAGACCACTCACACGTTGAAGAGCGCGCGATGGACTCGAATGAACTCGAGCGCGAAAAGGGCATCACGATTCTCGCCAAGAACACGGCGGTCTCGTACAAGGGCATCCACGCCACCGAGGGGCCCATCACCATCAACGTGATCGACACCCCGGGCCACGCTGACTTCGGTGGTGAGGTCGAACGTGGCCTGTCCATGGTCGACGGTGTTGTTCTGCTGGTTGACGCTTCCGAGGGCCCGCTGCCGCAGACCCGCTTCGTGCTCCGCAAGGCGCTGGAGGCCAAGCTTCCCGTCATCCTCCTGGTCAACAAGACCGACCGCCCCGACGCGCGCATCGATGAGGTCGTGGCCGAAAGCCAGGACCTGCTCATCGGCCTCGCGAGCGACATGGCCGACGACTTTCCCGACCTCGACCTCGATGCCGTCCTCGACGTGCCCGTCGTCTACGCCTCCGGTCGTAACGGTGCTGCCAGCTGGAACAAGCCCGAAGACGGTACGCTGCCCGACAACGATGACCTCGAGCCGCTGTTCGATGCGATCCTCAAGCACATTCCGGCACCGACCTACGATGACACGCACCCGCTTCAGGCCCACGTCACCAACCTCGACGCCTCGCCGTTCCTCGGCCGCCTCGCGCTGCTGCGCATCTTCCAGGGCACCATTAAGAAGGGCCAGACCGTGGCCTGGGTGCAGCAGGACGGCACCGTCAGCAACGTGAAGATCACCGAGCTGCTCATCACCAAGGCGCTGGACCGCTACCCGACCGAGAGCGCCGGCCCCGGCGACATCGTGGCCGTGGCCGGTATCGAGAACATCACCATTGGTGAGACCCTCGCCGACCCCGACGACGTGCGCCCATTGCCGACCATCACGGTTGACGACCCGGCCATCTCGATGACCATCGGAACCAACACCTCGCCGCTCATGGGCAAGGTCAAGGGCCACAAGCTCACCGCCCGCATGGTCAAGGACCGCCTCGACCGCGAACTCGTCGGTAACGTCTCGCTCAAGGTCGTCGACATCGGACGCCCGGACGCCTGGGAGGTTCAGGGTCGTGGAGAACTGGCCCTCGCCATCCTGGTCGAGCAGATGCGTCGTGAGGGCTTCGAGCTCACCGTCGGCAAGCCGCAGGTAGTTGTGAAGCGCGTCGACGGCAAGGTGCACGAGCCCTTCGAGCACCTCACCATTGACGCTCCGGAAGAGTACCTCGGCGCCATCACGCAGCTGCTCGCCGCCCGCAAGGGTCGCATGGAGAACATGGCGAACCACGGCACCGGCTGGGTTCGCATGGAATTCATCGTTCCATCGCGCGGCCTGATCGGCTTCCGCACGCAGTTCCTCACCGACACGCGCGGTACCGGTATCGCCAACGCGATCCTGCACGGCTACGAGCCCTGGGCTGGCACCATCAACACCCGCACGAACGGTTCCATCGTGGCCGACCGTTCGGGAGCGGTCACCCCGTTCGCGATCATCAACCTGCAGGAGCGCATGTCGTTCTTCGTGCAGCCGACCTCCGAGGTCTACGAAGGCATGGTCATCGGCGAGAACTCGCGCGCCGACGACATGGACGTGAACATCACCAAGGAAAAGAAACTGACCAACATGCGTCAGTCCAGCTCCGACACGTTCGAGTCGATGACACCGCCCAAGCAGCTCTCGCTTGAGCAGTGCCTCGAATTCGCCCGTGAAGACGAGTGCGTCGAGGTCACCCCCGCCGCCGTGCGTATTCGCAAGGTCGAGCTCACCGCATCCGCTCGCTCGCGCCAGGTTTCGCGCGTGAAGAAGATGGACGCGAACTAACTCGCATCTGCTTTCTCGCAGAAGCCCTCGCAGCCTCGGCTGCGGGGGCTTCCCGCATTAATCCTCGCCGACCCGTGAATCTTGGCCCCAAAAATCGTTCAAATGGCCCCGAAACTCGGCTTGGTTGCGCACCCACTCTTTGTGTCTTTGAGTCTCTTGTCTTTGAGTCCTTTTAGGCGAACAGAGCCGCGCCTACGCAGCTCCCTGGGCTTGCCCCGGCTGGCACCGCGAACAGCGCGCTCCCGACGTGCCGAATGTACTCGTTGAGCGCATCGTGCTTGGCCAGGTTGAGCTGCACCGCGGTGAACTGTGCCGGAGACCGCTGAAAGCTGATGAAGAAAAGACCGGCCTCGAGCCGCCCCAGGTCATCGTTGCCGTCGACGAAGTTGTAGCCACGACGCAGCAGCTTCATGCCGTGGTTCTGGGTCGGATGCGCGAGCCGCACGTGTGCTGCAGCACCGATGAGCGGCTCATTCTCGCGGCCGGCCAGAGTGAAATCTGGCTCGCTGAACTCGGTTCCGCCTGACAGCGGAGCACCGGCACCCTTGGTGCGGCCGAACACCGCCTCCTGCTCGCGAAGAATCGTGCGATCCCAGGTTTCAATGGTCATCCGGATTCGCCGCGCCACCAGGTAGGAGCCGCCGGTCAGCCAGGCGGGCCCGTCGTCCGCGGACACCCAGACCTGGTCGGTGACGACCGCGGGCTCCTCGGCCTTTATGTTGGCGGTGCCGTCCTTGAATCCGAACAGGTTGCGCGGGGTGGCCTGGGCCGTTGATGTCGATGAGGTTCGTCCGAATCCGAGCTGGGACCAGCGCAGGGCCGCCCGGCCGAAGGCGATGCGGGACAGATTGCGAATGGCGTGCACGGCCACCTGCGGATCATTGGAACAGGCCTGGATGCACAGGTCTCCGTCGCTTCGGCCGGCATCGAGGTCGTCCCCGGGAAAGTGCGGAAGCGGCGTCAGATTGGCCGGGCGGCGGGCGATGATGCCGAAGCGATCGACGCCATCCGCTGTTTCAAACAGGGTCGGACCGAAGCCGAACGTGATCGTAAGGCCGGCCGTGGGCAGCCCCTGCGCCTCACCGGTGTCCTCGGGTGGGGCATCGTAGGGGCCGCTGACGGCGCCGTACTCGCCGATATCCGCTCCGGCGCACATCGCGGCCGCCGCGACCGTCCAGTCCTGGAGCAGCTCGATCAGCTCGGCTCGCGTCACGCCCGCCGAGACGTCGAACGCGGCAAAGTGCAGGCGATCCTGGGCGGGCGTGACAATGCCGGCCTGGTGGCTGCCATAGAACGGGTAGACCGCCGAAGCGGATGCCTCACCCGGCGACGCCGACGCCGCCAGCGCCACCCGGTCCCCGGCTGCGCCCAGCCCGATGCCGGCGACGCTGGCCCCGGCGAGGCCGAGTAGCCCGCGCCGGGAGAGGCCTCGTGCTGTGCCGGCCGGTTTGGTGGACCCGGCCTCGCTGGATTCTGCCCGCTTAGAACCGGTCCAGCCCGTCACAACACGAGCGCGGCCGTGAGCTGGTTGAGCGGCTCGCCGAGCGCGTTGACCTGGTCGGCGAGGGCGCGAATCTCGGCCGGAGTGAGGTCGGTGTAGAGCCTGAAGCCCTCATCAACGCGTTGGGCGTCGAGCAGTGTCTGCAGCGAACCGAACTCGGTGTCGAGCGCAGCGGCCAGGTCGGCATCCGTTTTGAGCAGTATCGGTCGCACCCCGTCGTAAAGCACTTTGGCGCCGTCGACGTTGGCCTGGAAATCCCAGAGGTCGGTGTGCGACCAGGCTTCTTCCTCGCCGGTGACCTTGCCGGTGGCGACCTCGTCGAGCAGGCCGATGGCCCCGTTGGTCTGCTGCGACAGGGTGAACGTGAGGCCCTGCACCTTCTCGTGCAGGGTGGCGGTGTCGGCGACGAGCTGCTCGGTGAGCGCCGCACGCTTCTCGGCGGTGTAGGCCACGAAACCCGCCTCAGCGTCTTGCGGCCAGAGATCCTTCTCGATGGCGTGCCAGCCGGTCCAGTTTTGGCCCTCTTCGAGGTCGGCTTCGCGCAGGTCGAGCTTGGGGTCGAGGTCGCCGAACGATTCGGCGATGGTTTCGACGCGCTCCCAGTGCACCCGGGTGGAGGCGTACAGGCTGCGGGCGGTGTCGTCGTCCCCGGCTGAATAGGCGGCGGCGAACGCGTCGGTGCCGGTGACGAGTTGGTCGATCTGGTCGCTTACGTAGGAGGCGTAGTTTGTGTTCGAGGTATCGATCTGGGTGACGAGGTCGACGTCGACGGTGGCGGCGGCATCCGTTTTGGTGGCGGTGAACTCGGCCTTGCCGACGCCGTCGCCGGTCATGCCCGGTTTGCAGGCGGTGAAGTAGCTGCCCTCGGCGAGCTCCACGACCAGGTCGCGGGTGAGTCCTGGACCGATATTCTCCGCCTCACCCACGATGCGCAGGCCGTCTGCGGCCAGCAGGTAGAACTCGGTCACCTGGTCACCGGAATTGGTGACCGAGAAACGGATGCTGCCGGTCGGCGCCTCGTTCGCGCTCACCGCGCAGTCGGTCGCGCTGCTGTCCACCGTGAGCGCGGTGTGGGTGGCCGCCGGGCTGTTGGCGACGCAGCCGCTCAGCAGGCCGATACCGAGAACGCCGAGGCCGAGCAGGCTGGCGGAACGTAAGACACGGGGCATGGAGATCCTTTGAGCTGGGCGAGAAGAGTTAGTGCGCGGCGACGGGCGTGGGCGCCGGTGCGGTTGGTAGAGCCAGGGCCGGGCGGGCGCTCGGGCGGCCGTGACGGCTCTTTCTGATGAACACCGTCAGGGTGGGCACGGCATAGGCCAGCCAGGCGAACATCTCCAGCCAGGTGGTGGCGGGGGAGAAGTTCAGGGTGCCCTTGAGCAGCGTGCCGTACCAGCTGTCCGGAGGCACGGCGGCGCTCACATTGAAGGCGAGGGCGTGCAGCCCGGGCAGTAGGCCGGCCTCCTGCAGGTCGTGCACGCCGTAGGAAAGCACACCAGCCGCCACGACGATGAGGATGGCGCCGGTATAGGTGAAGAACTTCGCCAGGTTGATCTTGAGCATGCCGGCGTAGATCAGAGCGCCGAGGCCGATTGCCGTCAGGATACCGAGCGCAGCACCGAACAGCGGCAGGGTCGTGGCGCCGGTGGCCTGCACGGCCGCCCAGATGAACAGGGCCGTTTCGATGCCCTCCCGGCCGACGGCAAGGAATGCCACGAGCACGAGTCCGAGGCCTGCACCGACGAGGTGTTTGTCGATGTTGCCCTGCAGGTGGCCCTTGAGGTCGCGTGCGGTGCGCAGCATCCAGAACACCATCCAGGTCACCAGCCCGGTCGCGACGATCGAGAGCACGCCGCCGATGGTCTCCTGTGCGGTGAACGACAGCCCGTAGGTGCCGAAGGTCAGCAGCGCGCCGATGCCGAGGGCGAGCAGCACGGCCAGGGCCACACCGAGCCAGATGCGCGGCAGCACGTCACGGCGACCGATTTTCACGACGTAGGCGATGAGAATTGTCACGATCAGCGCGGCCTCAAGGCCTTCGCGCAGGCCGATCAGGTAGTTTGCGAGCACAGGGGTTCCTCGTCGGGTTCGGGCGTCGATTTTGGTAAGGCTAACCTTACCGAATCTGACTCTAGCCCGTGGATCGTGACCGTGTCTAGTTACGATTGGATTCTGAGCCCGTAATCAATAGCCAGCAGAGCAGAAACGGTGCGTGCGCCCATGGTCATGTCCGGCAGCGGTGAGCGGATCCTGTTCGTGCATGACCGACCGGGCGACGAATCCGCGCTGACCGGCGGCACGATTGCCCGATTGCGCGCCGACGGGGCGAGGGTCGTCGTGCTCTACGCCACAACGCTGACCGAAACGGATGCCGCAGCGGTGCAGGCCGCGCTGGCCGCGCTTAGCGCGCGCAGCTGGCATGAGCTGCCGCGCGGGCTGGAGCCCAGCAGCGCTCTGCACAACGAAATCGATGAACTCGGTGCGACCGCCCTGGTCGTCGGCGCCGTTGACGATGTTCTGCGCGACGCCGCGACCGTGGCCGCACACGCGGCCGGCCTGCCCGTGTTTCTGGCCCGAACGGTGCGACAGTCGCCCGGACAGCGCCTCGTGGCGATCGACGTGGGCGCTCAGCTCGAGCAGAAGCTGCGGGCGCTGACGCATTTTCCCGCGCGCTGGAACGTCACCGACCACAGGCGCGACCTGGTCGACGGCACGACCGACGTGATCACCGACACCGAAACGTTTCTGCAAACGAATGCCCCTTACCCCGCCCCGCCGCAGCTCGCCTCCCGGCCCGCTCGCCTCACTCTCGCGAACCGATCGCTGGCCGGCCTCGGCGGCCTGCTCGTGGGCATCCTCTTTGGTGTGTTGGGAACCATCGCGCACCAGGCCACGCTCACGCTGTTCGGCATCGCGCTGCCGATCGGACTGACGATCGCGTTCGTGGCGATCGCTGCGCTGTTGCTCGGCCTGCGCCTCGTGATCGGCGACCGGTTCGTCGTCGGGCTGGCCGCTACCGGGCTGCTGGTGACCATTTTCGTGCTGTCGCTGCGCGGTTCCGGGGGGTCGGTGCTCGTGCCTGCGGGTTTGCCGGGAACCTTGTGGACCGTGGTTCCGGCATTGATCGCGGCCTTTGTGCTGGCCTGGCCGAAGCTGCCGCCGCGCCTCCGGGCGCCGCACCAGGGCGGTGGGGCGTAGAATCAGGAGTCCGCTCTCGAAGGGAATCCCAAGCCTGTGACGTATGTGATCGCTCTTCCGTGCGTCGATGTGAAAGATCGTGCCTGCATCGACGAATGCCCGGTGGACTGCATTTATGAGGGCGAACGCTCCCTCTATATTCACCCCGATGAGTGCGTCGACTGCGGCGCCTGCGAACCGGTCTGCCCGGTCGAGGCCATCTACTACGAAGACGACCTGCCCGAACAGTGGGCCGATTATTACAAGGCCAACGTCGAATTCTTCGACGACCTCGGCTCCCCGGGCGGCGCGGCCAAGGTCGGCGTGCTCGCCAAGGACCACCCCATCATCTCCGCGGTGCCGCCGCAGGTTCAGCACTAAGCGGTCTTCGTGCTGAAGCCGCTCCCGGATTACCCCTGGGACCAGATGGTGCCGTTTGCCGCTCAGGCCCGGCAGCACCCCGATGGAATCGTCGACCTGTCGATCGGTTCGCCGGTCGATGCAACGCCCCACGTGGTGCAGCAGTCGCTGCGCGCGGCGACGGATGCCCACGCCTACCCGCAGACCGTCGGCACGCCCGCCCTGCAGCAGGCGATCATCGCTTGGTATGCCCGGCGCCGCGGGGTGACCGGCCTGGAGTCGAACAACGTGCTGCCCACGATCGGTTCCAAGGAACTCGTCGCGCTCATGCCGTTCATGCTCGGCGTCGGCGAGGGTGACACGATCGTGCATCCGCTTGCCGCCTACCCGACCTACGCGATCGGCGCCGCGATCGCGGGCGCCACGCCCCTGGCCGCCGACGACCCTGCCGAATGGCCGGACTCGACCAAGTTGATCTGGCTGAACAGCCCGGGCAACCCCGACGGGCGGGTACTCTCGGTCGACGAGCTGCGCGCCGCCGTCGACCGCGCGCGCGAACTCGACGCCGTGATCGTGAACGACGAGTGCTACGCCGAACTCGGCTGGGACGCCCCGTATGACACCGAACCGATCCCGAGCATTCTTGACCCCCGCGTCATCGAGGGGGATCAGCGCAAGATCGTCGCGATCTATTCCCTGAGCAAACAGTCCAACATGGCCGGGTACCGTGCGGCCTTCGCGGCCGGTGACAGCGACGTGCTGGGCCGGGTGCTCACCGTGCGCAAGCACGCCGGACTCATGCTGCCGGCACCGCTGCAGGCTGCCATGATCGCTGCCCTCGGCGACGACGAGCACGTCGCCGCGCAAAAGGAACGCTATCGAGCGCGCCGCGTTGTGCTCCGGCCGGCGCTCGAACAGGCCGGTTTTCGAATCGACCGCAGCGAGGCCGGCCTGTATCTGTGGGCGACCGAGGGCCGACCAGCCTGGCAATCCATCGAACGGATGGCCTCCCTCGGGATCCTCGCCGGCCCCGGCCCGTTCTATGGTGACGCCTACCCCGAGCACATACGGTTCTCGCTGACCGCGACCGACGAACGTATCGCCGCAGCTGCTGCTCGCTTGCGCGCCTGACCTGTGGATGATCACCAACGAACCGCCCGAACTCTTAGCTGATGCAACAGTAGGCGGCCGGGCAGATTAGGCTGTAGTCGCGGCGGAGTCGACCACGGCAGTAAGTTAAAGTGCCGACTCAGTGACGCGTCGCCACATTTCATCCGTCAGTGAGACCCGAGGAGGTTCCGTGACCGACGTTGCGCAGCACATTACAACCGGCGAACCGATGAGCGCTGACCCCAACAAGGTCACGCTTACCTTTCCCGGCGGCAGCGCAGAGTTCCCGATCCTGACCAGCGTGGACGGCGTGTCGAGCATCGACATCTCAACCCTGACCAAGAAGACCGGCCTCACCACGCTGGACTACGGCTTCGTGAACACGGCGGCCACCCGCTCCGCGATCACCTACATCGACGGCGATGCCGGCATCCTGCGCTATCGCGGGTATCCGATCGAACAGATCGCCAAGAACTCGAACTTTCTCGAGACGGCCTGGCTGCTCATCTACGGTGAGCTGCCCAGCGCGAGTGAACTCGCCAACTTTGACGATCGCATCCGTCACCACACTCTTCTGCACGAAGACATGCGCCGCTTCTTCGACTCCCTGCCGCACAAGGCCCACCCGATGAGCGTTCTCGCGTCCGGCGTCTCGGCACTGTCGACGTTCTATCAGGATTCGCTCGACCCGAAGGATCCGGAGCAGGTCGAGATCTCGACCATCCGTCTGCTGGCCAAGCTGCCGGTCATGGCCGCCTACGCGCACAAGAAGAGCATTGGGCAGGCGTTTCTCTACCCCGATAACTCGCTGAGCTTCGTCGACAACTTTCTCAAGCTCAACTTCGGCAACATGGCCGAACCGTACGAGGTCAACCCGGTCGTCAGCAAGGCGCTTGAACGCCTGCTCATGCTGCACGAAGACCACGAGCAGAACGCGAGCACCTCGACGGTGCGCCTGGTCGGTTCGACCGAGGCCAACCTGTTCGCGTCCGTTTCGGCCGGCATTAACGCCCTGTTCGGTCCGCTGCACGGTGGCGCCAACGAAGCAGTGCTCGCGATGCTCGGCGAGATCCAGGCATCCGGTCAGGGCGTCGAGAAGTACGTCGAACGCGTCAAGAACAAAGAGCACGGCGTGAAGCTGATGGGCTTCGGCCACCGGGTCTACAAGAACTACGACCCGCGCGCCACCCTGGTCAAGGAGAGCGCCCACGAGGTGCTCGCGGCTCTCGGCGTCAAGGACGACCTGCTCGACATCGCGCAGGAACTCGAGCACATTGCGCTGAGCGACGACTACTTCAAGGAACGTCGTCTGTACCCCAACGTCGACTTCTACACCGGCGTCATCTACAAGGCGATGGGCTTTCCGACCCGCATGTTCACCGTGCTCTTCGCGATCGGTCGGTTGCCTGGCTGGGTCGCGCACTGGCGTGAAATGAACGAGGATCCGGCCACCAAGATCGGTCGCCCGCAGCAGCTCTACGTGGGCTCCCCGGCCCGGGACTACCTGCGCCGTTAGCGGGCTGGCTGTTCGCCGCCTCGCTGTCCGATCTCAAGTCGTCACCAATTGGGTTGCGGTGGCGTCTCGTCGTCACTGTGCGCCTGCCTACCCGCCCGACGTGCGTGAGGTGCCACTTTTCCCCTTGACCGGGTGGGTTCGAAGGTGACGTGCCACCTTTGGCCCCTTCGCGAGCCCCTGGGGACCTCGCCATGGGGCAAAAGATGGCATGTCGCAAGAACGATGGGGCCAGAGTTGGCCGGGACAGTTTCGGCGAGCATCCGCTGCACGGTCAGGCGGAGGGAGTCGCGCCGCTGTGGTCAGCAGCCGGGGCCGTGGGGGTTGGTGAGGCAGTCTTCGGCGACGAGTACGGTGGATTCGTTTGCGGCCATGACGGTGAATGGGGCTGAGGGCATGGTGATGGTGCCGTCGACTGGGCGCCAGCCTTGGTCGCCGAAGCTGTAGTCGGCTTGGTATTCGATGGTGAGGACGATGGAGTAGGTGCCCTGGGCCGTGTACTTGTGGCTGGTGTCGGTGGTGGTGAATTCAGGAAGTCCGAGTGCTTCCCAGCTGGCGCCTCCGGTCGGGGAGGTGGCGGTGTTTCCGTCGCCGAAGTTC
>NZ_SOHD01000034.1:0-21876 GCF_004403235.1 Cryobacterium sp. Hh38 | reverse complement strand
GCTCGTTTCATCGCATCCCAATCCTTCTTCGAGGACAGCTTGAACGTGTTCCGAATGAGGTGAATGATGCACGTCTGCACCGTGTCAACGGCCACACGTTCCCGACAACTTCGGGCAGCCCTTTCAACCCGTCACAGACCAGGAAGAACGTGTCGGTCACACCACGATTTTTGATGTCGGTCAGGACAGACATCCAGAACTTAGCGCCCTCACCGCCAGTGCCGGCCCACAACCCGAGAACATCCTTCTCGCCGTCCAGGGTCACGCCGATGGCCGCGTAGATGGGCCGGTTGGCGACCTGCCCGTCCCGAATCTNGCGTAGATGGGCCGGTTGGCGACCTGCCCGTCCCGAATCTTCACGACGATCGCGTCGACCCCTAGAAACTGCCCGCCGTTCAAGGGGCGGGACTGCCACGTTTGCATCTCCTCGATCACCTTGTCCGTGATGCGAGAGATCGTCTCTTTGGAGACCTGCGCACCGTAGATCTGATTGAAGTGCGCGCTGATCTCCCCGGTCGTGAGGCCGCGGGCATACAACGACAGCACAATCTCATCGACCCCGGTCAAACGGCGTTGTCGTTTCGGCACGATCACCAGAGTGAACGTGGCGTCCCGGTCACGAGGCACCTGGATGGTCACCGGCCCCGTCGAGGGACTGATCACCGTTTTGGGCCGGGTCCCGTTGCGCACGTTGGATTCGTCACGCTCGTCCGGGGCACGGTTCTTCTCATGACCAAGATGCACAGTCATTTCCTCGTTCAGAGCCGTCTCCAGGAACGTTTTCGTGAACTGGACCAGCAGCCCATCAGGACCGTCCAGAGCCAGGCCCTGCTCCTTGGCCAGGCGCACCCATTCCCTCGCCGCCAACGCCTCACGGGTGGGCTCAGATTTCGTCTTCTTCGTCACAGCATCAAGTGTCGTCATCACGGCACCTTTCCCGCCAGACCCACGTCCAGCGCGTCAGGCCGGAAACACCGTTTAAGAGACAGTCCCAGGCTAGCTGACGAACGCGCAGCAGGCAGGTAGACCGGTGCACCTTTGGATCCGTGAGGCTGACAAGCGGATGTGATGACAGACTGGCACGTGTCCCCGCTCCTGCATGCCGCGAGTGCCTCGCGCAGCCCCGGCCGGGCACGATTCCGTCCCGTGAGGCCATGGGCGCTCGTGGACTATCTCGTGGAGAACAAGATTCCGCTCAGCGTGTGCAGCCCTTCTCCAACGTGCGGCTGCGCGTTGTGGACCGTCTCGAAGACCACCCCTTGCCGTCGATGCTCGAACGCGCGGACTACTCGTGACGATCAACTCCGACGACCTGGCCCACTTCGGCGGCTACCTCGACGACAACTTCCGCGGGCTGCAGCAGACGTTCGTGCTCGACGATCCCGCGATGGCTGCCCCGTTACGCAACGCCGTGCACGCCGCGTTCCGCACGGATACCCGGCGCGCGCCGCTCCTCGAGGACATCTCGAGCTGGCTTGAGGCGCAGGTCTAGCACCGCGCCCTTGCGGTGTCCGGCCGAGTTAGCCGAGTGCGCCCGCGCGTGCGGGAATCACGGCCACGACGTCGATCTCCACCAGGATGTCGAGCAGGTCCGATCCGACGGTCGTGCGCACGGGAAACGGGGCCGTGAAGAACTCGGCGTAGGCCTCGTTGTACTCGGCAAAGTCGGACTTCAGGTTCTGCAGGTGCACGGTCACCTTGACGCAATCATCGAGGGTGGCACCCGCCTCGGCGAGCACGGCGGAGAGATTACGCAAAACCTGTCGGGTCTGGTCGCCCACCGAGTCCGCCTTAACGCCGGTTTCCGGGTGGTGCGGAGCGAAGCCGGCGCTGAAGAACAGCCCCTGCGACACCGCCGCCTGACTGTAAGGCCCGATCGGACGGGGCGCGCGGGCGGTATCGATCACTGTTCTGGTCATGACAATCCTTGTTCTGATCGGTGTCAGGCGCTGAGGAGCGGAGGCCGCCCGAAGGGGACGACGTCCGCGTAGGCGGATGCGGCGCGAAGCACCAGGGCATCCGCATGACGCGGACCGACGATCTGCAGGCCGATCGGCAGGCTAGCGGATGTGAGGCCGCACGGCACGGTGGCGGCGGGCTGCTGGGTGAGGTTGAACGGGTAGGTGAACGGCGTCCACTCCGCCCACCGGGTGAGGTCGGAGCCCTCGGGCACTTCGTGACCGATCTCGAAGGCGCCCATCGGGAGGGTGGGTGTCACCAGCAGGTCATATTCCTCGTGGAATGCACCCATCTTGAGCCCGAGGTCAGCCCGAACCTGGGTGGCGGTCAGAAAATCCATGGCGCTGAAGCCCTGCCCCGCGAGGGCAACCTCGAGAAGTCCGGGATCGAGTTCGTCCCAGCGCTCGGGGTCGAATGCCTGGATGACCTTGCCCGCACCCGCGAACCAGAGCGTGTGATAGGCGTCAATCGGGTCGCTGAAACCGGGGTTGACCTCCTCGACGATGGCGCCGAGATCCGCGAGGACCTTGACCGCCGCGTCCACGGAGGCCGTAACTTCGGGGTCGACATCGGCGAATCCGAGGTCGCGGCTGTAGCCGATGCGCAGACCGGCGATGCCGGATTTGAGCCCAGTCTGGAAGGATGCCGTCGGCCGGGCCAGAGCAGACCAGTCTCGAGAGTCGAACCCGGTGAGCACATCCATCATGAGGGCGGCGTCGTCGACCGTTCGCGTCATGGGGCCGATGTGCGCCAGTGTGCCGAAGGGGCTCGTGGGATAGAGCGGCACGGCACCGTAGGTCGGTTTCAATCCGACGATCCCCGAGAACGCCGCCGGGATCCGCACCGATCCGCCGCCGTCGGTCCCCACGGACAGGGCGCCCATGCCGAGGGCCACGGCGGCCGCGGAACCTCCGCTGGACCCGCCGCTGGTCTTCGTGGGATCCCAGGGGTTGCCGGTGTTGCCGGTCAGCGGGTTGTCCGTGACACCCTTCCAGCCGAATTCGGGCGTGGTGGTCTTTCCGATGAGCACGGCGCCGGCCTCACGCAGCCGGGCGACGGAGGGTGCATCCTCCGTGGGGTCCTGTTCGTCACTGATTAGGCGCGACCCGCGCATGGTGGGCCAGCCGCGGGTGAGGAGGAGGTCCTTGATGCTGGTGGGCACGCCGTCGAGGGCTCCCTGGGGGGCCCCGGCCTGCCAGCGCGCCTCGGAATTGCGAGCCTGCCGGAGGGCCTCTGTGTCGTCCACCAGACAGAACGCATTGACGGAACCGTCAAAGCGGTCGATGCGCTCCAACGCGGCCTGCGTCGCCTCCACGGGAGACACCTTCTTACGGCGGAAGCCGGAGAGCAGTTCGGTGGCGGTCATGTCGGCAAGGTCGGTCATGGTCCTAGTGTGAGGGTGAAGGAAGAAGATTGTCAACAATCGACCTTGCCTCCGGCGCATCACGGTTATATGGTGTCTATTGTTGACAATATACTTTTATACGAGCTGAGGATGTTCCGATGACCACGCTGAGCCCCCTGTTGAAGCAAGCCACTCCCGTGGTCGTTGACCGAGCGCTCGGCAGCTGGATCTACGGCACGGATGGCGAGACGCATCTCGACTTCACCAGCGGAATCGGCGTGACCAGCACCGGGCACTGCCACCCCCGTGTCGTCGCGGCGGCCCGCGAGCAGACCGGCCGCATCATCCACGCTCAGTACACCACCGTGATGCACAAGCCACTGTTGGAGCTCACGGAAAAGCTCGGCGAGGTCCTCCCCGCCGCCCTGGACAGCGTCTTCTACGCCACGTCCGGTTCCGAGGCCGTCGAGGCGTCCATCCGGCTCGCCCGAATGGCCACCGGCCGCCCCAATATCATCGCTTTCCACGGCGGATTCCACGGCCGAACCGTTGCCGCGGCCTCCCTCACCACGGCCGGCACCAAGTTCCGCGCCGGCTTCAGCCCCCTCATGGGAGGCGTACACTTCGCGCCGTTCCCCTACGCCTTTCGCTACGGCTGGGACATGGACACGGCCGTCGATTTCGCCCTGAAGGAGCTGGATTACCTGCTGCAGACGATCTCGTCTCCTGCCGACACCGCCGGGTTCATCATCGAGCCCGTTCTCGGGGATGGCGGGTACCTGCCCACCCCGCCGCGCTTCCTGGAAGGACTGCGCGAGCGCGCCGACCGTCACGGTATCGTGCTCATCCTTGATGAGGTGCAGGCCGGATTCGGTCGCACGGGCAAGTTCTGGGGGCACCAGTTCAGCAGCATCACTCCCGACATCCTGATCACCGCCAAGGGACTCGCCAGCGGCTTCCCGATCTCGGCCATCGCGGCGTCGAGCGCCTTGATGAGCAAGGGGTGGGCCGGCTCGCAGGGGGGAACCTATGGCGGGAATGCCGTAGCCGCCGCCGCCGCGGTGGCAACGATCGGCGTCTTTCAGGACGAGAACCTCGTCGAGAACGCCCGGGTGCGCGGCGATCAGCTGCGCGCCGGGCTCGACAGCCTGGCACTCGATAACCCGCTCATCGGAGATGTGCGCGGTCTCGGCCTCATGCAGGGAATCGAGTTCGTCACGGAGGCCGGTGAACCCAACGGCGCATTGGCCGCCGCCGTTCAGCAGGCCGCCATCGCGGAAAACCTCCTGCTGCTGACCTGCGGTTCCGCCGGCAACGTCATCCGGATGATCCCGGCCCTGATCGTGTCCGCTGAGGAGATCGAAACCGGACTCGAGCGCTTCACGGGTGCCCTTCGCGCCGCCAAGCGGGTGCTCGTTTCGCAGGGCGCCTAACCGGCCAACGTGATGTCAGGAACCAGATTGGGGAGGAGAGCCGGGTGACGATGACGGACACGACGGCGAGCACGGCGACAGTGGCGACGACGCAGGCACTCGCCGCACTGCGCGCCCAGGGCATTGACGTGGACACCGCCTCACGGCGATTGGCTGAGTACGCCTATGACGCCTCGAACTATCGGATCGAACCCCTCGGCGTGGTCTTTCCGCATGGCGCGGCTGACGTGGCCCGTGTGCTCGAAACGTGCCACGCGTTGGGCGTGCCGGTGGTTCCCCGTGGCGGTGGAACGTCGATGGCCGGCGGAGCCGTCGGTCCCGGCATCGTGCTCGACTTCTCGCGCCACATGGCTGCGGTCCTCACCATCGATGCCGATGCCCGGCTGGCCACGGCCGAGGCCGGAATCGTGCTGACCACGTTGCAGCGAGCGGTGGAGCGCGCGTCAGACGGCGGGCTGACGTTCGCCCCCGACCCGTCGAGCAAATCGCGCGCCACCCTCGGCGGGTCTATCGCGAACGATGCCTGCGGAAACCATTCGGTGCGGGACGGGCGTACATCTGATCACGTCATCTCACTCGATGTCGTAACGGCGGAGGGTATGCGCCTGACGGCCACGCGCTCGGGATTGCACGCATCCGTCGACGGTGACGAGCCGGCCCGCGTGAGGGCGGCCGAGCTCACCGAGGATCTGCGCAGCCTGGTCAGCGCCAGCCTGAGCGATTTCCGGCTAGAACTCGGGCGCATTCCGCGCCAGGTGTCGGGGTTTCATCTCTCCCGCCTCCTGCCGGAAAACGGCTTCGATGTGGCCCGTTCCCTCGTGGGCAGCGAAGGAACCTGCGTCATCGTCGTGAGCGCTACCGTGAAGTTGGTGCCGACCCCGGGCGCCGCGCTGCTGCTGAGCCTGGGATACGACGATGTCGTCGACGCGGCCAAGGACATCATGACCATCCTTGAATTCTCCCCGGCCGCGGTCGAGGGAATCGATGAAGCGATTGTCGACACGATGCGTCATCGGCGGGGAGCCGATTCCGTGCTCGGCCTTCCGACCGGCAGGGCCTGGCTGTACGTGGATCTCGATGGCGACAACGTGGCCGAGGTGTCGGCGACCGCCGAACGCCTGCTGGCTCGGCTTCGTAAGAACGGCCGCCTCGTGGACGGGCGCGTGGTGCCCGACCTTGAGGAACGGGCCTCGCTCTGGCGCGTGCGGGAAGACGGGGCCGGGCTCTCCGCGCGCCTGCACACCGGCGGGGAATCCTGGCCGGGATGGGAAGACTCTGCCGTCGCGCCCGAGAACCTGGCCGACTACCTGTCGGAGTTCCGCGATCTTCTGGCCCGTTTCGACCTGCAGGGTGTCCTCTACGGTCATTTCGGTGCCGGCTGCATGCACGTGCGCATCACCTTCGACCTGCGCACGGATGCGGGACGGGCCGTGATGGAGGCGTTCATGCGCGCCGCCGCCCGATTGGTGGTCAAGCACGGCGGCTCACTGTCGGGCGAGCACGGGGACGGTCGGGCGCGTAGCGAGCTTCTTCCACTGATGTACTCGCCGGCCATACTGGCGGCCTTCGAACGGTTCAAGCGCTGCTGGGATCCTCAGGGCATCCTTAATCCCGGCGTACTGGTCGAGCCCGATTCGTTCATGGACAACCTGGCCCTCAGCGGAATTCCGGAGCGGGAGTGGCGCACGAGCTTCGACCTCACCCCTGTCACGTCATCGCTGACCGGGCACGAACTCGACCCGTTCGTGCATGCCGTGCAGGCGTGCGTGGGCATCGGCCGCTGCCGTTCGGATGCCGGGGGAGTAATGTGCCCGAGCTTCCGCGCCACCGGAGACGAGAAAGACTCCACCCGTGGGCGCTCGCGAGTGCTGCAGGACATGGTTCGTGGCGCCTCGAGTGTGGAGAAAGGCTGGCGTTCGGATGACGTGCGCGAGGCCCTGGATCTCTGCTTGTCCTGCAAGGCCTGTTCCACTGACTGCCCCGTGGGTGTAGACATGGCTACCTACAAGTCGGAGTTCTTCTCCAACTTCTACCGGCGTCGGCTCAGGCCGATGTCACACTACTCGCTCGGCTGGCTGCCGACCTGGCTCAAGTTGACCGTGCACGTGGCGCCGCTGCTGAACCTCGTGCTGGCAACGCCGCTGCGCAGGGTCGTCGCCGTGCTCGGGGGGCTGACCACCAAGCGTGCCCTGCCGAAGTTCGCCAGTGCCGCCCAGCTCCGCCGTGAACTCGTTCCGGCGGATGCCGCCCGTCCCGCAGGAACAGCCGATATTGTTCTCGTGATCGACAGCTTCACCAAGGGGTTCCGCCCCGAGGTTGCCGGGGCCGCCCAGCGCGTTCTCGGCAGCGCCGGCAAGACCGTGGAGTGCAACGCCGATGTCTGCTGCGGCCTGACCCTCATCTCCACGGGCCAGCTGGACAAGGCCAAGAAGCTGCTAGCCCGGGCGGCGTTCACCCTCGACGACGGTTCCGATGCGCCCATCGTCGTGATCGAACCGAGCTGCGCCGCGGCCTTCAAGAAGGACCTGCCGGAGCTCATTCATACGGACGCGGCCCGCCGCGTGTCACGACGCATCCGCAGTTTTGCCGGCATGGTGACCGAGCTCGCTCAGGCCGGTTGGCAGCCGAACTGGGCGGGCGGCTCAGTGCCTCCGGCGGTTACCGTGCAAACCCACTGTCACGAGTACTCGGTGTTCGGCGCCCAGTCACAGACCGCGGCGTTGCGCGCGGTGGGCGTGGCCACCGTGCGGGAAGCCACGGGGTGCTGCGGAGTCGCCGGCAACTTCGGCTTCGAACCCACGCACTTCGACATCAGCATGCAGGTTGCGAAGCAGGCGCTGATTCCGGCCCTGCGGCAGACGGATGTCAAGACGCCGGTTCTGGCCGACGGCTTCAGCTGTCAGATGCAGATCATGCAGCTGGATGCCCAGCGAACCACCCTGCACCTCGCTGAGCTGCTCGACGGCTCCGTGCCCCACGAATTCGACAACAGCAAAGGACGATCATGACCCTGACCGACACGACCAGAGCGGTTCGACCCGTTCTCGTCGATCTGAAGACACGCCTCTATCTCAACGACGAGTGGGTTGATGCAGAAGGCGGCAAGACGTTTGCGGTGGAGAACCCGGCGACCGGCGAGATTCTTGCGCACGTCGCCGATGGATCCGTCGCCGACGCGGAACGGGCCATCAACGCCGCGGGTGCGGCGCAGGCCGACTGGGCGAAGACGTCACCCCGTGCCCGCAGCGAGATCCTGCGCCGCGCCTATGACCTCATCATCGAGCGGACGGAGGAGCTCGCGGCACTCATGACGGCCGAGATGGGCAAGCCCCTGGCCGAAGCCCGCGGCGAGGTGGCCTACGGCGCCGAGTTCTTCCGCTGGTTCTCGGAAGAGGCGGTGCGGATCAGCGGTGATTACACGACCACCGGCGACGGCAAGAACCGCATCGTCGTGACGCGGGTTCCCGTGGGCCCATGCGTGCTCGTCACCCCCTGGAACTTTCCCCTCGCGATGGGCACCCGCAAGATCGGACCGGCCATCGCGGCCGGGTGCACCATCGTGTTCAAGCCGGCGGCCCAGACGCCGCTCACGTCGCTGGCCCTGGTCGACATCCTGCACGAAGCCGGCCTGCCGAAGGGAGTGCTCAACGTCGTCACGACCACGCGGGCATCCGAGGTGGTCGGCAACTGGATGAGCAGCGGCATCGCGCGCAAGGTCAGTTTCACGGGTTCCACGGCGGTGGGCAAGATCCTGCTCATTCAGGCCGCCGAGAACGTGATGCGGTCCTCGATGGAACTCGGCGGAAACGCGCCCTTCATCGTCTGTGCCGATGCGAACATCGACCGCGCCGTCGACGGTGCGATGATGGCCAAACTGCGCAACATGGGTGAAGCCTGCACCGCGGCCAACCGCTTCCTGGTGCACCGTTCGGTGGCCGCGGAATTCAGCGAGAAGCTTGCCGAGCGCATGTCCGCCCTCACCGTGGGAGACGGCGCCGTGGCCGGTACCGACATCGGTCCCCTCGTGGATGAGGCCGGGCTCGACAAGGTGCAGGGATTCGTGGATGATGCGGTACAGAGAGGTGCGAGAATTGTGGTTGGCGGATTCCGGCCGGAGGGTTCCGGCTACTTCTACCAGCCCACCGTCCTCGCCGACGTCAGTCCTGATTCGGCACTCATGAGTGCGGAAATATTCGGCCCGGTTGCCCCGATCGTTGTCTTCGACGACGAGCACGAAGCCATCAGACTGGCCAACGACACGGAATGGGGACTGGTGGGATATGTGTTCACCCAGGATATCGACCGTGCGCTGCGCATGGGCGAAGACCTCGAGGTGGGCATGGTGGGAGTCAACACCGGCCTGGTCTCGAATCCGGCGGCCCCCTTCGGTGGCGTGAAGCAGTCAGGCCTGGGGCGCGAAGGCGGGCGCCTGGGCATCGATGAATACCTGGAATACAAATATCTGGCGATTCCGCGCTGATCCATCCGTGAAGCGAACTTGTCACTGAAGAAGCAGCAGCAGCAGCAGAAGCAGAAGAAGAAGAAGAAGAAGAAGAAGAAGAAACAATGTCTGGTGAAGATAGCCTGTCGGCACTCGAAGGACTACCGACGTCGGTGCTGATCGCAGATCAGTTGCGCGAACGAATCATCGACGGGTCTTTCCACCCCGGCGAGCAGATCCGCGAAGCGAGTCTCGTGGAACATCTGCAGGTCTCCCGGGGGCCGGTGCGGGAGGCCCTGCAGCGGCTCAGCCAGGAGGGGTTGCTGGTCAGTCACCGCAACCGCGGGGTGTTCGTTCTCGACCTGACGATCAATGACATCAGGGAGGTCTACGCCGCGAGGGAAGCGATCGAGCTCGGCGCCACGACCGAAATTCTGGCGGAAAAGCGCGGCGACCTGGTGGCGATCGCCGAGACTCTCTCGCGCATCATCGAGGAGATGGTTCCGTTGGTGGCCGCCGGGGACTGGCACCGACTCTCCGAGGTCGACCTCAACTTCCACGTGGCTTACGTGAAGAGCGCGGGAAACTCGAGGCTGTCGAGGATTTACTCCACGCTCGCCGCCGAGTCCCGTATATGCATGGTCAACCTTGAGGTGTCGTACCCCCGCCCGGCGGCGCTGATCGAGGAACACCAGCACCTGGCGGACCTGCTTATGGCCGGCGACGCCGAGAACCTGCACCGAGCCATCCGTCAGCACATGAGGTCGGCCATTACCGACCTGAGCGCGTCGATGCTGGCCGACAAGTCTCACGGCGGCTGAGTCGATCGAGGGGGTTGCGCCAACAGAGGTCACGTATGTAGTCTGATTGTCAACAATCTACAATAAAGGATGTGTGACCGATGGACATTTCCCTCGACGAGTATGGCGAGCGTCTTCGTGGGGTGCGTGAGCGGATGTCTCAGCAGGGGCTCTCTGCCCTGATGGTCTCCGACCCCTCCAATCTCTACTACCTGACCGGCTACAACGCATGGTCCTTCTACACGGCCCAGGTGCTCTTCGTGCCGGCAGCGGGCGACCTGGTGCTCTTCGCCCGAACAATGGATGCCCATGGCGCATTCCGCACGTCCTGGTTGCCCCAGGAGAACGTGTTCGGGTACCCCGACGAACTCGTGCACCGGGCCGGTGTCCATCCCTTTGACTGGGTCGGGGGCAAGCTTCGGGAACTCGGTGTCGTTGCCGCCGCCGCGGGCGAACAGGTCGGGCTTGAGCTCGACTCGCACTTCTTCTCGCCCAAGGCCTACCGCGCCCTGGTGGCCGCTCTCCCGGAATGGGACTTTGTCGATTCTGTCGAATTGGTGAACTGGGTGCGATCCGTGAAATCTCTCGCCGAAATCGACCTGATGCGCTCGGCCGCCCAAATCGCCACGGTCGCCATGACGACGGCCTTCGAACACGTACGAGTGGGGTCCAGGCAGTGTGACGTGGCCGCCGAGATCAGCCGCGCGCAAATTCGGGGCACCGCCGAATTTGGCGGCGACTATCCCGCCATCGTGCCGATGATGCCCACCGGCGCCGAAGCCGACACGCCTCACCTCACGTGGACCGATGCCCCTTTTGAAGACGGCCAGGCCGTTATCGTCGAGCTTGCCGGCGCCTACCGTCGCTACCACGTGCCGCTCGCGCGCACGGTGATGCTGGGACAGCCGTCCCCCGAGCTGCAGCGGGTCGCCGGCGCGGTTGGTGAGGGAATCCAGGCGGTGCTGGAGATGGTGCGGCCGGGAGTCCAGGCGAGGGATCTCGCGACGACCTGGGAGCGGGTCCTGGCCACGCACGGGCTCGCCAAGCCGTCGCGCATCGGCTATTCCATCGGAATCGGCTACCCGCCCGACTGGGGCGAGCGAACGGTCAGCCTGCGCGGGGAAGACGAAACCGTGTTGCGGGAGAATATGACATTCCACCTGATCGGTGGCATGTGGATGGACAACTACGGCTATGAACTGTCCGAACCGATGCGCGTCACCGCCACCGGCGTCGAGACCTTCACGAGCCTTCCTCAACAGCTGATCAACACGGGAATCCTGTCATGAGCGTCATCAATCTTCCATACGCGGCCCGGGCCGCGCGCCTCACCGGTTCGGTCATCGACTCGAGCACCTCCCTGCTCGCCGCGCAGACCCACGACATCGTGCGCTTCGCGATGGGGTCGCCGTCGGACGAGGCCGTTCCGCTCGAGGTATTTCGCGATATCGCCGCGTCCCAGCTCGACCACAGCAGCTTCACCTACGGCGCAACCGAGGGGGAACCCGCGCTGCTCACGCAGCTCGTGAGCTATCTCGCGACGACGTCGGAGCCCACCTCCCTCGACCGGATCACCATTACGGCGGGCGGGATGCAGGGCCTTGACCTGGCCTGTAAGATCTTCGTCGACCCGGATGACCTTGTGATCATCGAAGGTCCGACGTACACGAACGGGAGCGCAACGGCCGCAAGCTACGGTGCTGACCTGCTCGAGGCCCCCGTCGACGAGAACGGCCTGATCGTGGAGGCCCTGCCCGATCTGGTGCGGCGCACGGGCAAGACGCCGAAGGCGATCTACGTCATTCCGAATTTCCAGAATCCCTCCGGCACGACCCTGTCAGCGGCGCGGCGGGAACATCTGCTTGAGCTGGCACACCAGTGGAACGCGGTCATCATCGACGACGATCCCTACGGACTACTGCGCTTTGCCGGGGAAGACCTGCCGAGCTTCCAGAGCCTCAGCCCCGAAGATCCTCTGCTCTTTTCAGTGCGAACCTTCTCCAAGATCCTGTCGCCGGGCCTGCGAGTGGGCTGGGTCGACACCGACCCGTCGATTCGTCAGCTCGTCATCAACGCCAAGCAGTCCATGGACACCTGCACCAACGTTCCCGCCCAGCAGATGGTCGCGGAATTCATTCGGCGCGGCGGTCTGTCCGAGCACCTGACGATGATCAGGAGCCAGTACCTGGAACGCAAGATCGCCATGACCGACAGCCTGCAGCGGAACCTCGGCGACCGGGTCACGATGACCGATCCCGACGGCGGTTTCTTCCTCTGGGTGACCCTGCAGGGAGAAGATCGTCTCACGTCGACGTCTGCCCTCTTCGAAACGGCCCTGGCCGAGGGGGTCGCCTTCATTCCCGGGCCGGCCTTCTCCTCGACGGGCCGGTATGACGACTCCCTGCGGCTCTGCTTCGCGTCCACATCGCCGGACCGGATCGAGGAGGGCGTGAAGCGCCTCACCCGTGCCCTCGACCGCGCTCGGATGCTGCGATGACATCGACCGCTGACGGCGTCTCCGCGTTGGAGGCCGGCGTACTCGGCCTTCTCGACTACGATGAACTCCTGCTGCTCACGGCCTCGCTTGTGGCCGCAGGCGGCGAGAACCCCGGGTCGACGGAGGAAGCAACGGTTGCGGTGCTGCGGGAAGCCTGCGAACGATATGGCTTCGACGTCGAGCTGACGGAGGTCGCGCCCGGGCGACAGAACTTGATCGCCACCCTCGACGGTGGAACAGGTCAGGGACTCATGTTCCTCGGGCACTCCGACGTCGTGCCCGCCGGTGAGGGCTGGACCAGCAATCCGTTCGAGCCCTACGCCCGGGACGGCCGGCTCTACGGCCGCGGAACCACCGATATGAAGGGTGGATTGGCTGCCATTGTGCTCGCGATGGCCGCGATTCGAGCTTCCGGAGAGCCGCTCCGCGGCCCCCTGCAGCTCGTCTGCACCGTTGACGAGGAAGATCGTGGCCTCGGGGTTCGCGGCTATGTGCAGACCGCCCAGCGAGGCGTCTTCGCGGCGTGCGTCGTGGCCGAGCCGACCGATCTGCAGACGGTGATCGCGTGCCGTGGCGACAGCTACCTCTCCCTCACCGTCAGCGGCCGGGCTGCTCATTCCGGGAGACCGGGCGACGGTCGCAATGCCATCGCCGCGGCAGCTCGCATGCTGGAAATCGTGCGCGCCGATCATGAAGCCATGGGGACGGTGCCGCACCCGCTGCTCGGCTCCGGAACGTGGAGCGTGGGTACGATTAGCGGGGGCACTGGAACCTCCGTCGTCGCGGCCGATTGCTCGGTGATGCTTGATCGACGGCTGATGCCCGAGGAAAACGCGCAACTGGTCGTCAACGACTTTCTGGAAAAGGTCCGGGACGTCGGAATTGACGGAGACGGGATTGTTGTGAGCCTGGTTGTAGACATGGAAATGCCCGGATTCACCACCGACCCGGCGCATCCGCTCGTTGTCGGTGCGGTGGAGGCCATGGCCGACGCCGGGGGCGGCAGGCAAGCCGTTGGCGGGTGGAGTGCGGCCTGTGACGGGGGCTTCGTGGCTCGAGACGTGGGGATACCGTGCATCGTGCTCGGACCGGGCGGCCTGAACGACCAGGCCCATCAGCCCAACGAGTCGGTGGGCATCGACGAACTTGCCATCGCCGCCCGCGCATACGTGCTGCTCGCCCTGCGGCTGGTGGGTCGCCAGTGAGCGCCGCCCGTCCCGTGCTCGTCGTCCTGTACAAGGACGACCTGCCCGATTGCATGCCCCTGATCGAGGCCGCGGCCGAGGTGCGCTATGTGCGCGCCGCAGAACTTGCCAGGGCGATCCCGGGCGCGGACGCCTTGCTGCTGTGGGACTTCTTCTCCTCGGCCGTCGAAGACGTCTGGACGCACGCGGACTCCCTCAAGTGGATCCACGTGGCCGCGGCCGGAGTCGACAAGCTGCTTTTCGACGGGCTGCGCCAGTCGGGCGTCGTCGTCACGAACTCCCGTGGCATCTTTGACCGGCCCATCGCGGAATTCGTGCTCGGCAGCATCCTCGCGATGGCCAAAGACCTGCCCGGGTCCCTGCGTCGCCAGTGGGACGGCGTGTGGGCGCACCGGGAAACCGAGCGTATCGACAACGCGAGGGCGCTCATCGTGGGCACCGGATCGATCGGTCGGGAAACGGCCCGGTTGCTGCGCGCCGTGGGAATGCGGATCGAAGGCGTGGGACGAACGACAAGAACCGACGACGCCGACTTCGGAACAGTTCATGCCTCCACCGATCTGAAAGCCGTGGTGGGCGAGCACGACTATGTCGTGCTGATCGCTCCCTTGACCGACGCCACTCGCGGGCTCGTCGACGCGTCGATCCTGGCCGCCATGAAGCCGAGCGCACGCCTCATCAACGTGGGGCGGGGCGAACTCGTGCACGAGGGAGCCCTTGCCGATGCGCTGAGCCACGGCGTCATTGCCGGCGCGGCGCTCGACGTGTTCAGCACGGAGCCACTGCCGGCCACGAGCCCACTGTGGCGGCTGGACAACGTGTTGATCTCGGCCCACCTCAGCGGAGACGCTGCCGGCTGGCTCGAGCGGTTGTCGGCACTGTTCGCCGACAACTTCGACCGTTACACGGCCGGAGCCGTGCTTCTCAACGTGGTGGACAAGGAGCTCGGCTTCGTACCCGGGGGATAGCTAGCGGAAGAGGGTACCGAGTGAGTCGAGCGTCAGCGTGCGATTGGCGATTCGCAGGCCTTCCCAAACGGTGACCTGGTTCGCGGTTAGCACGGTCTTGCCGAGGGCAGCCTCCAGCTCGTTGACGAACCGGAGGGAGTGCATGGCCGTGTCCGGGATCAGGATAGCCTGGGCGTCGGGGTGATCGGCCGCGCGAGCCATGGCGAGGATCTCGGGCATGCCCAGCAGGCCGACTTCCCCGGCGGTGGCGATGTCATTGCTCTGGAACGAGACGACGGAGATGCCGGCGTCGCCCAGGAAGCGCTTGAAGTGCTGGGCGAGGTCGTCGGGATAACTCGCGGCGACGGCGACCGTGTCGATGGAGAGCGCGCGGCAGGCCTCGGCGAACGCGATGGACGTGGATGATGCGGGGACCCCGCTGGCGCGGCTGACCTCAGCGGCCTGGTCGTGCGCACCGTGCCAGCCGTAAACGAAGCTACCGGAGGTGCAGGCCCACATGATCGAATCGGGCGCCTCGCCGGACAGCTCCCGCGCGCCGGCGAGCAGGTTGTCTGATCCGCCGACGGCCAGCAGCTCGTCAACCAGATGGGCGACGTCCCCGCCGGCCGTGCGCACGAGGGGTAGGCGGATGGCGCCGGATGTGGCCTGTTCGAGAAAGGGGAAGTCGTCGTCGGCGCCCACGCCCGGATACAGGAGTCCAACGCTGGGTACTGCGGTCTGAGTTGTCATGATTGCCCTTCGGTCAGTAACGAGCGTGCGTAATATTTGGAATATTGTTGACAATCCTACAGGGAGTAACTATGTTTCTCGACAAGCGCCACGGGGTTCACCGGAGAGCCGCTAGGAGTAACCGCACGAGGTCCAACCCTGGGCCCAACGAGATAGGAACCACTCATGATTCGACACTATTCGCGCAGCGCAGCAATGCGTGGGGTTGGCGTCATCGCGGCCGGGCTGCTCCTGGCAGGGAGCCTCAGTGCCTGCTCAGCCACCTCGACGGGCGACGTTGCGGAGGTCAGCACCCTGCAGAACGGCAAGGACCTGGGCTACCTGCGCGTCGGGATCGCCAACGAGCCGCCCTACACCGAGGTGAACGCCGATGGATCCGTGCACGGCGGTGAGCCCGACGTTCTCCGCGAGGTGCTGAAGACCATGGGGATCGGCGAGATCCAGGGTGTCATCACCCCCTATGACGCCATGATCCCCGGGCTCAACGCGAACCGCTGGGATGTGGTGGCGGCCGGCCTCTTCATGAAACAGTCGCGGTGCGCCGCGGTCGCCTACTCCGAACCCGTCATCGTCTCAACGGAGTCGTACGGCACCCCCGTCGGCAACCCGAAGAACATCACCACCATCGCCGATGCCCTGGACAATCCCGATTTCAAGATCGCCGTCCTGTCCGGCGGATTCGAAGAGGGAATCCTCAAGACCGCCGAACTCCCCGAGAGCCAGGTCGTGCTCGTGAAGGACAGCCGCAGCGGCATGGAAGCGGTGACAGCCAACCGCGCCGACGCCTTCCTGCTGCCGACGCTCTCGCTCAAGTCACTCGTCGAACAGGACCCGAGCATTGAGGTGACCGACCCGATCGACGACGCGCCGCGCACCGGCTCGGGCGCGGCCTTCCGCAAGGGCGACACCGAGCTGCTCGCCGAGTACAACAAGCAGCTGGCCATCTTCAAGGACACGCAGGCCTACACCGACATCATGGTGAAGTGGGGCTTCGATCCCGAGGCAGCCAAGGGCGTCACGGCCGCCGAGCTCTGCAAGAACGAGGGCTAAGACAGGAGTCATCGGCGCTCGGTGCGGAACCTGAATCAGGTCCGCACCGAGCGCATCTGGTCCAACTGTCAGAAAGGCTGGTCACGGTTTGGATGCCGTATTCAATTACTCGGGGCTGCTGGTTCAAGGCCTCAGCGTTACCATTCTCGTCACTGTTCTCGGTGCCGCCCTCACCATCGTCGTCGCCTTCACGGCTGGGCTGAGCGGTCTCTCCGCACGTCGCTGGCTGCGCTGGCCGTCAACGATCTTCGTGGAATTCTTCCGTGGGTCCGGACTGCTGGTGCAGATGTTCTGGTTCTTCTACGCCCTGCCGTTCCTCGGCATCGAACTCGCTCCGCTCGTGGCCGGAGTGCTGGCGCTCGGGCTCAACGAGGGCGCCTACGCGGCCGAGGTTGTGCGCGGAACCATCCGGTCCAGGGCGAAGGGGCAAACGGAGGCGGCGATCGCGCTCGGCATGACGCCCGCGCTGCGAATGAGGCGCATCCTGCTCCCTCAGTCCATCCCGGCGATGCTCCCGGCCTTTGGAAACGTCATGATCGACCTGTTGAAGAACACCTCGCTGGTGTCCCTCGTGACGGTCTCCGATCTCACCTGGCGGGCGTTCACCGCGCGCACGGTGACCGGGCAGACCGTGGAGCTCTTCCTCACCATTCTCGTGCTCTACTACCTCCTCTCGCTTCTGATCGGTTGGCTCATTCGCTACCTGGAAAAGCGATTCGCGCTTGACCGGAAGTCGCTCGCCAAGGCCAGGCCGCTCAAGGCACTGGCAGGAAGGTTCTCCTCATGAGTGTCTGGGACACAGCCTTCGCCATCTCGATCATCCCCATCCTGCTCAAAGGGCTGTGGCTGACCATTCAGATCACCTTCGTGGGATTCTTCATCAGTCTCGTGGTCGGTCTCGTGATCGCCATGATCCGCTACCTGAAGATTCCGATCATCTCGCCGCTCGCCACCTTCTATGTGTCGTTTGTGCGCGGAACGCCGCTGCTCGTGCAGGCTTATGTCGCGTTCTATGTCCTGCCACTGCTCGGCGTCACCTTCGACGCCTTGCCGACCGGGATCGTCGTGATCGGGCTGAATTACAGTGCGTACACGGCCGAGGTCTATCGCGCCGGCATCGAGCAGCTGCACGTGGGCCAGTGGGAGGCCGCAACCGCGTTGAGCCTGCCGCGCTGGCGCACCTGGGTGCGTATCGTGATCCCCCAGGCGGTTCGTCCGATCATACCCGTGCTCGGCAACTACCTGATCATGATGTTCAAGGACTCGGCGATCCTGTCGTCGATCACCATCATCGAGCTGCTCGGATCGGCCCTGTCGATCGGCAGCAGCTACTACCGCTACCTCGAGCCCATCACGATCATCGGTCTGATGTATCTCGCAATTAGCTTCCCGTGTTCACTTTTCATCAAAAAACTGGAGCGTCGTTTTGTCCCCCAACACTGAAACGCTGAAGACACTCAATGGCACCGAGTCCCCTCGCGACGTGGAGATCTCCTTTTCCCAGGTGAGTAAGGCCTGGGGCGACAACCATGTTCTGCGTGGGCTGGACTTCGAGGTGAAGGCCGGTGAAAAGGTGTCGATCATCGGGCCGTCAGGGTCTGGAAAGACCACCATCCTGCGAATCCTCATGACCCTCGAAACGCCCGACGTGGGTGTGGTCACCGTGGGTGGGGATGTTCTCTGGAACGCCAAGCCGGGTGACAAGAACAAGGAAACCAAGCAGACGCAGATCACTCGTCGAAAGGTGGGCATGGTCTTCCAGCAGTTCAACCTGTTTCCGCACATGACCGTGCTGGAAAACGTGATTGAGGCGCCCATTCACGTGCTGGGGATCTCGAAGCAGGAGGCCAAGGAGCGTGCCGTTGACCTGTTGGAGCTCGTCGGCCTGCAGGAACACATGAAGCACACGCCGCCGGAGCTGTCCGGCGGTCAGCAGCAGCGCGTGGCCATCGCCCGCGCCCTGGCTATGCGCCCGCGCGTGATGCTCTTCGACGAGCCGACATCGGCTCTCGATCCCGAGCTGATCGGTGAGGTGTTGAACGTGATCCGTCGGCTCGCCACCACGACGGACATGACCATGCTCATGGTCACCCACGAGATGAGGTTCGCGCAGGAGATCTCCGACCGTGTGGTGATGTTCGACAAGGGCGTTGTGGTCGAGCAGGGCCCGCCGGAGCAGATCTTCAAGAACCCGCGGGAAGAACGAACCCAGCGCTTCCTGAAGGCGGTGACGTCTTACTGATCCCGCGTGATCGGCCGGGGCTGCGCCAGGAGGCGTTGCCCCGGGCCGACTGCCGGAAGGTCGCACAGGGCGAGTGCCGCCCACATGGTGGCCTGGTTGGCGGAGATGATCGGCTTGCCCAGTTCGCGCTCCAGGGGAGCGATGAGGTCGTAAGTGGGAAGGTTTGTGCACGACACCACGATCGCCTGGGCCTCCGGTGAGTCGGCGAGGCGGATGAGTTCCGCGGTGCGACGGTAGGGCACGGTCCACATGTTGGCGTCCATGCCCAGGTGGGCAATGCCGGTCACGGCGACCGCGCTCTCAGTCAGGAAGTCCTGCAGTCGGATGGTGATTTCCGCGTCGTAGGGGGTTGCAATGGCGACCCGGTTGACGCCGAGATGCCCGAGGGCCGACACGATGGCCCCGGATGCCGTCACGGCGGGCGCGCCCCCGGCTGACATCAGGGCAGCAGCCACCGCCCCCTCCCCGGCCCGCCCGTTGGCGAAGCTGCCCGATGTGCACGCGTAGGCGTACACGGAGGGTGCGATGGTCATCAGCTGCTGTGCCGTGGAGCGGATTCCGGTCTCGTCGCCGAGAGACTCCACCATCTCCAGAGTCACCGGCAGCGGGTCGAACGGTGTGCGAGCAAAGAAAAGGGAGGCTTCCGGAGGCACCCACCGCCAGAGCTCCGCATCGAGGGCCATATCATGGGGTGCGACGACCCCTATGCCGATGTGCGTCGGGGGCCCGAGGGGGATCTCGTCGTGGTGCGTCGTCTTCGCCAATGCTGCCTCCGCATGCCGGTGCTATGGCCATCGTGCGTGAGGCCTGTGCTCAGTATTGTTGACAATCCTACGTAATACAACCTAGGATTTGAAAAAATCGAAGGGATGATTACATGGCTCGGTACATCACCGTAACGCTCGAATCACGAGGCGTCACCTGCCTGGCACGACTGCTCGACGACGAGGCCCCCCGCACGGCGGCCGTGGTCTGGGATGCCCTGCCGCTCTCCTCCGCCGTTTTCCACGGCAAGTACGCCCGCAACGAGATTTACAACCTGGTCCCTGCTTTCGCCCCGGTCGAGCCGGGCAAGGAAAACACCACGATCACGCCGATCCCGGGTGATCTCTGCTACTTCGAATTCGACGCCAACGACCTGGCGACTCCCTCCCACGGTTACACCCGCGGAGAGGGACCCCAGGAGCTGAAGAAGATCATCGACCTCGCGGTCTTCTACGGCCGCAACAACCTGCTGATCAACGGCGACCAGGGATGGGTGCCCGGGAACGTGTTCGGCACGATTGTCGAGGGACTCGACGAGATGGCCGTCGCCTGCCAAGACGTGTGGATGGGCGGCGCTCGCGGCGAGGTTCTGACCTTCGCGCGCTCCGACCGCACCTGACCCTCAGCCGCGGGGGCGGAAGCCCCTGGGCCAGTCGGCTGCGCGGATCCGCTTGATCTCCTTGATGGGACCGAGGTACCCCACGCGTCGAGGGCTACTAGTCAGGTTCTCTGAGCGGGTTTTGCAGTTACCGGCGGTTTAAAAATATTTCCGGTCTTTTGCCTGCGACGATGGCGGCATGATTAGGGCACCCACGCATGGCGAGTTGCTTCGCACGGTCGCCGACCTGATGAAAGAAAACGCTGGTGACCGGGCGGAGTTCAAGGCGACCGTTGATCGGCTGGAGAAGCGGGTTGATCGTCTGGAGAAGGAGAACGCTTCGTTGCGTTCCCGGCTGGATAAGAACTCAACGAACTCCTCGAAACCACCCAGCACGGACAGTTTCAGCAAACCCGCCAGCAAGGCCCGGTCCCTTCGCGAAGCGTCCGGTAAGCCGTAGGGGAAACAGGCCGGTAGCGGTGGTGTTTCCTTACCAATGACGGCGACTCCGGACCGGGTTCTCCGTCACGAGCCCGCCACGTGCCGGGGCTGTGGGAGTTCCTTGGCTGGCGTCGCCGGGACCGTCGCTGCACGGCGGCAAGTGGTTGACGTCCCGCCGATCCGGGCGGAAACGGTCGAACACCAACGGATCGAATAACTGTGTCGGTGCGACATCGTCACCATTGGCGTGCTTCCCGCTGAGGTGAAATGCGCGGTGTCCTACGGGCCGAGACTGCACGCAATCAGCGCCTACCTACTCAACGTGCACTATCTACCCGTCGCCCGTACCGCGGCCGTGTTCAAGGATCTGTTTCAGCTGCCCGTGTCCACCGGCTGGGTGTCCTCTCTGGGAGCGAAAACCTCCGGACTGCTGGCCGAGACGGTCGACCTAATCAAGCAGGCCGTCACTGCCAGTGCGGTGGCTCATGTTGACGAGACTGGCCTGCGCGTGGGCGGCGGCCTGGCCTGGGTGCACTGCGCGGGCACCACAACGCACACCGTGTTCCATGTCGATGCGAAGCGTGGTCTGGCCGGCACGCTGAATGATGGGGTGCTGCAGTCGTTCACCGGGGTGATGGTTCACGACGGGTGGGAGCGCTACAAAACATTCACCGCCGCAACCCACGGTTTATGCAACGCCCACCACCTCCGTGACTTGCAGAAAATCAGTGAAGACACTCCGGAACTGGGGTAGGCGAAACAGATGAGCAAATTCCTCGTCGGCACGCATCGACAGGTTCAAGCAGCCAAAGCCCGCGGAGACACCGGTCTGTCGACGGAGGCCCTCAACGCGGTTCGGCGCGGATATGCGAAGATCCTCGCGACCGGTGACATTCAGTCTCCCGCCCGGGTGCACCCAAAAACCGGGGACCGCATCGCGCAAACCGAGCCGCGACGACTGCTCAACCGGTTGGGTCCACACCACGACGACGTGCTGCGCTTCGCCACAGACTCCACCGTCTCCTTCGACAACAACCAGGCCGAACGCGACATCAGAATGGTCAAGGTCCGCCAAAAAATCTCAGGCTGCTTACGCTCCACGACGGGCGCGGAATATTTCGTGAATGTTTGATCGGTGATGTCCACCGCGAGGAAACAAGCAGTGAACGAGTTTGAAGTCCTCCTCGACGCGTTCACCGGCACCAGCTGGATCCCCGCACGGCCCTGACCACAACCGCCATCCCACCAGTCGAAACACGACCGGTCACGGAAACACTCGGCCATCCCCAAGAACCGGGTGTGTCTCGTTAACGGTGTTTCCGGCGTTTTTCATTAGTAGGATTCTGCGTTCGGCCAGCGGTCGTGGAAGGTGATGGCGAAGGCGTTGAGAGCTGGCTTCCAAC
>NZ_SOHD01000030.1:0-2825 GCF_004403235.1 Cryobacterium sp. Hh38 | reverse complement strand
CCTCAATCGGAGATGTCAGTCCCGTCGACTTCGAACTGCAATACTCGTCACAGACCGCGGAAGTTCAACTCGCCGCTTAACCCGTGTCCACTAACCGGGGGCAAGGCCATTACTTTGTATTGATTCGACAGGGCCTGTCGGGGTCTGAGGCGGCCCGACAGGTCGGAGTGTCGCTCAGTTGCGGATCGTTGTGGTTCATCGATGCTGGCAGTATGACTGTCGTCGAACGCGTCCCCATTAGTTCTCGCTATTTCTCTCAGGACGATCGAATCGAAATCGGAGACGGCCTCGCCGCAGGCGAGGCCGTGAAAGGGATCGCTGTCCGGATTGGGAAAAGCTTCCAGAGCGTCTATCGAGAGATTGCACGCAACCGCAAGGCGGACGGCACCTACCAGCCGTGGTTCGCCCACAACCAAGCCCATTTGCAGCGCAAACGACCGAAGATCCGCGTCTTCGAGGAGGTCCCAGCTCTTCGAAGCATCGTTGCAGTGAAACTTGCGAAACGATGGTCGCCGGGCCAGATCAGCAGATGGCTGAGACGACGCTATCCGAACAAACTAACCTGGCACGTCTGTCCTGAGACGATCTACGACGGTGTTTATCGCGGGCTGATCAGCGTANCTGAGAAACTCAGTTTGAAGCGGAAGAAGCGGGTGTCGCACAGCGCTGACCGGCACAAAAACAGCCCTTACAAAGAAGCACTCAAGATCAGTGACCGGCCGCCCGAAATAGCCGATCGAGCCATCCCCGGCCATTGGGAATCTCAATGTCTTTGTCAAGCGGTTTTGAGCATCGGGATCTCGGCTGGTTCCTGGTAGAGGGTGTGGTCGCGGAGCATTGCCCAGAGGACGTTGATGCGTCGCCGGGCGAGAGCGAGCAGCGCCTGTTTGTGGTTTTTCCCTTCGCGGCGCTTTCGGTCGTAGTAAGCCCTGGAGGCGGGGCTGTTCTTCAAGCTTGATAGTGCTGCGAGATAGCAAGTTCGTAACAGCCGCCGGTTGAATCGGCGGGGCCGGTGGTGGTTGCCGCTGATGCGGCCGGAGTCTCTGGGAGCTGGTGCGACGCCGGCAACGCTTGCAAGCCGGTCCGGGCTTTCGAAGCTGCGCAGGTCGCCTCCAGTGTTGGCAAGGAACGTGGCGGCGAGGATGGGCCCGAATCCTGGCATGCTTTCCAAGATCTCAGCGTTCTCGTGCTCGTTGAATCGGGCGGTGATGGTTTTGTCGAGGTCGACGAGGTCTGCGTCGATTGCGGTGATTACGGCGGCCAGGCGCGACACGAGGGTGGCGGCGACAATCTCGGTGCGCAACGTCGTTTCTTGCTCACGCGCGGCGTCGATTGCTTTCTGGGCGACGGTGACGCTGTTGCGGCAGCCACGGGCTTTCAACCATGCCGCCAGACGCGTTACTCCCATCCGGCGAAGCGCTCCGGGCGTCTGGTAGGTCGATAAGAGCGTGAGAGCGGCTTTGCTTTTGGAGTAGTCGAACGCGCGCTCCAGCGCGGGGAAGTACTCCAGCATGGTCGCGCGGAGCCGATTGATTGCGCGCACCCTGTCGTGGATGATGTCCAGGCGTCGAGCGGTCAGAAGTTTCAGGTCAACGCTGATCTGATCACCATCGCGAACGAGTTGGAGGTCGGTGCGCATCCGTGCCTGATCGGCGATGATTCGGGCATCTTTCGCGTCTGTCTTGCCCTCACCGCGGTAGGTCGCAGCCGCATGGTGAATGATTCTGCCCGGGATATAGAGCAGCTGCTGGCCGTGATCGACCAGCAGGGAAATCAGGAGAGCTGCGCCGCCTGAGTTCAGATCCGTCGCCCATACGACCTCGTGCCCATCGGCGATCTCGGTGACCGTAGCGATGATCTCGAGCAGCACGGTCTCGTCGTTATCTATCCGTTGGGAGAGAAGCATCTCCCCGGCCTGGTCGATCACGACGCAGTGATGCGCCCGCTTTCCTGAATCGATTCCCGCCCATACTGCTGGCATCTGAAGGTTCCTTCCGTCTCGTTGATAGCAGTTTCCCTGTCGATAACCACGCCGGCACGTCCTTACCCAGCGATCAATGTCGCAATTCTCAATCAGCGGTCGAGTCATCTGCGGGCAGCGGGCGGCCATTCCCAGTGAGCCGTTTATGCGGCAAGGCGATCTCAGCCATACCCGCCACCCGAGGGTGATCGACACACTACGACAGTCCCGAAATCACCCACCACAACAACGTAAGGAAGGAGACCTCATCTTGGGCACCAGTAACGGCTCAGCAATTGCCACGCTCGTGGAACGCAAGACTCGCTTGACGATCCTCGTCTTCCTCCAGAGCGACCACAGCGCACAAACCGTCGGTGACGCACTCATCGGTGCGTTCTCGAGCCTGCCGTCGTCGCTCCGGCGCACGCTGACATGGGATCAAGGCAACGAAATGTTCCATCACAAGCGCATCGAGACGAAGACTGGGCTTCGTATCTACTTTGCCGACCCGCACTCGCCGTGGCAGCGAGGGACTAATGAAAACACCAATGGGCTCCTGCGCCAATATTTCCCGAAGGGGACTGACCTCAGCCAGTGGGACCAAGATCACCTCAACGCTGTGGCCGACGAACTTAACGGTCGACCCAGAGCCTGCCTCAAAGACCGCACACCCCACCAGGCCATGAGACGATTAGGACACAGAACTAAGGCACACACGATTCGCAACGACCAGTAGAAACTGCCAGGTTTATGGGTCGCCGAGAATCCTCGCCGACCTCCGCGCCGACGGGGAGACCATCTCGCGCAAGACCGTCGCCAAAACCATGCAACGCCTCGGACTGGTGGGCATCTGCCCCAAAAAGTG
>NZ_SOHD01000029.1:0-152937 GCF_004403235.1 Cryobacterium sp. Hh38 | reverse complement strand
TGACGGGGAGCACCTGTGGTGCTGAGCCACACCACCGCCGGTGCTCTTCCGCACGATCAGTGGGGCTCAACCGCACGATCGGGTGGGGCTCAGAGGCTCTAATACTCAGCACAACGGCAGCGCGACCGAGTTGAACGCGCTCCCCCTGGCTGGAACGTACCGCCACGAGGGTGACGAGGACGATGACATCGCCGAATGGGCCGTACCGGTCGATTGGACGCACGTCATCCCGCGGGAGAACGGCTTCTGGAAGCCGGGCATGTTCGCGAACCAAAACACGGCCACGAAGCTCAGAAATCAGTTCACCATCGATCAGGTGACCGAGGCATTTGGTCTTGACGATTGAGCGCGCGACGTCGGCGCTCCGGATGTCGTCGAATCGCTGAGTGGAGCGCGAGTCAGTCCTCAGATGTTTTCAGGGACGGCCGCGCATCGCAGGGGCAAGCTGGACCCGAGCGCTCATTTTTGCCGGGTGCGGCCCGAGTTCGGCAAGAGACTTCATTGGTGCTCGGGCTGAAACGCAACAACCGAAGTGCGACGTGAGGTCTTAACGCGTTCCTCCGAATCTCGCAGGCTATCGAGTCCAGCCCCTGATCGGAATCCCCAGTTAAGGCCACTGGCGTCACGAAGGTCGGGGCGGTCCAGTCGGTCTAGGCCAGCGCCAAGTGTTATCGCGCTGCCACAATCAAAACGGATATGCCGATCGTGCGCGACTACATCGTGGCTCCCTACGTAGACCGTAAGGCTGCCAATCGACCCATTCCCAAGGGCCAGGTATCGGTCTGAAAGCAACCGAACATCCGCTTCAGAGATTGATTTCTGGCTGGCATAGATTTCCACACATCGAGGTCGATCAGCATCCAAACCGTCTATCAAACCCAGAATCCATGGAAGTGCTGGCTGGGGCAACGCATCGGAACCCGGCGCCGCCGCAGCACGCTTTTGCAAAGGCGCGAAGACCCACGGATCCGAGATGACAATCTTCCGGGACAGGGTCGCGAGCGGTTCAAGCGCAGCAAACCAAAATTCGCGCCTGGTACTCCCCAAAGTCAGATTGCCTTGCTCCTCAAACCTGTGAAGATCCCTAAACGCTGCGGAGCTCTCGAATGCCAAGGTACTTGCGATTTCCAAGCGCGACGGCTGAGTAACGACATGCGGATCATTCGTCGTCCCATATTCAGTTGTAATTTGCAGGTGGGAGGTCAAGACAAGGCGAACCAAGCCAGCCCAGTCCTCGAGAGTTGCGATGTTATAGGGACCGACGTGAATCCGCTTGAATTCACGAAGACGCGTCAGCATGTCAAGGAGGACGCGCCGAGCGTCCGGGCCAATGGGCGCCGCCTTGATCGACCGGACAAGTTCAAGCAGCTGATCCGCACTCTCAAATTTGATGGCCCCATTCCTGATGAGCCTTGCGCTCAATGCATTGGCCACACTTCGCGCATGTTGCGGATTCAAGGCGGAGATTTCTGTGATCGCGTCAACCCGCAAGGCCGTGGAAATAATCACAAGTCAGCCCCGAACACCTCGTCGTAGCGCTCCTCGAAGAATCCAGACGGCCACTCATCGATGAAAGCCCCGACAGAATCAAGTCGCAATCGCTGGACCCTCGACTCGCCAGCCGAGTTCTGGTCTACGTAGAGCACGGAGACATCCTCCGCGTCAATCAGCCCCTCTCTTATCCGTCGTTGAACCCGCAGCATAAGATGCTCGCTGTGAGTCTCGGCGATGATTTGGTTGCCTCGACCGAGCTCGCGAACGGAATCAATAAGTAAGTCGCCAAGCTCCGCTTGGAGTCCCGGATGGAGATGTAGCTCGGGTTGTTCTATGCAAACGACCGCGTTTCGACTTGTCGTTAGCCCCATGACGAGCGGAACGATCTGGCTAACCCCATAACCTACATCTGTCGTGCTCAATTGGAGATCAGATCGCGGATCAATGAGGGACAGTCCCAGAACGTCAGTGCTGGCACCGCCACGGTTCACGAACCGTTCGATGGCGATCTGGTACCGAAGGCCCAGTCTCGTAAGCCACTCATTCACACGCCGGAGTGCGTGAGGTTGTTCACTGAGAATAAGTAGCTGAGCGGCCAAGGCGTCATCGGACGCCGGCCCGAGCGAGTATAGCCGCTGCGGCGCGGGCCGCACAGGACCTAGGTAAGTGAGCCGTTCAAAGAGCTGCTCAAGTTCGTCCGCCACCGCTGCCGTCACGCCCAACATCGCGCGCATGGGCTCGATGAGCGCGTCCGTCCATCCCGAGTCGTGGGGCACGTCTTTCCACATCCCCGTTGGTTTCAGACCGCTGAACTCGGCTGCAATTGAGGAGAGGTCTTGAAACGGCATTGCCTCTAAGACTGAATTCCGAAGGAGGTTCCACCTGTCGTGGTCGAAAGGTCGGGGAAGTGATTGTCTCGTCTCAGCGCGATTTGCTGCGCCGGGAACGAATGCTTCCACGACGTCGGCCATTAGCGGATCCAGAGGCGCATGTGTTTCGAAGAAATTCGTGAGGTTTCCCGACTCAACAATGGGCAGCTTCCGTGAGGATGCAGGTCCAATGAATTTCACCGAGTTTCGATCGGTTCCGACAGTCATGTGGGTCCAGGAAATGCGCCCGGGCACCTGCGATTCGAATGAGAATCGGAATTCTCGTCCCGCGAGCGGGCTCGGGGAAAATGTCCTAATTGGCGCGTCCGGCGAGGGCCTGAAAGAAACTTTCACACCTACCCGCCGAGTCGTATCGTGCGAATGCACGACCGAGTCGAACGATCCCAAGTCCACCTGCTCACCTCTGGTCGTGACGCGGCCAGCATGGAGCGATTCTTTTAAGAGAAGCAAGGACTGGATCATGGTTGACTTACCCGCAGAATTTGGCCCAAATATGAGCGTCAGCGGACGTAGCACAGCGATTCCAGCCTCGAAGGATTTGAAGTTTTCCAGGCTGAGTGAAGTCAGTAGTCTCCCGTTAGTGGGATCGGCTAAGCCCCGTTCACCGTCGTATTCCATCTGTCGTGGAAGGGGTATCGTCCTCGTGGGACCTGACAATTCGGAAATACGGACGATATGGGCGGCGCGGACTGGGAGATCAAACTCCTCGCGCTCGACCCAAGCATTGATCGAAGCGATGATCGCCCGCGATGAGGCAACTGTGACGTCGCCGTCGGCCAGTTGGTCTTCGCTAACGAGGACACGTGCATCCACGACCAAGATGCCGGATGCCGCTTCTGTACCCGCTACCGCTCGTTTTAGTACCCAGATAACCGTGGGCGCTGCACCGTTAGAGCGAGCGGAGGCAGGAAGGACGATGAGCCCGCGCACACTGCCGCCGGCAACGAGGCCCGTAAGGAACTCGTTTCCAATTCTGCCGAGTTCCAGAGATTCGCGCGACAGAACAACCACCGCTCTGCCTCCCCTAGGTGCTAGATCCCAGGCCGCTCGAAGCCATAGAGAGTCATCGGACAGGCCGCCGGTATCAACACTTGGGACTACGGCACTTATGCTCGTCTCGAGCGGCGGATCCAGGACAATGCCGGTTCCGTTCTGATAGCCCTTCTCTCGCGCGTCAAAGGCGCTGACCTTCGCGAAGTCTCCAGTCATGCCGTGAACCTCGGCGCGCATTTCCGCGATGGCCAGCAAGCGGTCATCCACGTCGGCGCCTCGCACGCCATGGGCACCGGCCAGGATTGCTTCCTTAAGAGCGTTTCCGAACCCGCAGGCTATGTCGACCAGGCCCACTGCTCCGGATTGCGACGCAATCCCGGCGAGGAGGTGAGCGACCCCATGACCGGTTGACTGTTCAGCGGCTGCAGCCTCATCGAGGTCCGAGACAACGTCCAAGAGTGCCTCAAAGAACGACGCACAATAAGACCGCAGATCGGAATCAGAGTAGTCGTCGTCATAGCCCAGACACTCACTTGCTGCTCCCATAACAGTGCGCATCATGTGGAACCCGATATATTCTCTGTCCCCTGCCCAGCCGACTGGGTGCTTGAGGTAACGCTGGTCGTCTTCCATTAGAGAAGACGCCTCAGAAATCTGCAGCCTGCTCCACATTCGATCCTCTGCCGAACCCACCGCGGGTGAATAGATGGCATCCCAGACATAGGGACCGAAGTAGTCCCCTCCGCCGGGGCCTGACCCATAAATCAACTGGTCGATGTTTGGGCGCTCTTCTATCGCTCGGAAAAGTCCCCAGACCCCGTAGAGCGCCATATTGATCGTATGCACAAGGTCCTGACCACGTCCGCCAGTTAGGACAGTGCGCACGAAGTCGGCCGTCTTTGCGTCCACTGATATTGATCCCATTGTTCAAAGATAGTCAGCAACAGAATTCGACCGTACTTCGGCGCCATGTTCGGAGGTGAGATTTCGAAGGCACACTGGAGGCATTAATGGAATTTCTGCGGAAGAATCCAGACCTGCAATTTCTTGGCTTTAAAGCAGCGGGTGAATTCGGGGAGTACCGAGGACGTGTTGCAGCCAGCACGGTTCCCTACTTTGCCACGGACACCATCGCCAGCCAGGAAACTACGATGTCGCGCCACCGTCCGTTGTCCGAGTTCCAGCTCATTGTGTGATCTGCCTCGAATCGCTCTAGGTCGACGACTTCGGGACGCAGAACCCTGAGACGATTCGACAGTGCGAACGGCGACGACGTGTCGAGGGTTCCGTGCAGGATGAGCGTCGGGACGGTCAACTCGTGGGCGCGCGCGATCCAGTCGAAGCTGCGCAGATCGACGGGGTTGGCGAGACCGGTCAGTCGACTCAGCGGCCGGACGTTGAGCCACGGCACGGCAAGCGTGCCGGCCCAAGCCGGCAGGCCTGCCCGCGCGCAGTTCGCCCTGAGCGTCGCGACCCAATCAAGGATGGGCGAATCGAGCACCATCCCGCTGACGACGCCTCGAAGCGTGGCATCGGAGGCAAGCTGCAGTGCGATGGCTGCGCCCATCGACCACCCGAAGAGGATGACGCTGCCTGCGCCGTTCTCGCGGGCGTAGTCCACGGCCGCTCGCACGTCATCGACCTCGGCGGCACCGAGTTCGGATCTACCAGACCCGACATGGGGACCTTCGCCGTCGTTTCGATACGTCACGACGAGCGACGTCAGCCCGGCCTCGGAGGCGACTTGCACGCCGCGCAGCGTTCCGGCGCGCGTGCTGCCGAGGCCGTGGATGTGAATGGCCCACGTGCTCGATGGGGGACCCTCGTGCGGGATGAGCCAGGCGGGCGAGGGGCCGACATCCGTTTGTATTTCGACATCCGTTGACTGCATACCGGCATCGGCTGGAGTTTGGAAATAGATGCCGCTCCAGGATGCTCGCTGGCCGGCCTCTACGGCTGGCTCCGACTCCCCCACGACCCCTCGGCCGACGAGACTTGGACCGCGGTCCTCGACTCCGGGCGCGAGTTTGACCCAGCCGCCGTTTTCGAGGATGAGGCAGTAATCGCCCCGCGCGGTGGTGCGCGGCGTTCGATCGAGGATGACGATGGGTCGCTCCCCCGAGCTGTCCACGCCTCGAATGGTGAGATCGAACTTTCGCACGCTTACAGGTGCAGTCAGCCGCCTCGCGATCACGAGGCCGAGCCCGCTGAGACCCACGCCGACTGCGATCGCCGCGCCGGCCAGCGCCCGAATAACTTTCATCGTTTCTGCAGCACTGGCCGTGATGCAACCGGCGCCGTCGCAGTCGATCTGCCGCCGAGCAGGTGGCGTTCGGCGCGCTCGATGAGGTGCCGGTCTTGGCCATCGACCTGAAACGACACTCGCGCATCAATGATGGCGTCACGAATTTCGACGATCTGGCGGTGAAGCAGCGTCTCGGGGTCAGCGCCAATTGATCCACGTGTGTTTTGGCTGATGCCCGGTCGTGCTGCGGTCGCCGCTGCCCAGAGAGGCTGGAGTTCTGCGACGAGCATCCGCGTTGTCCGATCGCGCGATCGCGCTTGAAGAGCGCGGGCGGCGGGCTGGCCCGCGAATCCCAGGCACAGCAGTACGAATGTCATCAAGTGCAGCGGTTCATAGGCGATGGCCACGGCCCTCATCAGACTGAGGTCGCCAGCCAGATGCGCAATATCCATCGTGATGACGACGATGCTCAACAGAACGCCGAGGATGCTTCCGATGAGGAGGGACGTCGGCGGCATCTGCTGGACGCCTGCGCTTTTGCGAACCTGCCGAGCGGCGAGCCCTGCCATCGCGGATAGAACGATGGCGTAGTACGTAAATTGGATCATGGAGTACGTCCCGGCACTGGGCTGGTCGCCCAGGTCGAGCATGAAGTTGGTCGTGGTGGTGCCGCCATCGATGAAGAGGAACGAGCCGACCGCCCCGATGATTGCAGCCGTGAGCACGATTCGGCCGCGCGCGAACCGCTCGGCCCAGGACTGCTGTTCGGAGGCTTTCAACACGCCGCGGCCGAGAAAGAACACGCCAATCATGAGTGCGACGTCGGCCGGGAGGGTAGCGATGTTGGTGCCGCCAGCGAGCCGGTCGAGCGGGCGATAGACCTGGTCGGTGTTGAGGGTCATGGCGATGGCGATCGTGACTGCCGCGTAGCTGATGTTGCGCTCGGCGTGACCGCGGCGCAGGATCAGCAAGCTGGCCACGAGCAGCCACATGAGGGCGGAAACGAGGAGAGGAATCATCCGAAAATCTCCGCGAATCGAGAGGAGTTTCTCGTTGACCGTCTGATTGCCGCGGCGAAGATGTCGGCTAGGGTCTCGGCCTCTACTTCTTCGGCCGTATCTAGGTTTTGACGCCTGAGCAATCGCAGTCGTGTTTCTTTAGGGATGTCGGGCAGCAAGAAGTCGACGGCTTGGCCTTCTTCGTCGAAATTGTGACCCAGAATGATGTGGGCCAGCTCGTGCAGCACAAACTGCTGCCGATGCAACGCTGAGTCGCTGTGCGCGTGGAGGATGAGATCTTGGTCCTCGGCTCCGAGCCAGACGGCGCACAGACCATCGTGCACGCCGAGTTCGGCCAGTTCGACTATTCGCAATTGCCGTCCACGGTTGCGCTGAACGGCCACTACGAGCTCGTCGAAGGTGAAGGTCTCGCCCAATGCGAGTTCGTCGACTGCCGTCGCCACACTCACGGTGCTGTTCACTGCCACCTCAATTCCCTCCGGACGCGGGTGGGGTTTCATCTGGCGGCCTCTGCGCGACTTCCGCATCCAAAAACTTACTGATCGCCCGTAGAGCGTTGGGAGAGATATCCCCCATTGTACGTGCCGCATAAGACTTCACTCGGGCGGCACGCATGGCCCGCACGAGGTCGAGTTGGGCGCTGACCTTGGCCGGGATCTCGGCGCTGGCTGTACCGGCGAGGAAGGCGGGGTCAACGTCGAAGTAGGCGGCGAGGCCTTCGAACAGCGCTCGGTCTTGTACGAAGCGGTGGCCATTGATGATGTAGGTCCAGCGCGACCTCGAGAGGTTCGTGCCGCGCTGTTCGAGGAACGCGGCGATCTGGGCGAACGTCGGCTCGCTGCCCGTCTCTGCCTCGGCAACGTCGAGCAGCAGACGGAGGCGCTTCGCGAGATCCTCCGCGGCTGTCGTGCTCTCGTCGGTCATGTTGCTTCCTCGGATTGATGGATCCTCAGGTAATTGAGAATGCTCAATTTACTCTTTGAGCATTATCAAATCAAGGGTTGCGCATGCTCAAATGCGGTGCTAAAACAGTCTCAGAATTTGAATTGAGCATGCTCAACACGGAGTTACCTCGCCGAACGCCTTAGCGAAGCGAGTCACACCTTCGTGTCATCGAGCCACGCCTGCGTGGCAGTCCTTCGGGAAGGTGATTGTTGTGAATTGGCACGTATGGCTCCGCGTTCGGAGTGTCTGATGAGCGTCGCTGAGGTGTTGGTGGCTACGAGCCGACTGCCGGTGCAGGATGCCGCTCTTGCCTTCGCCAAGGCGGGGATTTCAGTGTTTCCGTGTGTGCCGGAGGGTAAGCATCCGCTCACGCCGGCGGGCTTTCACGATGCCAGCCGCGATGTTGACCAGGTGCAGGCGTGGTGGACGCGCTGGCCGGGCGCGAACATCGGGATGCCGACGGGCAGCACGTCGGGCATCGATGTAGTGGACATCGACGTGACCAAAACGGATGCCGGCTTCGCCGCGTTCGAGCGTGCAGCCGAGGCCGGGCTGGTCGATGGCGAGCTCGCCCGTGTGCGCACTCCGTCGGGAGGCATGCACGTGTACTTTGCCGCGAGTTTGGACCGGCCGCAACGCTGCTGGCAGGCGGCGAACGCGCACATCGACTTTCGTGGGGACGGCGGCTACGTCATTGTGCCGCCCTCGACACTGACGACGAACACCGGTCGAGCCAGCTATCGGCTGCATTCGCTGTCGGCGGCCGGCGCACAGCCTGTCGACGCCGTCGCGCTGCGCAGCTTCATCGAACCGAGGTCGCCGCGAGTGGGCACGCGGGCAACATTAGCCAGGGCGCCCGAACCGAGCCGACTCGCGCAATGGGTGAGCAACCTGCAGGAGGGCGAGCGCAACAGCGGCTTGTTCTGGGCGGCCTGCCGACTGGTCGAGGCGGGCCTCGCGCCTGCGGACGTCGAGGCTGCACTCGGCCCTTCCGCGCAGACTGCGGGCCTCGAGGAGCGCGAGATTCTCGCGACGATCAGCTCGGCGAGCCGTCGAGTTACGGCCGGTGCGCAAGTGTTCGATCGACCCGATCCGGGAGCCAGACGCGGCGCCCCGCCCTGCCTGTCATGAATGGCGCTGTTCAAATCACCAACCCAAAGGAGATGAAGTGATGGATGTAGACGACTTCGATAAGTCACACGGCGCGACCAGCGTCGATGCCGGTGGCGAGCGGCATCCGCTGCATGCCGTGCTGGAGGAGAAATCGCGCCTCTCAGCACGCACGCGAGGCGGCACCTCGGGTGTCCCGCCAGCGGCGAGGGCGGCCTTCCGCCCCGCCGTCACCTGGATTCGCGCGGCGGACCTGCTCAACCTGGGCGCCGGGCGCATCGCCGGCCGTGGTATCGACCTGCAGGCCAACGCCGTGCGGCAGGTACGACGGGCACCCGTCACGGCCGCGCGAGCGATCCGCGCGCGGGCCGCCCGGCTGACTCCCCTCTCCGAGTTCGGAGCGGTGCGAGACCGTGCACAGATCGGCCGCACCGGTTTCGGGCGGGCGTGACCATGAGCATCCTGTTGAACACGGCAACACACACCGAGTCGACGGGAGGTGCCGCGGTGATGACTTTTCGCGAATCCGAAGGCCTGCGCAGACTTCTCGCGCGACTGCAAGCGGATGGTGGCGCCCGTTGGCGCAGCGACCCCGAGGCCTCCGAGCTCATGCGGTTCACCGCCCAGCGCTATGCCGGGTTGGCGCGCAAGCACGACCTCGATCCATGGGAGGCAGCCGCGGCCGCCTTCGACGCGATGCGTGCGCCCTCAACGCTGCGCGCCGACGACCCGTGGGCCATCGTCACCCGTTCCGTGCAGGTGACCTGCATCGCCGAGGAACGAGCCCGCGGTCTGCTGTGCTCGGTGCATCAGGCGCGTCGGCCTCAGGTGTCGGTGTTTCATGACGCTGAACGGTTCAGTGATCGCGAGCACGCCCTGCCGGAATATCACCCCGCGTTCAGCGTCGATCCAGCCGACGCGGTTGCCGAGCCGGAGCCGCTGGTTGAGGTGTCTCTGGCGGTCGAGACCGCGATCGCGCTGTTCACCCTGCTCGGTTGGCCAGTCGACCGCGCCCGCGATGGCGTCGAGTACGTGTGCAGCCGGCTAGCGGACTCCCCGTCGCGCCCGTCTGCCTTCGAGTCGCTGCGCCGCGACTACGCCGCCCGTGCTCTACTCGACGTGTCGCAGCCGGCCTGGATGAGCATGCTGCGAACACTTCTGGGATCCGGCAACCCGTTGCAAGCGCACACCGCCGCGGGGCGCGGCATCCTGTTGCGCTTGCTGGTCGGCGAGCCGCTGCACGTGCTGCTCGGCGACGACGACCTGGTCTCCGACATCGTTCTGAACTCGCCACGGGTGTTCGCATGACAGTCACCCCAGGGCACATCGAGTTGGAGCGGTCGATCGACTCCATCCGGATCGGTTCGCGACATCGCACCGATCTCGGCGACATCGACGCGCTCGCAGCTTCGATCGAGCGGCAGGGACTGCTGCAGCCGATCACAGTGACACCCGATGGCACCCTCGTCTGCGGCGCCCGCCGGCTGGCTGCGCTGCGGAAGCTCGGAGTGCGCAAGCTCAACGTGTGGGTGCGTTCAGGCATTTCGGACCAACTCGCCCAGCTGCTCGCCGAGCGGGACGAGAACGCGCTGCACAAGGCCTTTGACCCCACCGAGGCGGCCGCCCTGTATCGCGAGGTGAAGATGCTTCTCGCTGAAGACGCCCAACGGCGGCAGGTCGCCACACGCTTCGGTACGGAAAAGCCCAGATCAGACGGTGGTGCCACGGTGGCACAACCGCAGCCCATCGATCGCGTCCGCGCGCAAGCAGCCCTTCTCGTAACCGGGCGACGCTCCTATACAACGTTAGAACGCATCGACCATCTGCAACGAATGGCGGACGACGAGAACCTCGACGAGACGCTGCGCAGTCGCGCGAGGGAGGAGCTGGCGGTGATTCAGAACGGCGGATCGGTGGCGGCCGCGCACGGTCGCGTCTCTGCCGAAGTCGACCGTGTAGCGGCCGCGCCGCCCATTCGCTCGCTGATTCCCATTGCGCCGACCGCCGGGCGTTCCGCCGACCTCGAGCAGCTGGCCCGGGAGGCACTCGCCCGCGCGAAGACAGCGAAGCGCGCCAAGAAGCCCCGCCCTGTGGCTGCGGCCGACTCAATATTGCCCACGCGGTCTTTCGTCTTCCTCTGGAACGACCTGCGCGACTGGTGGCTGCGCTACGACGACGCCGAGATCGCCACCGAACTCTCCGACGACCAATGGCGCGATTTCAATGCGACCCTCGCCGGCACCGTCGCCTTCTTCGAGCGGATGCGCACCCTCCGCGACTCCCCCGACGTCGCGCAGGTATCGGCCACCATTTCACGCATTCGTTAGGAGCCCACCATGCATTTCCTTCGACGCCGTCGCCTTGTCATCGCCATCGTTGGCGCTGGCCTCGCGCTCATCGTGGTGGCAGTCATTGGGTTGGTTGGGCTGCTCCGCGGACCTGCGAAAGAGAGCCAGCCGGCGCGGCCCGCGCCGACGGCATCCGCTTTGGCGATAGTGCCAACCGACCAGCCGCAACCGGTGCTCGAAACGTCGAGCCCGGAGCTGTTTGCCCGCAGCGTCGCCCACGCACTGTTCGATTGGGACACACGCCAGGATGCTGGCCTCGCCGACTGGGCGCAGGTGCTGGTGGACGTGGCCGATGCGGAGGAAGCGGCAGCCGTGGCCGCCGATGTGCGGGACTACCTGCCTGGCGCGGAGATGTGGAAGCGACTCGCTTCCTATGGCACGCGGCAGTGGCTCGACGTGGAGTCGGTGACCGTGCCGACCTCGTGGGCGACGGCGTTGGATCAGGCGGCGGCCGGGCAGATTCCGCCCGGTACTGCGGCGCTCACTGTCGTGGGAACTCGTCATCGCGCGGGTACGTGGGACGCCGATGTCGAGCGCACGGAGCGGCCGGTGTCGTTCACGGTGTTCGTGGTGTGCCCGGGCCAGGAGTCGTGCACGCTGCTGCGGCTCTCGAAGCTCGACCATCCGCTGGAGTAGTCCAATGAAGAAGCTCATCGGACTTGTCGTGGTGCTGATGCTCGCATGCCCTTTGGGCGGACTGGTGGGCGTGGCCGCGCTGGTGACCACGGTCGCGAGCTCGTGCGGATCGCTGGTCGTCGGGACGATTCCTGACTCGCTCACTGCCCAGACTATGGATGGCCGATCGGTCACTTTGGAGCGAGAACAGCTGACCCACGCGGCGACGATCATCACTGTGGGCGGGCAGACGGCCGACGTCGGGCGCGCGGGAGTGATCGTGGCTTTGATAGCCGCGCTCGCGGAGTCGACGCTGCGGCTCTTGGCGAACATCAGTGCGTATCCGGAATCTGCTTCGTACCCTCACGACGGTGACAGCTCTGATCATGACTCGCTGGGACTGTTTCAGATGCGGCCTTCGTCGGGCTGGGGAACGGTTGCTGAGTTGATGGACCCGTCCTACCAGGCGCGGGCGTTCTTCGGTGGGGTGTCGGGGCCCAACGCCGGAGCGCCACGCGGTTTGCTCGATGTCACCGGCTGGCAGATGCTCGATCCTGGCGCGGCGGCGCAAGCAGTTGAGGTCAGCGCCTATCCGGATCGGTTCGCGAACTATGAACCGGTCGCGGAAGCGATTCTGGTCGCGCTCACTCGTTCCTCAAGCGTTGTCGAGTCATCGCGGGTCGTGTTTCCGCTGCCCGCTGGCTCGTACACGAACACCGACAGCTTCGGGTGGCGCATCGATCCGTACACGGGCGAGCGGCGGTTTCACGCGGGCAGCGATCTCGCCGCGCCGTTGGGCACGCCGATCCTCGCGGTCGCCGACGGTGTCGTGAGTTTCGCCGGGCAACGTGGAACCTACGGTGGGCTGATCACTATCGAGCACACGGTCGGCGGCGAGCGGGTCACCTCGCACTACGCGCACATGTACGAGCAGGGCATGCATGTTGCGGCCAGCGACAGCGTGGTCGCCGGCCAGCACATCGGTGACGTCGGGTCCGCAGGCAAGTCGACCGGGCCGCACCTGCATCTCGAGATTCACCCCGGCGGGGCGAGCGAACCTGCCATCAACGCGGTGGATTGGCTCACCGCCCATGGCGCCGCCGACTTGACCGAAGCGACCAGCGGATGCCCGGTGGCGTGAAATGGACGTCTTCCCCACTTCGGTGCCGTCGGCGGCGCTTCAGAGCTGAAGAGCATCGTCGGTGCGCTGCTGACGTACGTGCTCATCATCGCCGTGCTCATGATGATCGTCAGCGGGGTGACGTGGGCTCTCGCCTCGGCGCACGGTAACTTTCACACCGCGACTCGCGCCTGGCTTGGGCTCTGGGTCGCCTTCGGTGCAGCGGCCCTCGCTGGCGCCGGCGTTGCCTGGGTCAACTTTCTGCTCGGCGTCGGCTCGACCCTGTGACAGGCAACTTCCACGCTATGCACGAGAAGCCGAGGATCCTCGGGATTTCGTCGCCAGCGGTGTTTCATACGTAACGTTGAGTACAGTCACGCAAGCAGTGGGCCGCAGCATCGGTCTGACACCCGTCGTGGGATTTCGCAGATCCGACATCTACCGGCGGCCTCGGCGGCAGGGTATCGTGCACAGTCAAGCGATTGTTCTAACCGTCAGCCCTGCAACGGAGGTCAAATGCCGAAACCCCAGAGCATCGATGAGAGCCGCCTCTCAGAACGCGACTACCAAAAACTCGCAGAGCTCCAGCGAGGCCAGCTCGGACACAGACCCGATGACCCGTCAACAAAGCTGATTTGCCTGGTCGTGCTTAGCATTCTCGTCGCCACTGGACTAGGCATCCTCGGCATCATCTACACCGACTGGTTCACCAACGCCCACGCCGTCATCGTCTTGATCGTTGTGGTCGGCCCTACGATCGCGGTCGCTATATGGTACGAATTCAAGTGGGCGGCCAACGCGAAGCAGGAAGCTATCGCCGAGTTCATCGCGCGTATCAACAAGGAGCAAACGCGGAAGCTCCTCGAACGACTCGATCGCGACGACTTCGACGACGACGATTCCGGAGGCAGCGGCAGTGGCGGCGCCTATTACCCGATCACCGGCCACTACGACCCGCAGAGGTACTACTCGTACACCCGCGGCGAACGGGAAATCATGCGGATCTATGGCATGGACGCCGACACCTACGACTCCAACTGGCCCCAATAGGCGCATCAACGGGGCGGATACAATCGCAGCGAGAACATGCCGCTCGCTGAAATAGGCTCGATTGACGAGTCTCTTAACCATCGTTCTGCGTAGGTGCATTCAGCGCGTTCAGCGACTGTAGAACACTTGCGAGGCCGTCCGCAGTATGAGCCCTACGTGTTCAGGGCGAAGAGTTCTCGTAGAGCGAGCAGATTCGGATGGTTCCCACCGTTGGGCCATTGATTTCGCGCCGGGTGCACGACCTTGAGGGGCGCGGCGACCGGCAGCCGGCGAAGTTCCCGGATGAAGCGCTGTGCGAATACCCCACACGGCGCGACTACGCAATCAGCGTCCAAGGTCAGTGCGTCCACCTTCGCCTGCAGCACGCGAAGAAGGACATCTCCCGCTTGGTTCGCCTCGGCGCACGTCGTCCCTGTCACCGACCTCACCGTCGACGTCCGTACCCGTCTGACGACGTCCCAGTCGTGCGCCGAGAGTCCTGGCCTTGACCCCGTGCCGAAGGCCTTCATCTGCAGCGGGACGGTTGAGACGTTCACAATCGCAACCCGATAATCCCCCGCGTCGTGTTTCCTGCGGATATAAGCCCCCAGGCTGTCGCCCTTCGTCGGCGCTTGCAGCAGGTACCCGAGCGCGGATGTTCCGGCGCCACCCGCGACTGGCGTCACAGCCTTCAGCTCGTCTCGGTGAGGCGACTCCAGAACGAGGAGAAGCTTGACGGGCTGCGTGCCTAGTGGGACCAGGTCGGGGACATTCCAGGCCTGATACGGCCCTCGCCCACTCTCGCTCACGTAGTCATCGACGTTCACGACGGGTCTCGTCCCCAAGCACGCGCAGCGCTGATGCTTTTAACTGCGCCTTCCACCCCGCGATTCGGATACCAAGCGGCGTCGGAGTTCATTTGACCACTGTGGCAGACCGGGTCGCTCGCGTCGACCATTCACGCTCATATCGAAGTCAACCATGCCCCACTGACACCTGCGCCTCCGCAAAACGCGACAAAGGAGGCGCTGGGCGCCATCATCGTTATCGCTCGGTATCGGGCCCCGAATCAAGAGCCGCACCGATTTCCACCCGCACCAGAACGAGAAACCAGACACAGCAGGACGGGTAGACCTGCGCTGCCTTGCGCTCGTCCCCACGACACGACCACCGGTAGAAAGGCCGGCTCCGTGGGCATTTCTATTCGGCCGTCGCGACGGTGTGATCGCGCCAATCCCACACCCCAGCTCAGCTGCGTAATACCCAACATCCATTCGACAATCCCGGTCACTCGCAACCCATGGGTTACGAGACAGCGGGAGCGTTCTGGGCGGGGATACAGTGCGCTCCTGCATGTCGTACCCATCAACCGACTGAGGGAGCTGATTGTGGTTGACATTACTCCGAACGGCACGGGACTTCCCGGCATCGAACAGTTGCGCGTCATCGTCGGCGCTGTCATGACCATCGGCCTTGTCCTGAGCGTGCTCGCCCTCATTGTCGCGGCGATCGTCTGGGGATTCGGCGCCAACTCGTCCAACCCGCACCTCGCCTCCCGCGGCAAGACCGGCGTGATGGTGGCCTGCGGCGCCGCGATCATCTGCGGTGCCGCCGTCACCCTCGTCAACTTCTTCTGGAACGTCGGCCAGTCCGTCTGAACTGAGATCCAGGCGGGGCAACCGATGAGCGTGTGCGATGTGCCGGTCGTAGCGGATGTCTGCACCGGCGTCGGCGACGCCGCATCCGCTGTCGTTGCCGCCCCGTTCGACTGGCTCGCCGGCGCGATGGGCTCCACCGCCGCCTGGCTCTTCGAATCCGTCTGGGCCGCTTTCGACACGACCACCCTCGTCGACCTTACCGACCCGACTTACATCGACGTCTACAACGTGCTCTTCGGCGTCGCCGTCTTCGTCACGCTGATCTTCTTCTGCCTGCAACTCATCACTGGTCTCGTGCACCGCGACCCGACCGCGCTCTCCCGCGCCGCGATCGGCGTCGCCAAATCGGTGCTCGGATCCTTCGTCATCATCACCATCACCGGCCTCCTTCTCGAAATCACCGACCAGCTCTCCATCGGCATCGTGCAGGCCAGCGGCAACACCATGGAAGGCATGGGCCACCGCATCGCGCTCCTCGCCGTCGGCCTCACCGCGATCAGCCCCGGCGCACCCGGCGTCGGCGCCATCCTCACGATCTTCCTCGCCGGCCTCGCCATCAGCGGCGCGGCCATCGTCTGGTTCTCCCTCCTCATCCGCAAAGCCCTGCTTCTGGTGGCGATCGTCTTCGGACCGATCGCTCTTGCCGGCGCTACCTGGGATGCCGCCAAAGGCTGGTTCTCCAAGTGGGTCGCATTCGTGCTTGCGCTCATCCTCTCCAAGCTCGTGCTCGTCGTGATCTTTCTGGTGGCCGTCGCGCAGGTCTCGGCTCCGATCGATGCGGATCTGGCCTCCGTCAGCGACCCCATCGCCGGCATCGTGCTGATGTTCATCGCCGCCTTCGCGCCCTACATCACCTACAAGTTCCTCAACTTCGTGGGCCTGGACATGTACCACGCCATGTCCAGCGAGCAGGAAGCAAAGTCGGCGCTGAACCGGCCCGTGCCAGTGCCGAGCGCACCAATGATGAGTAGCGCGCAGAAAGTTCTGGGCCCGGGCGGCAGCGGTCGAGCGACGCAGTCTGGCCCTGCATCAACGGCACCGTCCAGCAGCGGCGGACCGGGTCCCACGTCCTCGGCAGCTGGTAGCTCGGGTACTGGCGCATCTTCGAGCGCTGGTGCCGGTGCCGGCTCGAGCGCCGGAGCGGGCGGCGCAGCAGCTGGGGCTAGCGCCGGCGTGGCCACCGCGGGAGTCGCGGCCGGAACTGCCGTCGTCAGCGCCACAGCCAAAGCCGGCCCGAAGATCGGCAGCGCCGTCGGCCAAACAGCGGATGCCCACACCCAGTCCGCCGGCAACGCCAGCGCCCCGAGCGCGCCGGCGTCCAAGCCCAGGCGACCACCCGCATCCGCTTCACCGCAAGATCTGCCAGCCAGACGAAAGGTCAAGGACGCGTAGCCATGGACACCGACGCGAACCGACCCGACTACCGCCTCCCCCCGGTGCAGTTCTCGCGACTGACCAAGCGAGGCGTGCTGCTGGGCCTGTCGGTGCCGCAACTGGTGGCGCTGTCGATCGGCACGCTCACCATCGTCGCCGCTCTTTACACGGCAGGCGCCTCCGGTGTCGCCTGGACCAGCCCCCTCTGGGGCATCGCAGCGGTGATCGCCGGCATTCCGGTCGGCGGGCGCAAGATCGTCGAGTGGATGCCCGTCGTCACCCGGTGGGCGTGGCGGTCGGGGCATGAGCAGCTGACCTACCGGCGCCGCATCATCCGCCCGCGCCCGGTGGGAACGCTGTCGCTTCCGGGCGACGCGGCCGCGTTGCGCGAATGGAACGATCCTGAATCGGGAGCGGTCATGATCCATGACCCGCACGCGAAGACCCTGACCGCGGTCGTGACGGTGTCGCACCCGGCCTTCGCGCTGCTCGACCCGGACGAGCAGCATCGGCGCGTGGTGGGTTGGGGCCGGGTACTGGCCGGGGCCTGCCGGTCGGGGCGAATCGCGCGGCTGCAGGTGACGGAACGCACGCTGCCCGACTCGGGCACCGGCCTGACAGAGTGGTGGGAGCGGCATGGCATCAACGACGACAGCTGGGCCGCCACCACCTACCGTGACCTGATCGAGCGGGCCGGACCCGCCGGGGAACGCCATGCCACCACGATTGCCCTCTCACTCGATTTGAGTGCGGCGTCTCGGCAGGTGCGCACGCAGGGCGGTGGCATGCGCGGTGCGGCGACGGTGCTGCGGCAGGAAATGACGGCCCTCACCGGGGCACTGCGCGCGGCGGATCTCACGGTCGGCGGCTGGCTCACCGCAGACGAGCTGGCGGTCATACTGCGAACGGCCTACGACCCTGCCGTCGGTATCGATCTGGAGCGGCATCCTCTGGTCGGGCGGTCACTCACCACCGCCGGCCCGGTCGCGGTTGCCGAGAGCTGGGATCACCTCCGCAGCGACAGCGCGTTTCACGCGGTGCTGTGGATCAGCGAATGGCCCAGGTCGCAGGTGTTCCCCGGGTTCCTGTCGCCGTTGGTCTTCACGAACGGCATCCTGCGCACGGTGTCGCTGCACTACCTGCCCGTTCGCGCCGACCAGGCGGCCCGCGACCTGCGCAAGAAAAAGACCGAGCTAATCAGCGACGCCCACCAACGCACCCGCATCGGCCAAATAGAGGATGCCAGCGCCACCGCCGAATACGACGACCTCCTGCACCAGGAAGCCGATCTCACCGCCGGCCACGGCGTGCTGCGCACCACTGGACTCATCTGCGTGACCGCGCCGACCGTCGACGAGCTCGACGCCGCGGTGGCCTCGATCGAGCAGGCCGCGATTCAGGCGTCATGCGAGACGCGGCGGCTCGTGGGACAGCAGGCGCAAGCGTTTACGGCGGCGGCGCTGCCGTTGTGCCGGAGTGTGTGACTTAGTTCAGCAGCAGTCTTCGTGCTCAACGTCGCGTTCCCCGGTCAGAGCAGCCACTGGCACTTTGCAGGCGTCGCCGCGCCACGCGTCGAGGCCTTCCCTAACGGCAAAGACCACGATCACGAGGGCTGCGACCGAGTCTGCCCACGCCCAACCGAAAAGGGTATTCAGCAGCAGCCCGACTAGCAGGGCTGCGGAGAGATAGGAGCAGATCAGGGTTTGTTTCGAGTCAGCGACCGCCGAGGCTGAGCCCAGCTCTCGGCCGGCGCGACGTTCGGCGAAGCTCAGAAAGGGCATGACTAGAAGACTGACCGCGGCGAGCACAATGCCGACCGCGCTGTGTTCTGCCTCCCGAACACCAAATAAGGACAACCCCGCATCGACCGTCACGTAAGCGGCGAGGGCGAAGAACGCCCACGCAATGACTCGCAGCGCGGTCTTTTCCCGCTTCTCTGGATCGGGGGCTGCAAACTGCCACGCCACCGCGGTCGCGGAGAGCACCTCAACGATAGAGTCGAGGCCAAAACCGATGAGGGCCGCTGAGGACGCTACACTCCCGGCCGCGATCGCAATGATCGCTTCGATGACGTTGTAGGCAATGGTCGCCGCGACGATCCACCGAATCCGGCGACGGAGAACCTGGGTTCGGTCAGGCTGGATCTTAACCATTCGGGCGTGAGCGGGAGGGCTCATGCGTCGGTCCCGCAACAGAGCGGCAGGTCGCAGGCGTCATCGACGCAGCCGAGACCGTCGTCGACCGCGAGCACCACATCCATCAGGGCTGTTAGCGCCTTCGTCAGGTGGGGATCCACGATCTCATACCGAGTCGAGCGTCCTTCCGGAACGGCGGCCACGATTCCGCAGCCTCTCAGGCAGGACAAGTGGTTGGACACGTTCGACCGCGACAGCTCCAGCTCGCGTGCCAACGTACCCGGATATCCCGGGCCATCGAGAAGGGAGAGCAGGATTCGAGACCTGGTGGAATCGGCCATCGCTCGGCCCAATCGGTTCATCACGTCCACCCGCGAGGCAATAGTCAGCATGCACTGACATTACAGTAGGAGCTGACTAATCACCACCGGCCGGTACGTGCGGGTCTCGCGCTTATGCAGCGCCATTTCCTAGTGCTGATGGTGCCCAATTGGATCGGTCCGCAGCCGGAGTACGACCCACAGTCCGCATCGGCGGCAGATGTAGACGTTGTCGCTGAGGACGTGCAACCTGCGGCGCGAATAGATGCGACCGCAAGACGAGCAGGTGAGCTAAAAGGCACTATCCATGAGGCGCGAGCGCTGCTTCGATTTGTTGCTGGGTCGGAGATCCGGCCAGGCCGTGCGGGGTGAGATAGATCCGGCAGGCGAGATCGCTGGTGCGGCCATCCGTGGGGAAGAGATCGACTCCGTCGACGAGGATGGTCGGCGATCCGGCAAAGGGCAGTCGTGCGGCCGTCGCGGCGGAATCGATCAGGGTGGATTTGATCGGTGTGCTCGAGGGCATTGTGTTCTCGACCGCTCGCCGCAGGCGGACAAGGGCTTTTTCCGAGTTCGGGCAGTCGGCGACATGAAGCAGCTCGATTGTCGCCATGATTTTTCTCCCTGTACTTTCGGCCAACCGCGTTCCTATCGTTCGACCGACCGACGTCGTTCAACCAATTCTGTCACCGCGGCGTCAGGCCGCGCAGCGCCCCGCGCACCTTCAATGCGAAGCAAATACGTGATTGGAGCGAAGCATGGCCGGGTACGAAACCAGGGACCGCACATCTCGATGGATCAGTGTCGCCTTCCTACAAGGAACTGAGGCCGACGCAGTGCTCGGCCTGATCGACCGAAGCGGAGCATCCGCTGCCTTCGACTACCTGCAGCCACGGGATCTCGGCGATGCCACGACCGACGCCGCCCTCGAGAACGGGTACGTCCACGACCGCATCCCGGCCGGCCGGACCGACCACATCATCGAGCATGATGGCTCGCCATATGCGCTGACCTACAGCAGGACCTATCGGTACGTTTCACTGTTGCGCTGGTATCCGCTTGAACCTGAATTGAAGCCGGCCCGGAACGCTTCCCGTCAAGACGACATCTGGGCCGCCCCGCGGTCGACGCGCCTGGCCGAGCGCACGGTCACGCTGTGAAAGACAACGATGTGACCGAGCGGATGCACACGGCCGCGCTGGTCGAGCCGCGCGGCGAGTTGCGCCGCGACCGTCGCGCCCGCCGACGAGCGGCAGCGAAGATCGAAGCGGATGCGCAGAAGGCCAAGACTGTCGCCGCGCGCACACGCTGGCACGCCGAGCGCGACGAAGCGCGATCAGGCGCCTACCTGCCCAAGGCCGGCGAGGCCGGTCCCGCGCAATTGCGAACGGCCAGCCGGCTGAAACTACCCAAGCATCAGGACACCACGGCGACGTTGTCGGGCCACTACCCGTTCCTCGCCGAGGCCGGACTCGGCTCCGCCGGCGTCTTTGTCGGGCAGGACCTCTACTCGGGCGGCTCCTTCGTCTACGACCCGTGGGTGCTCTATCAACGTGGCCTGATCACTGCTCCAAACATCGTGCTGGCCGGCATCGTCGGCTCCGGTAAATCCTCGCTCGCAAAGTCGCTCTACACCCGCTCACTCCCCTTCGGCCGACGCGTCTACGTGCCGGGCGACCCTAAAGGCGAGCACACCGCCGTCGCCGAAGCCGTCGGCGGCAAGGCAATCATCCTCGGCCACGGACTCCGCAACCGGCTGAACCCGCTCGACGAAGGACACCGGGCCGCATCCGTTTCGGACGCCGAATGGTCGGCGCAGCTGGCCGCCCGGCGCCGCGACCTGATCGGTGCCCTCGCCGAAACCGTGCTCGATCGTCCACTTAGCCCGCTCGAGCACACGGCCATTGACCTCGCCCTAGCGGATGCGGTGCGGAGGGCCGAGGTGCCGATCCTGCCGATGGTGGTCGATCGCATCCTCTCCCCCAACCCCGAGGACGACGAGGGCCGCCTCGCCGCGGACGGACGCCTGGTCGGCCATGCGCTGCGCCGGCTGGTGGCCGGCGACCTCGCCGGGCTCTTCGACGGGCCGTCGACCGTGCGCTTCGACCCGTCGCTGCCGATGGTGTCGCTCGACCTGTCGCGGGTGGCCGAGAACTCGACGCTCATCTCGGTGCTGATGACCTGCTCGTCGGCGTGGATGGAATCCGCCCTCGCCGACCCGGCCGGCGGCCAACGCTGGGTCATCTACGACGAGGCCTGGCGGCTCATGGCGTATCCTGCGCTGCTGCGCCGAATGGATGCCCAGTGGCGGCTCGCCCGCCACTTCGGCATCGCCAACATGCTGATCTTCCACAAGCTCAGCGACCTCGATAACGTCGGCGACTCTGGCTCCGCCATGCGGGCATTGGCGTCCTCGCTGCTGGCGAACGCCGAGACGCGCATCGTCTACCGGCAGGAACCGGACCAGCTCGGATCCACAGCATCCGCTCTCGGCCTCAGCCGAACCGAACAGAAACTGCTCCCCGCCCTCGGTACCGGCCAAGGCCTCTGGCGCATCAAGGATCGCAGCTTCGTCGTGCAGCACCAGCTGCATCCTGACGAGCTTGCGGCGTTTGACACGACGGCGCGGATGACCTCCGGGCAATAGCTGCGCACCTTGTATTGATTAAGGAGGCCTGGTCATGGAACGAGAGGCGCGAATGACGCTCGCAGCGCTTTCCGAGTACAGCGCAGTGTCAGTCTGTTTCTCCGACGAGCGAAACGTCTCTCGCTCTTCCACGAGCCGCATAGACCCGAATCTGAACGGTTAAGCGGATGACCACTCAGCGACCGCAGACCGACCTCGGCGACGAGCTGACCAACTTCGGCATTGAACTCCTTATCGGTGCGGCAGTGTTGGCCCTACTGCTTCGCGGCTCGGGGGCCGTCGCTGCCTGGGCAACTGGCATCACACAACCCGCTGGCGGGCCGGAAACCGGACTCGCCGTGCTCCTCGACCCAGGCAACCCGGCCGTAGCGCTGCGGGCACCGGACCTGAACCCGGTCGCATATTGGGTGATGACGATCTTGCTGGTGGGGCTGGCATCCGCTCTGGCGTTTGCGTTGTGGCGCATGTTCCGGGGCGTCGTAACAAAGACCGCCCCCTACCGCATCGCTGGCATCGCGACCCGGGCCGAGGTTGCTCGCGCCGCGTCGCATTCGGCCATCATGAAGCGCGCGGCGCACCTTCGACCGTCGCTCGTGAAGGCCAGCCCGAGCGATGTTGGTTATCGAATCGGGCGATCGCGCAACACCGCGGTCTGGGCCAGCGTCGAGGACTCAATCCTGGTCATCGGGCCGCCGCGCTCTGGCAAGGGAGCGCACATAGTGATCAATGCCATCCTCGATGCGCCGGGCCCGGTCGTGACCACCTCTACCCGCCCCGATAACCTCACGACTACGTTGCGCGCGCGGCAACGCATCGGTCCGGTGGCGGTATTCGATCCGCAGCAGCTGGCGGCGGGCGTGCCCGTGGGCCTGCGGTGGTCGCCGATTCGCGGCTGCGAGGACCCGCTCACGGCGATGATCCGTGCGGCCGGTCTAGCTGCAGGAACCGGGTTAGCCGCGGGCGGCGTTGACGGCGGCGGATTCTGGGAAGCGAAAACCCGTACAGTCCTGCAATCAATGCTGCACGCGGCAGCGCTCGACCACTGCTCGCCGGCTGAGCTCTTTCGCTGGACCCTCGACCCGGCCGCAGCCCACGACGCCGTCTCGATCCTGCTGACTTCTCCCGCGGCGGCCACCGGCTGGGGTGACTCCCTGAGGGCCACGCTCGAGGCTGACCCACGCACGCGCGACTCAATCTGGCAGGGCGTCTCTCTGTCATTGGGCGCCTTGGCTGACCCACGCGTGTTGGATGCCGTCTCTCCGCCAGAGGGCGAGGGGTTCGACCCCGAGGGGTTCCTACGCAGCAACGGCACCCTCTACCTGCTCGCCACCGGCGCGGGCTCGAACAACTCGGCCGCTCTGGTGTCGGCTTTCGTCGAGGACCTCGTCGAGACCGCTCGCCGCATCGCCGCCCGAAGCGCCGGTGCACGGCTCGACCCGCCCCTGCTGCTCGCGCTCGACGAGATCGGCAACCTAGCGCCACTCCCCTCGCTTCCCACGCTAATGGCGGAGGGCGGCGGCACCGGAATCACAAGCATGCCCGTGCTGCAGTCGCTCGCTCAGGCACGCACGAAGTGGAGCGACAACGCTGCCAGCACCATCTGGGACTCATCGATCGTCAAGATCGTGCTCGGCGGTGGATCCAACTCTCGGGACCTGCATGATCTCTCCACCCTGATCGGCGACCGCGACGAAACCACGGACTCGACGACCATCGGCGACCGCGGTTCACGCTCATCGCAGCGCTCCATCCGCCGGGTCCCGATCATGCCGCCCGACACGATCCGCACCCTGCCCTTCGGCACCGGACTGATCATGCTCCGCGCGGCGCCGCCGATCATCGCCAGCCTGCAGTTGTGGACCGCCCGCCCCGACGCGAAGGCGCTGCGCGCGAACCGCGAGGAAATCGAGGGGATGATGCGGGCGCCGGTCCTAACCCGTCCGGTGGAACATACCCACATGGAGCCGGAATGACGGACTCTGGCGTCGGAGCCTGCTCAACGGAGCCCGGCCCTCATCGTCGTCGGTGCAAGGATCGACATGACGATAGGAGATCACAGCGGTCTAAGCCTTTACTGCACCTAGCCGTCGTATGAGCCGGGCGGCCAGACATCTTTACTCGAATGCAGCCACCGAATCAGATTCTGTCTGACTGTCTCCCAAAGCTTGAGGTACCTTTCGACCAGGTGTGATTTCGAACTCATAAGTCCGGGGGCTAGTAGACGTCCGAAAAATCCTTCCCTCAAGAGTTGAAGGCGACGCGGCGGTGTTAGCTCCCACAAGGCGAATTGACGTGGGGAAAGTGCTCGAACCATTTCGTCGCCATATTCCCCTGAACATAGGAGGACCAGTACAAGCTGATCCCGTAGTCGCATACGGAACACTTCAACATATTTCTGGAAACCGCGCTCGACCGCTTGAGAATACTTTTCGGACTCGCCAGCCGCCCCTCCCCACCCAGCCGTGCCGAGCATAGTCTGCGGTGCAAAATCAGACGACCGAACGGTGCCTTTGTGCCATGCAATTAGCCAGCGCCCGATGTAACTGACGGTGTAGTCCAACTGGTCCATAGTGCCTTGCGGATGATGTTCGGCTCCCCGTTTCAGCGCATCCAGATGCAAGCTGAGCCACCCCGCGACCCAACGATCATTCGAATGGAAGCTCAGCTGGATTGAATCCTCGCTGATGCGATCCAAATCCGTATTGGCCGGCACTCCCTTGAGTTTCTTGGCTTCATAGTGCCATGCAGCGATGGCCTCAAGCCAGGTTTCAAGCACTACACGCCTGCGCTCCACACGCTGACGCCGGCTACTGATCACCTCGCCCGCTACGTAAACACTGATGGCCACCGAGACAGTGATCACAACCCCGACAATACCTTCAGTCAACTCTGCCCCCTAGCCGGAATCGAACACGCACTGTGCTTTCAAGTGTGGCAGGTAACGGGGCCCTTCTTGCCGCGTCCAGTAGGCGTAGTCCTGTCACCCTGCGAGCCAGCTTCCGGACGCGACTGCCATCTCATCAAGTGCTTCTCTATGGTGATCTAACCGACAATGACTCCAAACCGACACAGCTCGGAATCCGACCTAGGGACGTTAGACCTGTCCACGGGCCGACCACCCGGCAGAGTTTAGCGCGATCACCATGGAGCGCTCGGCGTACCTTCTGGTGAATGCGGATCACGACGGTCCGCCGCCAAATCACAGGAGGTCAAGTCCCATGGCATTTCACACCCAGCAATCGCTGTCCGGTTTCATCGCTTCCGACCCTCAGCAGTCGGTCACAGAGAACGGCGACACCCGCTTCTACGCGCGCATCGGCCAGCCCCACTTCCTCCGCGAAAACAGCGGCAATTTCACCGCACTGGAGCCGACATTCCATGACCTCGTCGCCTACCGAGCCACCGCCGAACGGGCTCTTACCCGCTTCGCCAAAGGCGACAGTTTTGTCGCCGAAGGGTACGTGCGCACCTTCCAGGTCGAACGCGACGGCGAAACCATCCAACGCGACGAGTTCGTCGCCAAGAAGATCGGCCACGACCTCGCACGCACCACCTATCAGGTCGACCGCACCCATCGCACAGCTTCGGACATCGAGGTCGAGCACGAGGCGGAAGCTGCTCACACCGGATCCAGGCGGTGAACCAGCAATGTCGGAGTCACTCGTCGAATGGGCGTCCGGCGATCACGACGATGCCTTCCGGGAGGCCTCCTTGGACGACCTCGACGCACACATGGCGGAGCCACCGCATCCGATCAACTGGAACCTGCTCAGCGCCGACGACGCAGAGGCCGAGTGGATCGAACTCAACCGGTGGGTGAATTGGCTGCGACGCACTTACGGGTTGCCGGCATCCGTTGTGCCGCCGTTCTGGCATCGGCACCCCGAGCTCGTCTGGGAGCTGTCCGCCCTGCACCTGCACTGGCTCGGTGCCTACGACCCCGACCAGCACGGCTCAGCCCCGCTCGGCTGGCACCGCGATTTTGCGGATGCCCGCCAGCGGCTCCGCGACTGGGTCGCGGTCTCTGGTACGCGGCTGGAGCGCGACCGGCCTACGCGGCAGACTGCGTGGCCAGGGGAATCGCCCGCCGACGCGGTCGAAGACGTGGTCATTGGTGAACGTGATGAGGACTTCGTGCAATTCGTCGTCGATGATGTTGCTGAGCGGCGCGAAGCTGAAGCAGTACTCTAGGTCTCGCTGACTGGCCATGAATACAGATACGCCTGCCGGGATCTAGTGGACGCATCGTCGGCGTTCGGTCGACGCGACAACACACGCCATACCCGGGAAAGAATCACGCGAGACTCCATCTCATAAATCTATGTGTCGGTGATTGAGAGGCTTCGTTTTCCTATGAAGAGCAATTGCAGTCACGTGCAACGCTTCTCGTGCCGACCGGACCACATAGAGGCCAGCACTGTACCGAAACTCGTGATTTTGATCGACGGGACGGTACGATTCCCGAGATGCGTCGGTCACAGTGACTGACATGCGCGGGGCGGGTGAACGCTCCATCGTTCGTAACGGCGGGGGCGGAATTGTGACTTTATTGGCTGGCGTAGCCGCATTCGTCGTATCGCTGCTCTTCAGCTACCAATTGTTTGATGCGCGCGAAGCAAACGGCGGCACTAGCATCGCAACTGCCATTAGCCGATTTATGTTTGTTGCGGTGGTCACGACGATTGTCTCTTTCGCGGTCAGCAGGCGCACGGAGAGCAAACGGCGCGAAGCTGAGCGCAGTCAACAATTACAAGTTGCCGAGGAAAGCAACGCGAATCTTCGACTGAAGGCCCGATGTCGTGAGCTAGACCTGATCGCCGAAGCAGAAACGCGCGAAGCCCAAGTTAAACAGGAATTTGAGCAGAGAGTAAGGGAGAGAGACGCAGGGCCATTTCGGTACGGCGTTGTCAAAGATCCACTATTCGCTGAAATCGTATGGAATGCCCTAAACCTCTCGGAGTCCGAGCGCGGTGTCATTAACGCTCAACAAATGGCAAGTCTTACCCTGCCGCTCGCCATCAATTGCTACGAACTCAAGGATCTCGAAGGTCTCCAGCACGCAGTCAACCTCCGTAGTCTCGATCTCGGTAGCGAGGCGAGCCTGAGGCACGTAGCAGATTTGGGTCCGCTACGCGGCCTCACTGCGCTAACGAGTCTGACACTTGGATATCTTGACAGCGTCCTAGACCTCAGCTCGCTATCCAGCCTCACGCTGCTCACAAACCTCAAGTTGTGCGGTCTAAACGAGACGGCGTTACCGACTTTGCCAAGACTTCCGTCGGTAACGTCCCTTATTTTATGGGCGATGGAGGCCCTGACGGATTTGGAACTCCTGGCGAGGCTCCCTGGGCTCAGAACCCTCGAGCTTTGGAGCATTGGTGTGTACGAATTGGGTCCACTTCGCGAACTCCATCGACTGGAGGACCTCACTATGGGAGCGATGGACCAGCTTTCGGGTTTGGAACCGCTCTCCGACGTGACCAGCCTGAAGACCCTCAAGCTCGGAGGCTCAGGCGGTCTCCATGGCGTAGAAAATTTGAGCCCGCTCGCCGGGCTCACGAACCTTTGCACTCTCGCCGTCGAGGGTCTGGTCAACGTCCGCGACCTTGGGCCACTCTCCGGACTCTCGCGCCTGTCAACGCTTACCCTGTCCGACTTACGGGAGGTTTCGGATGTTGGCCCAATCGCTGGACTAAATAGGCTGACTACCCTTACCCTGACAAGCCTTCCCCATGTACGAGAAGTCAATTCGATGCGTGGGCTATTCCGTTTACAAGAACTCTCAGTAACAAACCTTGAGGGAGTGGTGGATTGGAGTCCGCTGGCCGAGCTCACGGGCCTCGCGACGCTCCGCCTTGCACAGTGCAGCATTCGGGACCTAGATGCGCTGCGGAACCACACCCGTCTTTCTACCCTTATCTTGGAGAGCTGCTCCGTAACTGATTTGAAACCTCTCGCAAATCTGACCAGCTTAAGGACCCTTTCCCTCGGGTGGTTCCAGATCTGGGATTTGCGGCCGATCAGCGACCTCGCCAGCCTCACCGTACTAAGGCTTTACGGTTTCCGCGGTTGGAATGACATCGATCTGGGGACTATGGCGGCCCTCACCAAGCTCACCGAACTCTCGATGGGGGATTTACCCGTGTCGGACTTAAGCCCGTTGGCGTCACTCACAGGTCTGCGATCCCTCAGGCTTTCCCGAATGTCCGTCAAGACCTTGAGACCGCTGATTGGCCTCACACACCTGGCTGACCTGTATATCTCGAGTTTGTCTGTCCAACTGATCGATTCCGACGTTACAGGGTATCTCAGCGGGTTATCCCTGCATCGCGATTGAGTCGCGTGCTGAGACGCTACTAAACGAGATCCGTCCCGGAAATTACAGGCACGGGTATATCGAATTTGGATATATACATGAACCCGGCAGGCAATACCTCCTACTGCGCGTCAACCCGCGAGATCGAGACACGAAATCCAAGATTGATGAGCTGTTTCCCGTTCTGCATCAGATTGAGTTTGCTGAAGAATGGCAGCCAGTCAGTCCCGGACTTTGTTGAGTTAGCGATGACCACAAATGACGCAGAGTATTTCGCTCTTTCCACTTTAGCATTCGCCTCCGGGACCAGTTCCAGCCAAGCCGTAGTCTCAGGTTCGTTTGTATCCGAAACAATCATCTTCCTGATCTCGTCGCGGAAGAACCCGTCACCCAAAAATGTCGTCGCCGAGATCGTTCCCTGAGCAAACAAATGGCTCAATGTTGAGGACCGCGATTTTCTCTTGACATGGATGAATTCACCGGTTGACGCCAGAACATCGCAAAGCTCGATCCCACTCGCGGCGCCTCCCGGACGCTTTATCTTTGCGTCCAGCAGAAGGAGGTCTTGGGGAGCTGATTGCGCCAAACGATCGTTGTATTCTGCCTCAACTTCGCCCACAAACGAGCTGATGAGCCCGGTAGTTGACCGCGGCAGGCCATTTGCAAAGTCGTCAACTTGGGATACCAAGGAATCACTTACGGCAAACCAGCGTCCTTCGATCAGTACGTGTAGCTTCGATTTCAGGCGTTGTTCTGTGATCAGACACTGATATACCGTCCAACGACTATCAAAGTCGCTAGAACGCGAGAATCGGACCGATACGTGACGACCCTTCAACCGGCTGATCGTTATATCGGCTGTTGCTGAACCCAATCTGACTAGATAGTCGTCAAGATCTAAGTCATCGTACTCCTCCTTACGAGTTCCCCCGATAGTGAAGGCATCGACATCAGCCCAATCGATGACCTCTGGCATCGCCATGTGACTGTTGGAGGTATCCCCGACAACTAATTGCTGTTCAACGAGAAAATCCAAGGCGTCAATTGTGGTCTTGTCGCTAATAAGTGCCAGGTGATCAATCCACGCGAAATCAGTCTTGTAAGTTGATTCCTTGAACGCCGCGAGAAGCTCGACACACAGTGACGGTAGGTCTTTAGGCGGTAAGTCAGAGCTGATAACCAAGGCATCCGATCCAGATAGCCTTTTTGCCATCTTCGTGTTGCGAGGCTCGCCCGTAACCGCGCGAAGGATGTCACGTGATACGTCAAGACCAAATGTGGGAAGATCGGTGCTCTTACTTGCCTGCGTGCTGCGAGTGACGACCATATCCTCGAATGTCTTTGTGTCCATGCTGCGAATCTGGCTCGCGTCTATCCGATTCAGAGCAACTCGCAGCCCAAACTGATGTTCGATTTTTGTGGGATCCAGGAAACCGCGCCCATATCCGAAAGTGAAGGCGAAGAACCTACCGCCGGATTTTAGAATGAGCAACCCCGAAGCAGACGACGAAAAGACAGTCGATAACGGAGTTGATAAAATGGGATTTACATAGGTCGCCCAGGCTGGCGCAGTGGCCGGCCGAGAAGTGAAGTAAAATTTCCCTGAAATATTGGAGGCAGGATCTAACGGAGCAATACTCGGTGACTTACCAGACCCAATAGCGTCGTCGGGTTCCTGTACATCTCGCAATAAGTAAATAGTCAGACGGCTTGTCGCCACGAGATCCCCAATCAGTGCGTGTGCCATATATTAGCGCCCGAACATTCCGAACACCTTCATCGGAAAACAGATGCAGAATTTTCCACCTTTTTTGTCCATGCCCATTAGAGTACTCTGGCTGTTCAACGACCCGCTTTCCCCATAGGCACGGTGCGCAGTCGCTTTGATGCGCCGGTGATTACCCGCAAACTGTGCGACGTCTGTTTAATATGTGTAACGCTCAGATCGGATGGACCAGCTCGAATAGGGCTCGGGAAGCAAGACGATCACCCGCTTCCCCGCTTCCCCTGCTTCCCCTGCTCCCTGCTCCCTGCGTCGTACTCCCTACTCCTCAGCCAAGTCCGCATGCCCCGCGACCAGACTGTCAGACAGTCGTTCCAGTCAACCGCCGAGCACTTCATCGAGAATCTCCGCCGTCACTGGGTCGACCATGTCGGCCGTGACCACGTAGCTGTTTCGCGTGGTTTGCTCGTTTGCGTGGCCGAGAAGTCGAGACGCCAGCGTGATCCCGGCTGCACGCTCGATCAGCGTCGCTGCCGTGCGCCGATAGATGTGCGTCGTGTACTCGTCCACGTCGACGCCCATCTCGACCAGCTGAGAGCGCTCATCTTCGACGAATGCGCGCAGCAGGCGCTCATAGTTGCTCACGCTCAACGAACGACCGGTCTTGGTGGGGAACAAGAACGCCTCCGGATTCGCCTCAGCAAGCGCCAGCCGTCGCCGCACCGCAGCCCCGGCCATCGACGGCAAAGCGATGCTCCGCCGTTGCCGAGACCGCTTGGGAGAGTTCTTGCGGTGCGTTCCCTGCGCCTTGGTACTGACGATAGTGCCGCTGACCAGGACGGTGGGCGGCAGGGTCGTCATGTCGACATCACAGCGGCGCAGACCGATGCACTCACCGACGCGCAGTGAAGTGCCGATCATGATGTCCATGCCGTCGATAAGTGCACGGTAGTTTGGGCGCGGTCCGTCGTCGCGTGTAAGCCGCCACACCTGCATGCGCCCGCGAATGGCAGTGATTTGCGCGGGCGTGAGGGCGGATTCCTTGCGCGGTGACATCGGCAGGCGTTGTACATCGCGTACGGGGTTCTGCATAAGGGCGTCGTCTCGCACGGCATAGCCACACACGAGACTAAGCACTGCACGCGCTCGACGGGCTTTCGAGATCGTTTCTTCCTCCAGGATTCGCTGGAGGATGCGATCGCAGCGACCGACGGTCAGATGCTTGAGCCGCACTCCCCCGCCCCGCGGCACGATAATCACACGGGCGGTCGTCTCGTACGATTCGTAGGTCGAGTACGACAGGCTGCCGGCCTTGGCACGGGTGAGCACCTGTGACAGCCAGAGCTCTACCGCGTCGGCGATCGTGCTCGACGGTGAGAGGTCTCCGGCACCGCCAGTCGCCATCGCTCGAGCCTGTCGGTGGACTTCGGCCCGTGTCTCATCTTCGCTTTCGGCCGTGACCCCGATGCGGTGAAGGCGACCGCTATCGTCGCGAGTGGATGCACGAGCTCGGTACCTCCCGCTCGGCAGGACATCAATCGCGATGCTACCCAGCTCGCCAGCCAGGATCTGCGGTCTAACCATGTCGGTGCTCACGCACCCAGGTGAACACGTCCTGCACGTCGTACCGCACGAGCCGGCCGAGCTTGATATAGGGCGGCCCGGTCTGCATCAGGCGCCAGTCCTCGAGCGTGCGCTCGGGCATTCGCAGCAGCTCGGAAAGCTCGCGCTGGGTGAGAAACGTCGGAGTGATTTGCGTCGTCGCGTCCATACGCAATAGGTGCGCGGCTATTGCCGTGAGCAGCCCGGCTATGCCGCGACGAGCCCGTATCTGCCCGGGCAACAGAGCGCCTAACCCACTACAGAAGGGGGTTATTGGTCCGTTTCTGGTCACAGAGCCTGTTTCGGGCCTGTTCGACAGGGTGGGCTATAAGTGATTTCGCCGCGGAATCCTGCGCCTGCTAGTGCTGGGGTACCTGGACTCGAACCAAGAACAAATGAACCAGAATCATCCGTGTTGCCAATTACACCATACCCCAATGCCTAATCCGAAGATCGGGCCGAGTATTAGCCTAGCCCACTTGGGCTGGAGAGGCCAAACCGAGGTGTCCCCCGGCGAGTCGAAGCCCCTCCGACCCCGCGGTCAGGCGGCCGTCACTACCGCCAGCGCCCGATCGAGGCGATCCAGAGTTTCAGCCTGCCCAAGAATTTCCATCGACTCGAACAGCGGCGGGGAGATCTTGCGACCCGACAGTGCGACGCGCAGCGGTCCGAAAGCAACACGCGGCTTGAGTCCCAGGCCCTCGATGAGGGTCTCGGCCAGCAGCGTGTGCACACGGTCGGTGGTCCATTCCACTGCAGGAATACCTTCGAGGGCGGTACGACTTGCGCCGAGAATGTCGGCGGCGTTCTGCGGGAGGGAGGCGAGGGCATCCGCTTCGAGAATGAGGTCGGCGCCGGTCACGAAGAGAAAACCGAGCATGGCGGGCGCTTCGCCGAGCAGCGCGATGCGTTCCTGGATGAGCGGGGCACCCTGAGCGAGCAGGGCCAGGTCGGCGGCGCTCGGGGTCTCGCCGAGCACGCCGGCGGTCACGAGGTAAGGAACCAGGCGGGCGGCGAAGTCGTTCGCTTCGAGCTGGCGAATTTGGTCGCCGTTGATGGATTCGGCCTTCTTGAGGTCGAACCGGGCCGGGTTCGGGTTGACGTTGACGACGTCGAACGCGGCCGTGAACTCGTCGATCGTGAACACGTCGCGGTCGTGCGAGAGCGACCAGCCGAGCAGGGCGAGGTAGTTGAGCAGTCCTTCGGGGATGAATCCACGGTCGCGGTGCAGAAACAGGTTCGCTTCGGCGTCGCGCTTGCTGAGCTTCTTGTTCTTCTCGCCCATGACGTAGGGCAGGTGACCGAAGCGCGGCACGAAGGTGGTCACGCCAATGTCGATGAGCGCGTGGTAGAGCGCGATCTGGCGCGGGGTGCTCGAGAGCAGGTCCTCGCCGCGCAGAACGTGCGTGACGCCCATGAGCGCGTCGTCGACCGGGTTGACGAAGGGGTACAGCGGATGCCCGTTCGGCCGCACGACCACGAAGTCGCTAAACGAGCCGGCCGGGAAGGTGATCTCGCCACGCACGAGGTCATCGAAGGAGAGCTCGGTGTCCGGCACCCGCAGGCGGAGCGCCGGGGAGCGGCCCTCGGCCCGGTAGGCGGCCTTCTGCTCCTCGGTGAGATCGCGCTCGAAGTTGTCGTAGCCCATTTTCGGGTCACGTCCGAGGTCGCGGTTACGCTTCTCGATCTCTTCGCCGGTGACGAAACTCTCGTAGATATGGCCGCTCGCCTTGAGCTGCTCGATGACTCCGCGGTAGATGTCGTAGCGCTCGGACTGGCGGTACGGCGCTTGGGGGCCGCCGACATCCACGCCTTCGTCCCAGTCGAGCCCGAGCCAGCGCATCGCCTCGACGAGCTGGAGAAAACTTTCCTCGCTGTCGCGGGCGGCGTCGGTGTCCTCGATGCGGAAGATCATCGTGCCGCCGGTGTGCCGGGCGTAGGCCCAGTTGAACATGGCGGTGCGGACGAGGCCGACGTGCGGCGTTCCGGTTGGAGAGGGGCAGAACCGCACGCGAACGTCGGTTCCGGTGGCGGTAGAAAACGGGTGTGCAGTGGTGTCAGACATTACTCATGATTCTAGTTGGGCGATCCCGGACCTACTTCTGTCCGGGCCCGGGCCCGGAAAGCGGGCCCATGATCGAGCATGGGCCCGCTTTCGTAAGGTGGGCCCGGCGCACGCCGCCTAGACGACCGACGAGATCGCGACCAGCGCGCGCAGCGCAGCGGCCAGGGCTGGTACACGCTCGGCTCCGGCAGCTGTCACGGCGTGCAGGGTGCGATGGTCCTGCCCGGATGTGGCCCGGATAGAGGCGCCCGCGCGCCGGCCGACCGACTCGATCGCGAGGGCAGGAAGCAGCGCGACCCCGATGCCGGCCTCGACCAAGCCAAACACGGCGGCGGCGTTGTCAGTCTCATAGCTGATGCGCGGGGCGAATCCGCGGCGATCGCACAGGTCGAGCAGGTGGCCGCGGCAGCGCGGGCACCCGGCCACCCAGTTCTCGTCGGCGAGGTCGCCGAGGTCGATCGGTGCGGCAGCACCGGCCAGCGGATGCCCGGCCGGCAGCACCAGCATCATCTCGTCTCGCCGCAGGGTCGCCACCCGCAGCCCTTGGGCGCTCTGCCGGTGCGGATCCACGCGGTCGCCCGGGTAGCTGAACGTGATGGCCAGGTCGGCCCGATTCTCGCGCACGGCGGCGACGGCCTCTGGCGGTTCGGCCTCGAGATAGGTGATGCTGATCTGGGCATGCTGCTGCTTCATGCGCGCCAGCAGGCTTGGCACGAGGGTAGCGGATGCCGACGGGAAGGCCACGAGACGCACCAGCCCGGTGCGCAGCCCCTGCAGCTCGGCAATCTCCCCCCCGGCTGCATCGAGCGCTGTGGCCACGGTCACGGCGTGCCGCGCCAATACGAGGCCGGCCTCGGTCAGTCGCACTCCACGGCCGACACGTTCGACCACGGCGAGCCCGAGCCGCTTCTCGAGCCGTTTGAGCTGCTGGCTCACTGCCGGCTGGCTGTAGCCGAGGGCGGCGGCCGCGGCGGTGATGGACCCGAATTCGTGCACCGCCCCCACGGCCCTCAGTGCGTTGGCGTCGATGTCGGGGTTCTCGCCGGGCAAATGGATCATGTTCTCAATCATAATTCTTGGTTATGCAATGCATCAGATACTGGCCGTTGTCGCATGCATTCTCGATGGTCACACTAGAAACATGAGCCCCGCAGCAACGAGCACCAGCAGCCCCACCGCCAAAACGGCCACCAACCCGGGCGCCGGCAAGACCGCTGACACGAGCCCGAGCACGAGCACGAGCACGAGCACGAGCACGACGACGGTAACCCTCCTCGAAGCCCGCGCCCGCTACGCCTCGGGCCGCGGCTACCTCGCCGCCTGCACCCTCGGACTGCCCACGATCGACACGATCGCCGCGATGCGCGCCGATACCGAGGCCTGGGCCGGCGGCCAGGCCTGCGCCTCCCGCTACGGTGAGGTCGTCGAGCGCGTACGCGTCGGGTACGCCGATCTGGTGAACGTCACAGCCCAAAGCGTGGCGATCGGCTCGCAGACCTCAGTCATGGCCGGCCTGATCGCCGCGAGCCTGCCCGACGGTGCCGAAGTGGTGCTGCCCCTCGGTGACTTCAGCTCGATGGTGTTCCCGTTTCTGGCCCAGGCGCACCGCGGCGTGACCGTGCGGCAGGTCCCCCTCGCCGATCTGGCCTCGAGTCTCACCGCGAACACATGGCTGGTCGCCTTCTCGCTCGTGCAATCCGCCACCGGAACTGTCGCCGACAGCGACGCCATCCGGGCCGCCGCACGTGTAACAGGTACCTTCACACTCTGCGACACCACCCAGGCCGCCGGGTGGATGCCGGTCGACGCCTCCCAGTTCGATGCTACTATCTGCCACAGCTACAAGTGGCTCTGCGCCCCGCGCGGCGTTGCGTTCTTCACGGTCGCCGAGACTTTCGCCGCACAACTGCACCCGATCAATGCCGGATGGTATGCGGGAGACGACCTGTGGGCATCCTGCTACGGTCCGGCGATGGCGCTTGCTGCCGAGGCCCGCCGGTTCGACGTATCGCCGGCCTGGCCGGCCTGGGTCGGTGCCGAACCGGCCATCGACCTGTTCCGCCGTCTGGATATGACCGAAGTGCGCGCCCACACTGCGGGGCTCGGTGATGCCCTGAGTGACGGTCTCGGCTTGCCTCGGCTTGATCAGGCCATCGTCAGCTGGCCGGATGCCGGTGGCCGCGACCTCGCTCGCCTCGCCTCCGCCGGAATCACCGCCTCTGGCCGCGCCGGTCGAGCCCGCGTGGCGTTCCATCTTTGGAATGATCGGGACGACGTGGACGCCGTGCTGGACGCGCTGCGCCGCGGCTAGGTACAGCCAGGCAACGCTGGGCATACGTTCGCTGTCGGCGACGTCGAGCCCCTGGGCCCGACGTCGCCCGCCGTTATGCTTTCTCGGCGACGGCCGCAATAATCGCCTCGGCGAGGGCGCCCGATGAGGCCGGGTTCTGACCGGTGTAGAGGTTGCGGTCGATCTCCATGTGCGGAGCGAATGATTCGCCGGCGATGAAGTCGGCGCCCAGTTCGACCAGGCGGCTCTGCACCAGCCACGGAGCCTTCGGAGCCAGTCCGCCGAGAACCTCTTCGGCGTCCGTGAAGCCGGTCATCCGGTAGCCGGTGAACGGCCAGCTGTCGTCGGCACGCTGAGCAGCGAGCAGGGCGGCCGGGGCGTGGCAGAGCACGCCGAGGATGCGGCCGGTGTCGAGAGATTCGGTGAGGATGCGCCCAGAGTCGGCGTCCACAGCGAGGTCTTCCATCGGGCCGTGACCGCCCGGGTAGAACACCACGTCGTAGTCGGCCACGGTGATGTCGTCGAGGCTGAGCGGTTCATCGAGCTGGCTGGAGATGGTTCCGATGTAGTCGATGATCTGTGCTGCACGGTCCTCTCCCCCGGCCGCATCGGCACGGAGGCTGACCGGGTCGATGGTCGGAGCCACGCCGCCCGGTGTGGCGATGCTGATCTGCCAGCCGGCCGCAGTGAACAGGCGGTGCGGCTCAGCGAGCTCCTCTGCCCAGTATCCGGTGGGGTGCTGGCTGCCGTCGTTGAGGGTCCAGTGGTCAGCGGCGCTGACGACGAAAAGTACGTGGGTCATAGTGTCTCCGTTTTCAGTGAAGTCGTTCGCGGAATTGTGCGGGGTGATTCGAATCAGAGGGTCGGGATGAGCCCGCCCGTGCGAACGACCATTTTGCCGGTGTTCTCGCCGCGCATGAGGCCGAGGAACGCTTCGACACTGTTCTCGACGCCGTCGACGACGGTCTCGTCGAAGACGATCTCGCCGGAGTCCAGCCAGGCGGCCATCTCGGCGGAGAATGCCGGAAGGTGGGCCCAGTAGTTGCCGATGGTGAATCCCCTGAGGGTCAGGCCGCGGGTGACGATGTTGGACAGGTTGTTCGGACCGGCCGGGGCATCCGTGCTGTTGTACAAGGAGATAGCGCCGCACAGGGCCGCGCGGCCGCCGTCGTTGAAGGAGGCCAGGGCTGCCTCGAGGTGCTCACCGCCGACGTTGTCGAAGTACACGTCGATGCCGTCGGGTGCTGCAGCGGCGAGCTGGTCCGTGATCGAACCGTCCTTGTAGTTGAACGCGGCGTCGAAGCCGTACTTGCTGGTGAGCAGCGCGACCTTCTCGGGCGATCCGGCGGAGCCGATGACGCGCTTGGCGCCCTTGAGTCGGGCGATCTGGCCGACCATGCTGCCGACCGCTCCGGCTGCGCCGGAGACGAACACGGTGTCGCCTTCCTTGAGCCCCGCGATTTCGAGCAGGCCGACGTAGGCGGTCAGGGCGGTCATGCCGAGCACCCCGAGGTAAGCGGAGGCCGGAACGCCGGGGAGCTCGGGAACGACCCTGAAGCCGGCGGCGTCCTCCTGCACCAGGTCACGCCAGCCGTACTGATGGGTGACGACGTCGCCGATGGCGAACGCCTCGTTTGCGGAGGCGATGACGCGGCCGACAGCCGCGCCGGTCATGGTCTCACCGAGCACGAACGGCGGTATGTAGCTCTTCACATCGTTCATCCGGCCACGCATGTACGGGTCGACGGAGATGAATTCATTCGCGACTCGAATCTGGCCGGCCGCAAGCTCCGGCAGGTCGACGGTCACGGTGCGGAAGTCCGCATCCGTCGGCCAGCCGACGGGACGGTTCACGAGCTGGATCTGGGTACTGACGGTATTTGACGCCATGGTCGGCTCCTCTGCTAGTTCTAGAACGATCGTTTTACTATATAGTAGACTTATCGGTGCACAAAATTGTCCGATCGTCGGACAGAATTCAAGGAGCGAACATGGGGCGGATGCAGACCTTTGACAGCGGAGTGGTCGTGCAGGCTGCGCGAAACCTGTTCTGGGACAAGGGATTCGACGGCGCATCCCTGGCCGAGCTGGAGGCGGCCACGGGCGTCGGGCGGTCCAGCCTGTACCACGCGTTCGGGAGCAAACGCGGGCTCTTCGACGCCGCGGTCACCGACTATCTGGAGACGGTGATCCGGCCACGGCTGGCCGGATTGCGAGCGGGGCCCCGCGATTCCTCAGCCCTGCTCGAGTACTTCGCCGGCCTCGCCCGCGCAACGGTCACGCAGGCCCCCGACTCAGCGCAGACCGGATGCCTTCTGGTCAATTGCGCCGCCGGCCTCGCCGCGCACGACGAGCCGACCCGCGCCGTCGTGGAGGGATACCGCATCGAGTTGACCGATGCGCTCAGGCACGCACTCGAATCGGCCGCGGCACCGTCATCGTCATCGTCATCGTCAGCAGCGGAATCCGTCGACGAGCGCGTGCGCACCCTGGCCTCCCTGTCCCTGAGCGCAATGCTCGTCGCCCGGGTGAACCGGGATGAGGCGATCGCCCTGCTGAACACGGCGTCGAACCAGGTCAGGATCTGGTTCCCCGACGCCACCGACTGAGTCCGGCGCCGGATCCGGGCCCGGGCCTTTGCCTGGATCTTGGTGCCCGCTCGCGGGTCAGGCGGGGCGCACCACCGGGTTCACCAGCGAACCGATGCCCGCGATCGCCATCGTGATCGTGTCCCCATCGACGACGGCCGCGGGCGTGTCCAGGCGTCCGGGCAGGATCACATCACCGGGCAACAGCGTGAACACGCTCGAGGCGAACGCGACCAGGGCAGAAACCGTGTCCTCGGTCATGCGGTCGTCATCGTCAAGCGCGACCGCCTGAAATTCCTCGTCGTTGATAAGCCCGCGCAGCGCTGACGACGCCTCATCGAATTCAGTCTCGATGACCGGACCGAGCGGCAAAAACGTGTCGAAGGCGCCCGCTACACCCGAAGCGAGGTTGGCCGCGGTGACGACCGTCGCGACGGTGTAGCCGAAGACGCGGCTCAAAGCATCCGCTGGCGAAACGTTCTTGGCGATCTTGCCGATGATGATGGCGAGCTGGCCGTCGACCTCGATCTGCTCCGACGCGGCCGGCAGCACGATGGCGTCGCCGGGGCCGACGACGGCGGTGTTCGGCCGCAGCACGAACGCCTCGGCCGAGACCATAGCAACGACCTTCGACCGCGGAATCACCGGCGCGAGCAGCTTCACGTCGGCCAGGGCGACCCGGTCGCCGGTCGTGTCGAAGCCGGCGAACATCGGGTCGCTGGTGAGCACGACCAGTTCGTGCTCGTCAACGATGCCGAACGCGATGGCGCCCTGGTAGCTGTAGCGTGCGATCTTCACGTGTCTCATTCCCGCCCGCAAAGGCCAAAAGGTTCAGCTTAGCCGGGTGAGCCAGCCGTGACGGTCGGGCAGGCGCCCATACTGAATGTCGGTGAGTTCCTGGCGCAGCGACAGGGTGATCTCGCCGGCGGGGGCATCCGCGTCACCGATCGCGAAGTCGCGCGCCTTGAGCTGGCCGATCGGGGTGACGACGGCGGCGGTTCCGCAGGCAAAGACCTCGGTGATGGCACCGGATGCGACACCCTCACGCCACTCCCCGAGCGTCACCTCGCGTTCCTCCACCGTCATACCTCGGTCGCGGGCGAGCTGCATGATGCTGTCGCGGGTGACGCCTTCCAGAATGGATCCGGTCAGGCGCGGCGTGACGAGCGTGTCGGTGCCGTGCACGAAGAACACGTTCATACCGCCGAGCTCGTCGATGTGGCTGCCGGTCTCGCCGTCGAGAAAGAGCACCTGGGCACAGCCGTTTTCGTAGGCTTCCATCTGGGGCAGCAGCGACGCGGCGTAGTTGCCGCCGCACTTGGCAGCGCCGGTACCGCCGCGACCGGCGCGGGAGTATTCGGTCGACAGCCAGATCTTCACCGGGGCAACGCCGTCGGCGAAGTAGGCGCCGGCCGGGCTGGCGATGACGTAGAAGCTCACCTGGTGGGCGGCGCGCACGCCGAGAAAGCTCTCGTTGGCGATCATGAACGGGCGCAAGTAGAGGCTCGTCTCCGGCGCTGAAGGAACCCAGTCGCCGTCGATCGCGATCATCTGCCTGATCGACTCGATGAAGTCGTCGACGGACAGCTCGGGCAAAGCCAGCCGGTGCGCGGAACGCTGCAGGCGCTGGGCGTTCTTCTCGGGCCGGAAGGTCCAGATCGTGTTGTCGGCGTGCCGGTACGCTTTGAGACCCTCGAAGATCTCCTGGCCGTAGTGCAGCACCGACGAGGCGGGGTCGAGCAGCAGCGGTCCGTAGGGTGTGACGCGGGCGTCGTGCCAGCCGGCATCGACCGACCAATCAATGGTGACCATGTGGTCGGTGAAGTGCTTGCCAAAGCCCGGGTCGGCGAGAATTTCGGCGCGTTCGGATTCGGCGCGGGCCTCGGTCGACGGGGTGACGGTGAAGTTCAGGGGAAACGTTGTGGTCTTGCTCATTTGAGTACCTTGTCTGTCAAAAGCGTCACGATGGCGTCTCCCACCTCAGCCGTGCTGCGTCGCACCGAAGTGGAGCGGCGCGCCAGGTCGTCGGCAACCGCGTCGTTGACGCGAGCCGCGGCATCCGTCAGCCCGAGATGATCGAGCAGCAGCGCCACCGAGAGGATGGCCGCGGTCGGGTCGGCGAGTTGCTGGCCGGCGATATCGGGGGCCGAGCCGTGCACCGGCTCGAACATGCTGGGAAAGCGGCCCGTCGGGTTGATATTGCCGGAGGCTGCCAGGCCGATGCCGCCGCTGATTGCCGCTGCCAGGTCGGTGAGAATATCGCCAAAGAGGTTGTCCGTGACGAGTACATCGAATCTACCCGGATTCGTGACAAAGAAAATGGTCGCCGCGTCGACGTGCAGGTAATCCACCGCAACCTGGGGGTACTCCAGCGCCACCTCGTTCACGATGCGCTGCCACAGGCTGCCGGCGAAGACCAGCACGTTGGTCTTGTGCACCAGGGTGAGGCGCTTGCGCTCACGCCCCTGGGCGACCTCGAAGGCGTAGCGCACGACGCGTTCGACGCCGTAGGCGGTGTTGACCGAGACCTCGTTGGCGACCTCCTGCGGGGTGCCACGGCGAATGGCGCCGCCGTTGCCGACGTAGGGGCCTTCGGTTCCCTCGCGCACGACGACGAAGTCAACCACGCCGGGGGCGGCGAGCGGGCTCGTCACACCGGGGTAGATCGTGCAGGGCCGCAGGTTCACGTAGTGATCGAGGGCGAAGCGCAGGCCGAGCAGCAAGCCCCGCTCAATGTTGGCGTCTTTCAGCCGGGGGTCGCCGGGAACGCCGCCGACGGCGCCGAGCAGAATGGCATCGTGCTGCTGAATCGACGCGAGGTCAGCGTCGGTGAGCACATCACCGGTTTCGAGAAACCGCGCGGCGCCCAGCTGAAAGGTGCTCGTCTCAATCGTGACGTCATCGCGGGCAGTGACGGCGCCGAGTACCTTCACGGCCTCAGCGACAACTTCCGGTCCAATCCCGTCTCCGGGAATGACAGCGAGTTTGATAGTACGAGACATGCGGCTCCGAACAGTCAACGAACACCTAAATTGCGTATAGTCAAACCTTACCTTTGTCGCCGAAGTGCCTAGGCTTGTCTCCAAGGCACCACCAATGGAGAGCAGGAAATCATGAGTATCGGACTAGGAATCTTTCTGCTGGTCGTCGGCGCCATTCTGGTCTGGGCCCTCGACGTGACCGTCACCGGCATTGATCTGACGCTCGTCGGCTACATTCTGCTCGCGGCCGGAGCGCTGGTGACGATCCTCGGCATCGTGTTGATGACCCGCCGCCGCAACAGCGTGAGCACCACCCGCACAATCGCCGACCCGGCGAACGGCGAGCAGGTCACCCGTCGCGAGAACTCGATCGACGACCTGTAGCTCGGCCCCAGCACGCGAAAGCGGGTGAAGTGTTGCTTCAGCACTCGCGAAACAACGCTTCACCCGCTTTCGCGGGCTTTAGCGGGCCCGGCGCAGCGACAGCAGCGCCACGACGGCCGCTCCGAGCACCAGCGCGACGCCGATCCAGGCGGTCAGGCCCACACCGCTGTCGAAGGCGTGTCGGGCCGACTCGAGCAGCTGCTCCCCGGCCGCGGGCGAAAGATGACGAGCCACGGACACCGCCCCGCCGAGAGTCTCCCCCGCCGCCAGCCGGTCGGCCGCGCTCAGGCCGTCCGGCAACAGTACCGCCGCCCGGTAGGACACGGTGAGGATGGTGCCGAGTACGGCCGTTCCGAGCACCGCTCCCAGTTCGTAGGCTGTTTCAGACACAGCGGATGCCGCCCCTGCCTTGTCGGCCGGCGCGGTCGCCACGATGAGCTCGTTCGAGACGGTTTCGGCCGCGCCGATTCCGATGCCGAGCAGCACGAAGGCGACGCCGATCCAGAACGCATCGATTGCACCGCCGCGCAGCGCGATCGACGCGAATCCAGCCACCGACACCAGCAGCGCCACGGGCACCACCCGCGACGGCCGTACCCGGCGTGCAATCGGCACGATCAGCAGTCCGGCCACGATCATCGCGGCCAGGCCGGGAACGAGCACCAGCCCAGCGTTCAACGGCGACAACCCGAGCACGAGTTGCAGGTGCTGCGAGATGAAGAACAGGCAGCCGACCAGCGCCGTGACACTGAGCAAGTTGACGCCGACCGCGCCGCTGAAAGCGCCGCGTCGAAACAGCCCCATGTCGAGCATGGGGTTCGGCACATGCAGCTGTCGACGCACGAACCAGACGCCGAGCCCCAGTCCGAGCGCGATCGGGGCGACCGTGATCCAGGTCACGCCGTGCTCGGCGATGCTCTTGATGCCGTAGACGATCGGCAGCATGGTGCCGAGTGAGAGGGCAATACTGAGCAGGTCGATGCGCCCCGGGTGCGGATCCCGCGATTCGGTCACCAGAATTGGCGCCAGCACGAGCAGCGGCAGCAGAACGGGAACGGCGATCAGAAAGACCGAGCCCCAGGCGAAGTGCTCGAGCAGAATGCCGCCGACCACCGGGCCAAGGGCGCTGCCAGCCGCAAAGCCGGTGGCCCAAATCGCGATAGCGAGGCGACGCTGGTCGCGGTCGACGAAGGTGGAACGCAGCAGCGACAGAGTCGACGGCATGAGCATGGCGCCGAAGAATCCGAGGGCGGCGCGGGCGATGATGAGCCCCTCGATGCTCGGGGCGAAGGCCGCGAACACCGAGACCACACCGAAGCCGGCCGAACCGATCATCAGCAGGCGGCGACGTCCGATGCGGTCGCCCAGGCTGCCCATTGCCACGAGCAGGCCGGCGAGCACGAGCGGGTAGATGTCGACCATCCAGAGCAGCTGCACCCCGGTCGGCCGAGTCGCCTCCGAGATGGCGGGGAGCGCAAAGTTGAGCACTGTGTTGTCGATCGACACCAGCAGCACCGGAAGCATCAGCACCGCGAGCGCCCACCATCGTCGGCGATCGTGCACGACTGTCAGAGCGGACACGGCGCCGCGCGCCTGCGGGGTCGCGCTGCTCAGGGCGGTGCTGGTCAGGTCAAGGGGCTTGGTGGGAACAACAGGGGCAGACACGATCTCAACACTCTCTGGGTAGTTTTTGCGACCGCTCCTTCAGCGGCACAAGGTTTACTGTACCGGCTGGACGGTATAGTTGTCCAGCGTGAAGCCCGCCCATTTCGGTACCATGGGCCAATGTCGAATAAAGTGCCAGCATCATCCGTTCCTACCCGGGATCGTCTGCTCGATGCCTTCGAGGAGTTGCTGGTCGAGGGCGGAGAGCGCTCGGCAACGCTGGATGCCGTCGCGGCGGCCGCTGCGGTCTCCAAGGGCGGACTGCTTTATCACTTCAGCTCGAAAGGCGCCCTGATCGAGGGAATGCTGGCCCGTCTCGATGCGCTCGCGAATGAGGATGCCGAGAACATCCGCACGGCCCCGGCCGGCCCGGTCGACTACCTCATTCGAACCTCGGTGCACACCGGCAGCCCGCTCGACCGCGCCTACATCGCTGGCTCCCGCCTCGCCCAGGGTCGCGATCCACGGGCCATGCAGGTGCTCGGCGACATTCGGCGGCGCTGGCTCTCGGTCATCGAAGACGCTGTCCACGACCCGGATACCGCCGAGGCGATCATGCTCATTAGCGACGGACTCTACGTCAACAGTTCGCTGGCCGAACACGAACTGGCGCCGCAGGAGCACACCGCCGAGTCCATGACCCGGCTGATCACCCTGATCGGCCGGATCCTGTCGCAGACCTGAACCGGATATCCCGCAGCCCACGCCGCGCGGGGTCGTAAAACGTCCTAAACCAACCCCGGCAGTACGATTTGCGATCCTTCGGACTCACTTCGCGCGTCGGAGTCGTTTAACAGCGGATGCGAGTGGGCGCCGGCCTTGCCTCTGCCCACTCGCATCCGTTTTGAAGAGAGCTAGTCGGTGAGGACGATCTCCACCATGATCTCGGCTTCGATGGCCGCGCGAACAGAGGCCAGCAGACCGGCCGGAACCTCGGAGTCGACGGTCAGAACGCTGAGAGCCTTGCCGCCGGCCACGTGGCGGGCGATCTGCATGCCGGCGATGTTAATGGTGGCGTTACCGAATTCGCGGCCATACACGGCGACGATTCCGGGGCGGTCGGTGTAAAGCATGACGATAAGGTTCTTGGCGAACGGAACCTCGACGTCGTAACCGTTGATCTCGACGATCTTCTCGATCTGCTTGGTGCCGGTAAGGGTACCCGAGACGGAGACCTGCGAACCATCGGCAAGGGCTCCGCGCAGGGTGATCACGTTGCGATACTCGGGCGATTCAGCGTCGGTGAGCATGCGCACGGTGACACCGCGCTGATCGGCCAACAGCGGCGCGTTGACGTAGGAGACGGTTTCGCTGACCACGTTGGTGAAGATGCCCTTGAGCGCGGCGAGCTTGAGCACGCTGACGTCGTACTCGACGAGTTCGCCGCGCACCTCGATGTCGACGCTCGTGAGCGGGCTGTGGGCGGCGAGACCGGAGAAGACCTGGCCGAGCTTTTCGACCAGCGGGATGCCGGGACGCACGTAGGGATCGATGACGCCACCGGCGACGTTGACCGCGTCGGGCACGAGCTCGCCCGACAGTGCGAGGCACACGGACTTGGCGACGGAGACGCCGGCCTTCTCCTGCGCCTCGTCGGTCGACGCACCGAGGTGCGGCGTGGTGATGATGTTGTCGAGGCCGAGCAGCGGCGAGCCGGTCGGCGGTTCACTGACGAACACGTCGAGGCCGGCGCCGGCGATGGTGCCGGCGACGAGGGCTTCGTGCAGTGCGTCTTCGTCGATGAGTCCGCCGCGGGCGACGTTGACGACGAACGCGGTCGGCTTCATGAGCTTGAGCTGGGCTGCACCGATCATTCCGGTGGTCTCCGGCGTCTTCGGCATGTGAATCGTGACGAAGTCGGACTGCGCGAGCAGTTCATCGAGGGTGACCGGGGTCACGCCGAGCTGCTGGGCGCGCGCCGAGGTGATGTAGGGGTCGTAGGCGATGACGTTGGTGCCGAAGGCCTGCATGCGCGCGGTGATCAGGGCGCCGATGCGGCCGAGACCGATGATGCCGATGGTCTTTTCGTACAGCTCGGTGCCGGTGTACTTGGAGCGCTTCCACTGACCGTCGGCGAGAGCGCCGGAGGCGGCGGGGATGTGACGGGCGAGGCTCAGGATGTGCCCGACGGTCAGCTCAGCGGCCGAGATGATGTTGGAGGTGGGAGCGTTGACGACCATGACGCCGGCCGCGGTGGCCGCCTTAATATCAACGTTGTCCAGGCCGACGCCCGCACGAGCGATGACCTTCAGGAACGGAGCGGCCTGAATCGCTTCGGCATCCATTTTGGTGGCGGAGCGCACCAGAACGGCCTGCGCGGTGGCGAGCTCGGCGAACAGCGCGGAGCGATCCGTGCCGTCTACCTGGTGAATGTCAAAGTCGGGCCCGAGAGCATCGACGGTGGCGGGGGAAAGTTCTTCGGCGATCAGGACGACGGGCTTCGACAATAAAATCGGATCCTTAGATTGCGGGTGTTGGTGGCAGGGCAATAGGCGCCACTCTTTTTCCACCCTACCGGCTGCACAATAGAGCCATGAGCAGCGACGTAATAGACGGACTCCAACTGGCCCTGCGGGTTATTCTCGCGGTGGTCTTCATCGGCGCCGGGATCATCCATTTTCTGCCCTCGGTGCAGCGCACCATGGCGGCGATGATTCCGCCGCGACTGCGCACGGCGGGCTGGACCAACCCGACCAACCTCGTACTGTTCACCGGGCTGTGCGAGCTGGCCGGCGGCTTCGGGTTGCTGTATCCCCCGACTATGCTGCTAGCTGCTGGGGCTCTCGTGCTGTTTCTGGCGGCGGTGTTTCCGGCTAACGCCTATGCCGCCCGGCACAAGAAACGATTCGGGCGGATCGCGATTCCGTTCGTTCCCCGACTCATCGCCCAACTGGTGCTGATGGCTCTGATCGTGGTCGCCGTGATCTAGTCAGGCGATCAGCCGACCGAGGCCGAACACCGTGGCGATGTCGAGCGACAGGGCAGCAACAGCACAGAGTCCGACGAGCAGGGTCAGCGCCTGCACTCCGAAGGCCCGGTTGCGGCCGAGCCAGAAGGCCAGGGCGTAGACCAGCACCGGCAGGAGTACCGCAAAGATCAGCACGGCCCAGCCGAAGCCGCTCAGCTGGGTGTCGAGGGACTGCGCCTGCAAATTCAGACCGACCAGGTTGCCGATGGCTTCCCAGACGTCGTAGGCGTAGAACAGCCCGATGAACAGTGCGATGGTCAGCAGGATCCAGCGCGGCGGGCGGCGACGGTGCACGGTATTCGTACCAACGGTGCCGGTGGGCTCGAGGTCGCTCATCCGGGGAGCCCCGATCCGAGCAGGAAGGGCACGGGAATCAAAACGACCGCGCCGATCAGCAACCAGACCCAGCGTGCGCGCGGCTGGCTCAGGGTGAGCCAGAAGGTCGCCCCAAACCAGATCACGGGTGCCGCCACGGCCAACCAACCGCCGAGGGAGGTCATAAAATCGGCGACGGGATCGCCCGAAGTGAGAACCGTCGAACGCGCGAGACGGGACACGCCAATGAACCAGCCGATCGAGTAGAGCAGGTACATTCCGGCGAGGATGCCCATGCCCACCAGGGCGGCCGAGCTCGCGGCCGCGCCATCCGATTCGGTCTTCTCGGCATCCGCTGCGATGTCGGTGGGGGCAGCATCCTTTTTGGGGGTGGTCCACCCCTCCGGCAGGCTGGTCGTCTCTGGCGCGGCCCGACCGGTTCCCCCGGGAGCCAACGTCGGGTCGTCGTCACCGGCCCAGTTCAGCGCATCGTCGTCGCGTGTCGCATTCATTTTTCCAGAGTATCCGGTTGCCGCCGAAGCTACCCGAACAGCGGCTTCAGAGCGGTGACCAGTTGTTGCACGCCCAACACGATGAAGAGCAGCGCGCAGATGCCCAGCGCACCGTTGGTGAACCACTTATTGCGCCATTCCCGCGGGATGCGCTTGCCGTTCAACAGTCCCAGCAGGGTGATGGCGAGAAACGGCATGAACAGTGAGCCAAGTACGCCGTAGGCCAGAATGAGGCCGATCGGTGAGCCGAGCAAAAACAGGATCATGGGCGGAAAGGTGAGCCATAACAGGTAGAACTTGAAGTATTTGCCACCGACGAGGGTGTCGGGGTGGCCGGACTTCTTACCGCGCATATTGCCCCAGAAGTCGGCGAACATGAGGCTCACGCCGTTCCACACACCGATGATCGATGAGAACGATGCCGCCCAGAAGCCCACCAGAAATCCGGTACCGACGACGACGCCGTACTTCTCGTTGAGCACCGTGGAGAGGTCGAGCAGTCCCTTGTCCCCCGCGCTCAGGGTGATACCGGCAGCGGCGACCACCTCGGCGCCGACGATGAGCATGGCGACGACGAAGATGCCGGTCATGACGTAGGCCATGCGGTTGTCGATGCGCATGACTTTCATCCAGCGCGGAGTGGACCAACCCTTTTCGCGCAGCCAGTAGCCGTAGGCGGCGAGGGTGATGGTGCCGCCGACACCGCCGGCCAAAGCGAGCGTGTAAAGCACTCCCCCCTCAGGAATGATCGGCACGAGGCCGGTGAGCATGGCCGGAAAGTCGGGCACGGCGATGACGGCGAGGCCGACGACGGTGATGAACATGATGCCGACGAGCACTGCTGTGACCTTCTCGAAGAAGGCGTAGCGGCCGAACCAGACCATGGTCAGACCGGCGAGACCCATGAGAACGGCCCAGACCGGCAGCGGAAAGACTGGAAACAGTGCGGCGAGGGGCAGGGCAGCGGAGGACATGGCTGTGGCCCCGTAGACGAATCCCCACAACATAATGTACGGCCCGAAGTACCAAGTGGTCCACTTGCCGAGGGACCGCCAGCCCTCGAAGATGGTCATGCCGGTAGCGAGGGTGTACCGGCCGGCGCCCTCGACCAGCACGATCTTAAGGATCACGCCGAGAATGACCGCCCAGAGCAGGGCGTAGCCGTATCGGGATCCGGCGACGAGGGTGGCAACCATGTCGGCGGCTCCGACGCCGGTCGCGGCCACGACCAGTCCGGGGCCAACGATCTTCCATTTGGGAAGCGGACCGTCGTCGAGGGGGGCAGGGGAGACCAGCTTGACGTCGCCGGTGTTGTTGCCTGAGGTCATGGTGGTACCGGCCTTACGCGAGTGGAAAGGAGGCCCCACAGGCCCCCGTTTTGCAGGACTTGCGGCGAAGCTGTGCATCGGTGCACAGGACCAGCGGAACCGGCCATGCGACCGGTGCATTCCTCGACTCTACCCATAATGGGGTAATCAACGGGTTTTCACACGGAGGTGAAGGCCACCGCCCGGTCGACTCCGTCATAGCCACCGGCCGGCGCTGCGAGACCGAAAAAAGCGGCCACCGTCGGTGCTACGTCCATCGTGCGCGCCGGGTCCGACAGGGTGATTCCGGTGCGCACGCGCGGGCTTCCACCGGAGATGAAGAACGGAATCGGCTCCGTCGTCGGATGCCCGTGATTGCCCGGAATCGGATTCGACAGCACGCCCGGATCAGAAAAACGCCAGCCCGCCCGGCAGTAGGCCACGAGGTTACCGGCGTTTGCGCCCAGTCGCAGCTCTGCCGGTTCATGCACCGCGAGCACCCCCTCGTGGGCCGTGACCAAAGCACGGACTTCGGCGAGTCCGGCAGCACGGCCGGCGTCGCTGCCCACCCAGTACACTAGGTCGGCGCCGCCGTTCTGACCGATGACGACCTGCTCGCGCAGTTCTGGGTGATCCTGCAAAATCAGATCAATCGAGATCAGGTTCGAGGGGATCGACCAATCCATCGAGTGGTCGGCGAGCACCATGATGACACTGCTCTCCCAGAGCCCGACAGTGACCAGGTGATCGACGAAACGACCGATCTGAGAGTCGCTCCGGGCAAGAGAGGCGGTGCGGGCGATCTTGACCGAAGAGCCGGTTTCGTCAGAATGCCCGAACCGGTCGATGTCGCCGAAGTTGGCGAAGACCAGGTCGGGGTCGGACGCCGTGACCATGGCGATGAGGGCGTCCATCGTGAACTGGTCGGGCGCGTGGCCGCTCACCGGTACGAGCGGCGCCGGCTCCCACCGGTAGGTCGCGCGTTCGCCGAATATTCCGAACAGGTACTCCTTGCTGAGCACCGATCCGGTGGTCAGGCCACCGGTTCGCAGCCGCTCCAGCACGGTCGGAAACCGCAAATCGCTCGGTCGGTCCAGGTTGCGCACAACACCTTCAGCACGGTCGTAGACGGCATTCGCCGGAACACCGGAGCGGTCCGGCCGGACGCCGGTCATCATCATGACGTGATTGGGGATGGTCTCCATGATGGGGAGCGACCGGGCCGCCGGAAAATTGACGCCCTGTGTACGCAGCGCGTGCAGGCGGGGTGTGAGCTCGGGCGTGATCTCGTCGGGGCGGCATCCGTCAATGACCAGCACGTACACCCGAGTACGGGCGGCGGGGGCTCTTGGGTCTGCAGCAGCGGATGTCGCGGCCCAGGCCGCTCCCGGCGCAGCGGACAGCACGACGGCAGCTCCGGCGCCCACGGCGATCTTGAGAAATGTCCGACGGTTGGCGATGCCGTCTGCTTGGCTCACCGCTGTCAGCGAATCGAGGCCGCTCACAACGCGGCCGTCACCGTCTGCGTACCGGCCGCGACCCGGAACGACGTCGACAGTGAACTCGTGGACGCCGGGCTGGTGCGCTCCGACAGCACGTACCAGTCCATCCGCACCGCTGCCGGTGTCACCTCGAGCACGGAGAAGCCGTGCGAGTCGAAGTCGAGGTATTTGACGTGCGGGTTCGCGGTCCGGAACGCGGTTTCAACGGCGAGGGACGCGGTGCGCGGCGGCACCCCGAGAATGTCGTCGAGATTGTCGCTGGTCACCGAGGTGCAGACCAGTTCGGTGGCGACGGAGGTGCCGGTTGTCGGGTAGGTCAGCGGGTCGGCCGGAATGTCGCAGGCCCAGCCGGAATGGATGTCCCCGGTGAGGAAGACGGTATCCGTGACGCCGTGGTCGCGCAGGTGACTGATCACACGACTGCGATCGGCGGCGTAGCCGTCCCACTGGTCGACGTTGTACGGCACGCCGTCGATCGTCGTGGTGCCAAGGAGGGCCTGCACTCCCCCGATCTCGGCGGTGGACAACGTCGACGGAAAGCGCACCGGCGCGATCATGACCGGGTTCCCCACCAGTTTCCACTGCGTGTCGGTTTGCGTGAACCCGTCGAGGAGCCAGTCCATTTGTGCGGTGCCGGTGATGGTGCGGTCGGGGCTGGAGATGTCGGCGCTGACCATGTTCGCGGCCTGCTCGCTGCGGTAGCTGCGCAGGTCGAGCATCGACACACTCGCCAGGTCGCCGAAGCCGAAGCGACGATAGAGCTGGCCGCCCACGTCGTAGCGCACCGGCATCCACTCGGCATAAGCCTGCTGGGACGCCTCCCGCCGCGCCTTCCAGGTGCCCTCGGCGCCCTCGGCGTGGTTTTCGGCGCCCTCCGACCAGGCATCGTTGGCGGATTCGTGGTCGTCCCAGGTGACGATGACGGGCACCGCGGCGTGCAGCGACTGCAGGTCGAGGTCGGATTTGTACTGCGCGTGCCGACGACGGTAGTGCTCGAGGGTGATCATTTCGGTCGTGGGGTCGTGTGGCCGCACGACCACGTCACGGGCCTGGTACTCACCGACGCCGTATTCGTAGAGGTAGTCCCCGAGGTGCAGCACGACGTCGAGGTCGCCGCGATCGGCGAGGTGGCGGTACGCGGTGAAGAAGCCCGCCTGCAGGTTGGCGCAGGACACGACACCGAGGCGCAGGCGATCGATGGCGACACCGGCGGCCGGGGCTGTCTTGGTGCGACCGACCGGGGAGGCGACTCCGCCGGACCTGAAGCGAAACCAGTAGATGGTGGACGGCCGCAGCCCGGTGGGTGTCGCCTTCACCGTGTGATCCCGGGCTGCACCGGTTATGGTCGTGCCCTTCGCTGCGACCCGCAAAAAGCCCGAGTCCTCGGCCACCTCCCAGGTCACCGAGACGTCGGGGCCCAGGCCCGACCCGGGTACGGTTTCGGTCATCGGAGTGACCCGAGTCCAGAGCAGGATGCCGTCGGGCAGCGGGTCTCCGGAGGCAACGCCGTGGTCGAATCGGGTGCCGGCGGACAGGACGGCGGCGTTCGAGCTGGCTGGCTGGCCGCCCACGGTCGCTGCTGCGGCGCCGGCAACAACGAAAACACCGGCCGAGAAGAGATCACGTCGAGAGAGAGTAGACATCACCCCAGTTTGGGGGCGACTGCCGAATACTTAGCAGTGAGATCATTCTGTTCACCGAGTGTTCAGCGCGGGCCGGCTGGTGTAAGTCAGGCCAGTCGACGGATTCCGGCGCTCACGCACCACGTCCACCCCAGAATACCCACGAGGGCCACGCGCTCCGCGAGCCCGACCACACCGGGCGCCCAGGCACTGGCGGCGACCACTGCGAGCAGACCGGTCAGGGTGAACGCCGCGAAAACTATCGCCCACGGCTGCACCCGCGGCATAACCCGGCGGATGCGCAACCAGGCCGTAAGTAGCAGGATGGCGATCAGGGCCGCGACGAAGCCGAAGGACGCTACGGCCAGGTGGATGGCGCCGACGGTGGTCGACGTCTGCAGGGTGCTCTCGTGGGACGCGCTGACATCGGTCGGAAAGAAAGCGAGCACGGCCGAGCTGGCTCCCCCAACAAGAAACAGCCCGAGGCCGGCGCCGAGCAGCAGGTCCCGACGCCGTGGGACCAGCAGCCTGGCCGCCAGCGCGATCGCCACTACGGCGGCGACGCAGAACACCGCTCGCCCGAGAAAATTGAGGTTCATGATCCAGCCGAACGGCCCGACCGCGAGGTTGCTCTCGGCGTCGCTGATCGGGCTGTAGTGCGGCGGCAGAAATTGCAGCGCCACGTCGATGAACACGTAGAGGCACACGCCGAGCATGGCCAGGGCCGACATGCGGTTGCGCCACACCGTTTGATTTTCGGTGCCCACGGCATCCGTTGTCATTCGTCTGCCCTTTCGACGCTCGTGCCGGGGAACGAAGAAGGGGCTCTCGCGAACGAGAACCCCTTCCTCAATCTAAGCGGATGCTTAGCGCGACACCGAACCGTCGGTGTAGTCGTCGTCGTTCGAGGCATTCCACGCGAAGAGCTTGCGCAGGCTGCGGCCGGTGGCCTCGATCGGGTGCTCTTCGCCCTTCTTGCGCAGGGCGAGAAACTCGACTCCGCCGTTGTCCTGGTCGGCGATGAAGCGCTCGGCGAACGCGCCGCTCTGGATGTCGGCGAGAACGGCCTTCATGTTCTCCTTGACGCTCGGGTCGATGACGCGCGGGCCGGAGACGTAGTCGCCGTACTCGGCGGTGTCGGAGACGCTCCAACGCTGCTTGGCGATGCCACCCTCCCACATGAGGTCGACGATGAGCTTGAGCTCGTGCAGCACCTCAAAGTACGCAACCTGCGGCTGGTAGCCGGCCTCGGTGAGAACCTCGAAGCCGTACTGGATCAGCTGTGAGGTACCGCCGCAGAGCACTGCCTGCTCGCCGAACAGGTCGGTTTCGGTTTCTTCGGTGAAGGTGGTCTTGATGCCGGCGGCGCGCAGGCCACCGATCGCCTTGGCGTAGCTGAGGGTGAGCGGCCAGGCGTTGCCCGAGGCGTCCTTCTCGACGGCGACGATCACGGGAACGCCGCGACCGGCTTCGAACTCGCGGCGCACGGTGTGGCCCGGACCCTTCGGGGCGACCATGACGACGTCAACGCCGTCGGGCGCCGTGATGTACCCGAAGCGGATGTTGAATCCGTGTCCGAAGACGAGGGCCTTACCGGCAGCCAGGTTCGGCAGCACGTCGTCCTTGTACAGGTGACGCTGCACCTGGTCGGGCGCGAGGATGACGATGACGTCGGCCCAGGCCGCGGCATCCGCTGTGGACAGCACGGTGAAGCCGGCTTCTTCGGCCTTGGCCTTGCTCTTGGAGCCGTCCTTCAGGCCGATCTTGACCTCGACGCCGGAGTCGCGCAGGTTCTGCGCGTGGGCGTGACCCTGCGAGCCGTAGCCGATGACGGCCACCTTCTTGCCCTGAATGATCGACAGGTCGGCGTCTTTGTCGTAGAAAATCTCAGACAATGTGTATTTCTCCTCGTGAATTGATTAGTAGAAAAAGTTGAAACCGTTAGTTTTTGAAGACGCGCTCGGTAATCGATTTGGAACCGCGGCCGATGGCGAGCATGCCCGACTGCGCAAGTTCACGAATTCCGAACGGCTCGAGAATGCGCAAGAACGCCTGGGTCTTGCCGGTGTCACCGGTGACCTCGATGACGAGGGCGTCGGCGGCGACGTCGACGACCCGGGCTCGGAACAGGGTGACCGCTTCGAGCACCTGCGACCGGGTCGTGTTGTCCACCTTGACCTTGATCAGGAGGTGTTCGCGCTGCACCGACTGGGTGGGGTCGAGTTCGACGATCTTGATCACATTGATCAGCTTGTTGAGCTGCTTCGTCACCTGCTCAAGCGGGATGTCCTCGACGTCAACCAGAATCGTGATGCGGGACAGCCCGGCGATCTCGCTGTGCCCCACGGCGAGGCTCTCAATATTGAAGCCCCGACGCGCGAACAGGCCAGCGACGCGTGTGAGCAGGCCGGGCTTGTCCTCGACGAGCAGGCTCAGAACGTGGCTCGTCACGGTTACTCGTCTCCCCAGGTGGGTGCATGGTCTTTGGCGTACTGAACGAAACTGTTACTGACTCCCTGCGGAACCATCGGCCACACCATGGCGCCGGGGCTCACAATGAAGTCGATGACGACGGGGCGGTCATTGGTGGCGAGGGCCAGTTTGATGGCGTCATCGACCTGGTCCTTGCTGGTGACCCGAATTCCGAGCGCACCATAGGCATCCGCCATCTTGATGAAGTCCGGAACCATGGCGGTGCCGTGACCGGTGTTCAGGTCGGTGAAGGAGTGCCGCCCGTCGTAAAACAGCGACTGCCACTGGCGCACCATGCCGAGGGAGGAGTTGTTGATGATCGCGACCTTGATCGGGATCTTGTTGATCGTGCAGGTGGCGAGTTCCTGGTTGGTCATCTGGAAGCAACCGTCGCCGTCGATCGACCAGACCACGCGGTCCGGCTCGGCGACCTTGGCGCCCATCGCCGCGGGAACCGAGTACCCCATAGTGCCGGCTCCGCCCGAGTTGAGCCAGGAATTGGGACGCTCGTACTTGATGTACTGCGCCGCCCACATCTGGTGCTGGCCAACGCCGGCCGCGTAGACCGCTTCCGGGCCGGTGAGCTCGCCGATTCGCTGGATCACGTACTGCGGGGCCAACAGGCCGTCGGTGGGCTCGGTGAAGCCGAGCGGGAACTCGTCTTTCAAGCCACGCAGGTAGGTCCACCACTCAGCGGTGTCGGGAACACCGGCGTCGGGGGCGGCGGCCTGAACCGCCTCCTGCCAGGCAACGATGAGATCGGCGATGACATCTTTGGCATCACCGACGATGGGTACATCGGCCAGACGAATCTTGGAGATTTCGGCCGGGTCGACGTCAACGTGCACGATCTTCGCATTCGGGGCGAATTCGCTGATCTTTCCGGTCACCCGGTCGTCGAAGCGTGCTCCGAACGAAATGATGAGGTCGCTCTCCTGCAGCGCGAGCACGGCGGGAACGGTGCCGTGCATGCCCGGCATTCCGAGGTGCTGCGGGTGCGAGTCGGGGAAGGCGCCACGTGCCATCAGGGTGGTCACGACCGGTGCGCCGGTCGTCTCGGCGAGCACGAGGAGCTCGGGTGAGGCCTTGGCCCGGATCACACCGCCGCCCACGTAGAGCACCGGCTTCTTGGCATTGAGCAGCAACTGGGCCGCAACCTGCACCTGCTTGCCGTGGGCCTTGACGATCGGCCGGTAACCAGGAAGGTCGAGCTTCGGCGGCCAGATGAACGGTGCCAAGTTCTGCTGCGCGTCCTTGGTGATGTCGACGAGCACCGGGCCGGGGCGTCCGGTCGAGGCGATGTGGTACGCCGAGGCGATGGCCGCCGGAATCTCCTCTGCCCGGCGAGCCAGGAAGGAGTGCTTGGTGATCGGCATCGTGATGCCGATGATGTCGGCCTCCTGGAAGGCATCCGTTCCCATGGACGTCGAGAAGACCTGGCCGGTGATCGCGAGCAGCGGGACCGAGTCCATGTAGGCGTCTGCAATGGCCGTGACCAGGTTGGTGGCACCCGGTCCGCTCGTGGCGATCGCCACGCCGACCCGGCCGGTTGCGGAGGCATAACCCTCGGCGGCATGACCGGCACCCTGTTCGTGGCGCACCAGAATGTGGCGGATCTTGGTTTGCGTCATCAGCTCGTCGTACAGCGGGATGACGGCGCCGCCGGGGATACCGAAAACGTCGGTAACACCGAGCAGCTCCAGGGTGCGAATGATCGCCCCAGAACCGGTGAGCATTTCCGGCTCCGCGGACGCGGGGGCCGAGGGCACAGGCGTGGTTTCCGTGGTCATGATCGTAGAATCCCTACTTTGAAATCGGTCTTGCGACATCTATCAGCGTGTCCCCACGGGGTGTGCCGGTGAGCCGGTGCGCAGCGTCAGCCGGTGATGGCGCCTTCGGCGGCGGAATGCACGAGCTTTGCGTACTTTGCCAGGACGCCCCGGGTATAGCGCGGGGGAAGAGGCGCCCAGCCGACTTGCCGGGCGGCCAGCTCAGCAGGTGCGACCAGTAGGTCAAGCGTGCGAGCTGCGATATCGACCCGTATCAGATCCCCATCGCGCACGAAGGCGATTGGACCTGCGTCCACCGCTTCGGGTGCTATGTGGCCGATGCACAGTCCGGTTGTGCCGCCTGAGAATCGACCGTCCGTTAATAGTAGTACATCGGAGCCGAGCCCAGCGCCCTTGATGGCGGCGGTGATCGAGAGCATTTCGCGCATTCCCGGCCCGCCCTTCGGGCCTTCGTAGCGGATGATGACGACGTCACCCTTGTAGATTTTCCCCTCGGTCAGGGCGTCCATCGCTGCGCGCTCTCGCTCGAACACCCGGGCGGGGCCTTCGAAGACGGCGGCGTCGAAGCCGGCGGTCTTCACCACAGCACCTTCGGGCGCGAAGCTGCCCTTGAGGATGGTAATGCCACCGCTCTTGTGGATCGGGTTGTCGAGGGTGCGCAGCACCTCACCGTCGAGGTCGGGTGGGTCGATCTCGGCGAGGTTCTCGGCGACGGTCTTGCCGGTCACGGTGAGCGCGTCGCCGTGGATCAGGCCGGCCTCGAGCAGCGCACGCATGACGACGGGCACGCCGCCCTGGCGGTCCACGTCGTTCATGACGTACTTGCCGAACGGCTTGAGGTCGCCGATGTGCGGAACCTTGTCGCCGATGCGGTTGAAGTCGTCGAGGGTCAGCTCGACCTCGGCCTCGCGGGCGATGGCGAGCAGGTGCAGCACGACGTTGGTGGAGCCGCCGAAGGCCATGGCCACGGCGATGGCGTTCTCGAATGCCTTGCGGGTGAGGATGTCGCGGGCGGTGATACCGAGGCGCAGCATGTTGACCACGGCCTCGCCCGAGCGGTGGGCGAAATAGTCACGGCGACGGTCAGCGGATGCCGGGCTTGCCGAGCCGGGCAGACTCATTCCGAGGGCTTCCGCGACACTGGCCATGGTGTTCGCGGTGTACATACCGCCGCAGGCGCCCTCGCCCGGAGCGAACGCGCACTCGATGCGCTTCGCATCCGCTTCACTCATGCGGCCGGCCTTGACGGCGCCGACGGCCTCGAACGCGTCGATGATGGTGATGTCTTTTTCGGTGCCGTCGGAAAGTTTGACCCAGCCCGGGGCGATCGATCCGGCGTAGAGGAACACGCTGGCGAGGTCGAGGCGGGCGGCGGCCATGAGCATGCCGGGCAGGGATTTGTCGCAACCGGCCAGCAGCACGCTGCCGTCGAGACGTTCGGCCTGCATGACGACCTCGACCGAGTCAGCGATGACCTCACGCGAGACGAGCGAGAAGTGCATGCCCTCGTGGCCCATCGAAATGCCGTCGCTGACCGAGATGGTGCCGAACTGCAGCGGGTAGCCGCCACCGGAGTGCACGCCTTCTTTGGCGGCCTGGGCGAGGCGGTCGAGCGAGAGGTTGCACGGCGTGATCTCGTTCCACGAACTCGCAATGCCGATCTGGGGCTTGTCCCAGTCGGCGTCGCCCATGCCGACGGCGCGAAGCATTCCACGAGATGTGGTGGCCTCGATTCCATCCGTGACGGCGCGGCTACGGGGTTTCACATCGATCTCAGACATGCCCCGAGTCTAGAACCTCAGGGCGCCCTCTATTTTCAATGGGGCCTCAGAGCGCAAGGCCAGCACGGAGTGCGGCGATGCGCACGAGGACCTGAGTGACTTCCTTGGGGCTGCGCACCCGGTAGCCGGCGAGGGTCGCGCCCTGGCCGATCTTGAGGCCGAGATCGTCGTCACGCAATGCCGCGAAGGCGTCTTCATCGGTCACATCGTCGCCAGCGTAGAACACCCGGTCGGCCCCGGTGTACTCGCGCAGCTTCTCGAGGGCATCGCCCTTGGTGCTGGAGCGTACCGAGAATTCCAGCACGTTCTTACCTTCGCGAACGGTAAGTCCGGGCAGCTGATCGGTGAGCTGTTCCCTTGCCTCGCGCTGGGCAGTTTGGCCGTCTTTCTCGGTCGCGAGCCGGGTGTGCAGGGCCAGACCGGCGGGCTTGCGCTCGATGGTGGTCCCGGCAATCGATCCGGAGATGCTGGTGAGCACCCGGGCAAGGGTGTCGAGCTGTTCGAGCTCAGAGGAGACCAGGTTGAGTTCAATCTCGGGGGTGTCCAGCTGAACCTCGATGCCGTGCGAGCCGGTGAGCAACACCGAACTCTGCGGCTGGGCAACGTGCTGCAGACTCACCAGGGCGCGCCCAGAAACGAAGGCTACGCGCACCCCGGGCAGGTCGAGCAGGGCTTGAACGGCTTCCCGGGTGCCGGTGATTGCACGGGCGTCTTCGGGGTGGTCAACGTGCGGGGCCAGCGTTCCGTCGAAGTCGAGGGCGATGAGCACGTTCTCGGCACCGGCAAGACTCTGCAAGGCCAGGTCGAGATCGTCGGGGATTCCGGCCGCCACGGCAGCGCCGCCGGTGAGGGCCCGCAGGAACGAGGCCGACCAGGCGGCAACATCGTTCTCCGCGACCTTGCGGCGCAGCGACCGCATACGTCTAGCGCGTTCCCGCCGGGGCATCTCGACCGCGCGCACGATGGCGTCCTTGGTTCCGTCGATGTCGTGCGGATTAATCAGGATGGCCTGTTTGAGTTCATCGGCGGCGCCGGCGAACTCGCTCAGCACGAGCACCCCGTCGGCATCGAAGCGCACGGCGACGTATTCCTTGGCGACGAGGTTCATACCGTCACGCAGCGCGGTGACGAGCATGACGTCAGCGGCGAGATACATCGCGACCATTTCTTCACGCGGGTAGCTGTGGTGGTGATAGCTGATGGCGGTGTGGCTGATCGTGGAGAAGTCACCGTTGAGTCGACCGACGGCGAGTTCAATCTCGTCGCGCAGGGCCATATAGGTGCTGACCCGTTCGCGGGACGGGCTCGCGATCTGCACCAGGGTGACGTCTTCGACACTCAGGCGTCCGTCGGCGAGCAGTTCCCCGAAGGCCTTGATGCGGTGGCCGATGCCCTTGGTGTAGTCGAGCCGGTCGACACCCAGCATGAGCGTTTTCGGGTTGCCGAGGTCCTCCCGAATCTGACGTGCGCGGGCCTGGATATCGGGGCGTCTAGCCAGTTCTTCATAGGCGGCCGCGTCGATCGAGATGGGAAAGTGCTTGGCGATGACACGACGAGTCTCCCCTGTCTGGCCGCTCTGGCCGTTGTCACCGGTGGGCACGTCGATAACGACGCCGCGGGTGGCATAGCCATAGAGGCGACGCACCGCTTGGGAGAAATTGCCGGCATCCGCTACTCGTTGAAAGCCGATAACGTCGGCGCCGAGCAGGCCGTGCAGAATCTGTTTACGCCAGGGCAGCTGAGCATAAATGCCATATGGCGGAAATGGAATGTGATTGAAGAAGCCGATGACGAGGTCGGGGCGGGCCTCCCGCAGCAGGCGCGGAACGAGCTGCAGCTGGTAGTCGTGCACCCAGACCGTGGCTCCGGGGGCGGCGACCGCTGCGGCGGCGGCAGCGAATCGACGGTTCACCCTGACGTAGGCGTCCCAGGTTTCGCGGTGATAGCTCGGCGGCGCAATAACGTCGTGGTAGAGCGGCCAGAGGGTGTCGTTGGAGAAGCCCTCGTAGTAGTCCTCAATGTCTTCTTCGTTGAGCCGCACGGGCACGAGCGAGATGCCGTCATTATCGAACGGCGCAAAGGAGCGATCAGCGACGCCGGGCCAGCCGACCCAGGCGCCGTTTGACGCACGCATGAGCGGTTCGAGTGCGGTGACCAGGCCGCCGGGTGAAGTGCGCCAGGTGACGGCACCGTCGTCGCCCTCCTCGAAATCGACCGGCAGCCGGTTGGAGACGACGACGAGCGTGTACGCACCGGTTGCGGTGTCATCGGGCGCAGCGTCAGCCCCTGAATCGTCGAGTGCGGTCTGGTCGCGGTCGAACCGCGTGGAGTCGGCTGAATAAGTAATGGATCATCCGTTCCGGGCACACCCGCGGTGCGCGCCTGTGTTGCCCTCCCAAGGATACCAGTCGCCCCCCAGTCTCATGGGGGCACCGCGCCCTACGCCCTGGCCAGCCCCAGCCCGAACGAGCGGGCTCCGCGCGCTCGGGCCACACTCCAGAACGAGAGCAGCACGCTACCGATCGCGAACAGGAGCAGTATTGCGGCGGCGGCGGCAACATCCGCTCCCCCGCTTTCACTGACAATCGCCTGCAGGCCGTTCACGGCCCAGGTCAGCGGCAGAAAGGGGCTCAACGCCTGGAATGGGGCGGCGACGAGTTCGATCGGGTACAGCCCACTCGCCGCGGCGAGTTGCAGGGCGAGCAGCACGAGCGAGATGACGATGCCGACCCGACCGAACGCGACGCTCAGCCAGTGCTGCACGGCCACGAACACGAAGGCCAACAGCAGGGCGAAGCCGAGGGTGGCCGGCAGCAGCGTCCACGCCACATCGAGGGCGGTATGCAGCAGCACGGTGACCAGAACGGCTTGGCCGGCAACGATGGCGAAGGCCCGGCCGAGGCCGCGACGCAGCAACCGGCCGGTGCTCGTCGTCGACGCCAGGGCGGATGCTGTGAGCGGTTTGAACAGCAGAAAGACGACGAGGGCGCCGATCCACAGGCCGACCGGCACGAAAATCATGCCGATGATCGGGCCGGCTGAGTCGATCAAGTGGTCGCGCTCGGTCGTGACACTGACCGGCTCGGAGACGACCGCGGCGGTGGTCGCGGCATCGGTATCGGTATCGGTGAAAACGGATGCCCCCGCCGCGCCGTCCGCCAGCCCGGTCGCGAGCTCGGCGGCCCCGGCTTCCAGTGCGTGCGTCCCGGCCTGGGCCGACTGGGTGCCGGAAGCGAGGGTACCGAGCCCGGCGGAAATTCCCTGCACACCGGTCGCGAGATCGCTTGCGCCGCTTGACAAGGCTGGGCCGCCGGCCGCGAGCGTAAGCGCACCGTTCGCACTCGACGAGATGCCGTCCAGCACCGACCCAATTCCGGTGCCAGCTGCCCCGATGCCCGGGCTTTGGGCGCCGAGTGCGGTGAGGCCGCCCTGAATTTGCGCGAGCGCGCCGGCGTAGGCTGCGACGTTCGGGTCAGCCTGCATCTGCGCGTTGAGGGCCGTGAACGCTGCCGCCGTTCCCTGCACTCCCGAGGCGTAGGCCGGGAGCCCGGTTTCGAGCGGAGCCAGCGCGCCGGCGCCGGACTTCAGCTCGGTCAGCCCCGCGCTCAGCCCGGTGACGCCGTCGGTATAGGAGGCCACGCCCGAGGCATAACTCGTCGCTCCGCTGGCAGCGGATGCCGCCCCGGTAGCGGCGGTCGCCGTGCCGGCCGCAAGGGAATCGAGGCCGGCCTTGACCCCACTCACACCGGTGGAGAGCGCGGCCGCGCCGTCGGCGGCATCCGTTAGGGACGAGCCAAGCAGGGCGAGATTCGTGTACAGGCCTTCGAGATACTGCGCGGTGATCGCCTGGCCGAAGGCGCCCGTCATGGCCGAGCCGACCGATTGGGCCAGCGAGCCGGCGAGGTAGGAATGGGCATCATCGGTGCGAATATCGAGGTCTGCCTGCACCGGGGTGCTGCCCGAGAGCGAGTTGATCGAGGCGGAGAAATCGCTGGGGATGGTCAGAATCGCGTAGGCGTCTCCGGCGGCGAGCGCCGCTTGCGCGTCGGCCGTGTTGGAGATAGTCCAGTCGAATCCGGCCGTGCTGGCATCGCTGGCGCTGGGCGCGGTCAGTTCGGTCACGAGCAATCGACCGGCTAGAACCTGTTGTTCGGTGCCGTCCGGCAGGGTGGTCGTGACGAATTCGTCGTTGTTCACGACGATCGCGGGAATGGTGTCGACCCGGTCATCGGCCGAGACGAGAGCCACCGTGAACAGTCCGGCCACGGCGAGCGGCACGGCGACCACGACGGCCACGAGAGCGGCGACGGTCAGCCGCCGCTGCCGCGCGGTACGGCTGAACAGTTTGTCGAGTGCGGTGCTCATCGCTGCAGAGCCTTTCCATCGAGGGAATCCATCATCAGGTCGTCGTCAACTGGCGCGTCGAGATCGATCTGCTGCCACGGTCGATCGTGCGCCGATTCCGGGCCATCGATGTCGAAGCGTGCAGCGCCGAGCACCAGCGTGGTTGTCGGGGGTGCCAGCATGGCCAGTACCGTCGCCAGGTCCCGGCCCAGAAAGGGCTCGGGGAGGCCCTCACCGAGGTCGACGAAGACCACACCGGGGCGTTCGGTGAGCGCCGCCGCGACCAGCACGGTCGCCCGACCGTGGGCCGGTAGCGCCGAAATCGTCGTGGCGGCCGTCACCGACTGACCGGCACCCAGGGCCCGGTTAATACTGCTGATCCAGACGGCGCGACGGCTAGCGACCGCGGCAGTCCGGTACCAGGGCAGGGTGAGCCGCAGCCGTTCGGCGAGCAGTTCTCCGACGGTGATCTCGGTGTCCCGATGCTCACCGATATCGGCGAGGGCAACCCGGCGCAGGGTCTGCTGCCGGTCGGATGGCAGCGGGTAGCCGAGCACCTGCAGTCGTCCGCTGACCGGATCAAGTCGTCCGGCGAGGGTGGCCGCGAATACCCGGCGGTGACCGGCCGTGCCGGTGAGCCGCACGAGCGAACCAGCCGGAATACTCAGGCTGAGCGGACCGATCGGCGCGGTCTCGAGGCCGAAGACGACTTCATCGGCCGTGATCGCATCGGTCTGCTCCGCCGCCCACGCGCTGTCGTGCAGGTGCTGGCGCAGTCCTTCCCCCTCGATATCGACGTTCGGCAGCAGCCGCCCGAGCCAGCGTGGCAGCCACCAGGCGGCGTTTCCGGCGAGTGCCATCGCGGCCGGAACGAGCGTCATGCGCACCAGGAAGGCGTCGAGCATGACCCCTACAGCCAGCGCGAAGGCGATGCCTTTGATGGCGCCGGTGCCGTCGGGGACGAACGCGAAGAAGACGAAGAACATGATCAGGGCCGCGGCGGTGACAACCCGGCCGGCATGGGCGAAGCCGTGGATGATCGATTGCCGGGCGTTGCCGGTGCGCACGAATTCCTCGCGCATTCCCGAGACGAGGAACACCTCGTAGTCCATCGCGAGGCCGAACAAGACCGCCATGAGCAGAATTGGCAGAAAGCTGAGGATGGGGCCGGGGTTTTCTACGCCGAACAGGTCGGGAAACCAGCCCCACTGAAAGATCGCCACGGTGGCGCCGATGGCGGCGAACACCGACAGTAAAAAGCCGAGCGCGGCCTTGATCGGCACGAAGACGGAGCGAAACACCATCATGAGCAGAATGATCGAGAGCCCAACCACGATGAGCGCGAAGGGAATGAGCGCGTCGGTCAGCCGGTTGGAGATGTCTATGCCGACGGCAGTCGCGCCGGTGACGGCGATCGGGGTGCCGAGGCTCGCGGTGATGCCCGGGCCGAGGTCTCGAATCATTTGCACGAGGTCTTTCGTGGCCGCGGCATCCGGTGCGCTGTCGGGCATCACCTGAATGATGGCCGTGTCGACGGTGGGGTTTGGGGTACCCGTGCCCACGTAGGCGACGCCCGGCAGGTCGCGAATCTGGGCGCCGATGGTGTCGAGGTCACCGAAGATGTCGGTGGTCTGGGTGATGTCGACGACGACGACGAGCGGGCCGTTGTAGCCGGGGCCGAAGCCGTCGTTGATGAGTTGGTAGGCCTCCCGCTGGGTCGAGCCGGCCGGTTCGGAGCCGCCGTCCGGCAGGTTGAGGTCGAGGCTGAGTGCGGGAATGGCGAGGGTTCCCAGCACGCCGACCACCACAATGACGGCGACGATCGGGGCCTTGAGTACCAGTCCGACCCAGCGCCGGCCCAGGGTCGGTCTTCCATCGTCGGGGGTGGTCGCCCGACGGTGGGCCCGTCCGCCGACTTTGGGGATGAGTTTGCCCTTGACCACGCCGAGCACGGCGGGCAGCAGGGTCACGGCCACGCCGATCGAGACCAGCACGGCGAATGCGGCGCCGAGTCCCATCACGCTCAAGAAGGGGATGCCGACCACCAGTAGTCCGAGCAGGGCGATGATCACGGTGATGCCGGCAAAGACCACGGCGCCACCGGCGGTGGCGACGGCCGTCGCGGCCGATTCGTGCGGTTTCATGCCGGTAGCCAGCTGGGATCGATGCCGCGACAAAATGAACAGCGAGTAGTCGATGCCGACCGCGAGCCCGAGCATGAGCGCGAGCATGGGGGCGGTGCTCGAGACCGAGACGAAGGCGCTCACCGCGGTGATGCCGCCGATCGCGACGCCGACGCCGATCATGGCCATGAGAAGCGGCATGCCGGCGGCGAGCAGGGAACCGAAGGTGATGAGCAGCACGACGCCGGCGAAGAGCACGCCGAGCACCTCGGTGACGGTGATACCGAAGGTGTTGTCCTGGAAGACCTGGCCGCCGAACGCGACCTGCAAGCCGGCGTCCTCCCCGATCGACCGAGTGGCCACGAGGGCGTCGAGGGTGTCCGTGGACACGTCGGTGGATTGCCCAGTGAGCGCCACCTGACTGAAAGCGGTCTCGGAGTCGCTCGAGACGGCATCCGCTGCGTAGTCGCTGAACGGGGTGATCACGGTGTCGACGCCGTCGATGACGCCGATCTCTGTGGCCATGCTTTCGATGGCGGCCCGGTACGGCGCATCATCAATGGATGCCCCGCTCGGCACGTGATAAACGACCTGCACCTGCGCGCCGGCCGCCGAGGGGAACACTGCGGCGAGCGAGTCGATGGCATCCTGCGACTCGGTGCCGGGGATCGCGTAGGACTCCTGCGTCTGGCCGTTGAGGGCCATGCCGCCGCCGAAGATGCCGGCGAGCAGCAGCACCCAGATGCCGATGACGAGCCAGGCCCGCCGGTAGGCGAAGTGGCCGAGACGATACAGAACGGTTGCCATGAAAACTACTTTCGGACGGCGCAGAAATTCAGGAGTGAGCGGGGCGCGGGTGTACGGAGACGGGGGCGAGCAGTTCGGTCATCACGGTGCGCAGCGCCGGGCGCAGGTCGTCGTCGGGCAGGGTGGCCTCGCCCAGAAAGGTCATGCCGGCCACGAGCGAGTAGGCGGCACCGCCGAGGGCGAAGCCGAACCGCAGGCGGTCTTCATTGCTCGCGTCGTCGTGGCAGATACTCGCGGCGAGACGAACGATGAGCAGTCCGGCCCGGTCGATGATGGCGATGCCGCGCAGCGACTGGGCCTGGTTGATGAAGGTGTGCAGTTCCAGCCGAAACTCGAGCAGAAAGTCGATGAAGTCATCGACGAACCGCTCACGGGTGGCAATGGTCTCGGGCTCGGTCACGAAGCGGTCGAGAACGACCTCGAGCTGGTCGATGGCCGGCGTGAGCACCTGCTCGAGCAGCATCTCCTTGGAGGCGAAGTGGTAGAGCACGCTGGATTTGGAGAAGCCCGCGATGTCGGCAATATTCTGCAGCGAGGTTGCCGCGAATCCCACCGACGCGAACTGGGTCAGCGCGACCTGGCGCAGGTCGGCGCCGGTTTGTGAGCGGATGCCGCCGGCCGGCGGTGCAGCGGATGTCGCAGGAAGAATGGGCACGACCACAGGCTAGTTGACCGATCGGTCAGATCCTGTCCGATCGGTCAGTTCAGGGGTTTTTCTCAGCCTATTCGGGTTTGCCCAGGCCGGGGAGGCTCCGGGTAACCTTAGGCCGGAGGTTCACATGCGAAAGTTCATATTCAGCAGTGCCATGATCGGCGTCATCGCCGGCGGATGGAACACCGTGCAGGCCACCAGGCACGGACCGCGCGACTGGCGTCTGGTGATGTTGTGGCTGGGGTGGGCGCTGAGCGCCGCTGTGGCCATCGGCACGGTCATCGAAGACGCCAATAAACGCGAAATCGACAGCTGAGTTCGGCTGCTGGTCGGCGCGCCGTCCGGCGAGTCGCGGTTTGGTGACCGAAACTGGAGGCAGTAGCTGATTGTCGGCTGCATCTGAAAGGGGCTCGTCATGTTTGGTCGTCGACGCCGACGTTTGGCCGCGAGCGCGGCGATGAGCGTGGCCGCAGCCCCGGTCCTTGGCGACGAACAGATTTTTGAGCTGCTGCACGACAAACTCCGCGAACTCATCGGCGAAAACGGCGACTGGACGCTCTCGCCCCGGACCCCCGGCGATACCGACGTCATATTTCACGGGCTCAAGGCCCGGGAGATCGCGGTCGAACTGACCGAGACCATCCTCACCGAGCAGGCGACGCTGCGCGGCGAAAGCAGCGGCGAACCGACGGCGTTGTCCTGGACCCCGGCCCCGATTGTCTCCTGGAACGATCCCGTCCCGATCACCGCGCAGCCAATCGACGCAGCCCCGATCCACACCCAGCTGATCAACACGGCCCCCATTGCAACCGTGGCCAGCTCGGACGACGACCTCGCCGCAGCATCCGCTGCCTGGATCGACAAAGCGTCGGCCACCCTCGCCTCCGCTCGCCTCGTAGCCTAAGCAGATCGTCAGCGCACTCTCACCCTCCTGCTGACAGGATGGCCTGATGGCACTCCCCATCGAGGACTACGCACTGATCAGCGACTGCCATTCGGCGGCACTCGTCGGACTCAATGGCAGCATCGACTGGCTCTGCCTGCCCCGCTACGACTCCGCGTCAATGTTCGGTGCGCTGCTCGGCGATGAAAACCATGGCCGCTGGCTGCTCGCTCCCGCCGACCCAAACGCCATCGCCACCCGCCGCTACGACGGCGACACCTTCGTGCTATCGACACTGTGGACCACCAGCACCGGGCAGGTCGAGGTGCTCGACTTCATGCCGCACGGTGATGGCCGGGCCGACCTGGTGCGCCGGGTGCGCGGCATCACCGGCACGATGGCGATGACGCAGGATCTGCGCATCCGCTTTGGCTATGCGACGACGATTCCGTGGGTGCGCCAGCTGAAGGGCGAGTCGGTGTGCGGCCTGGTCGCGATCGCCGGACCCGACGCCATCGTCGTGCGCGGCCCGGCGCTCCGCGCGTCAGACCACCGGCACGAATCGCACTTCGATGTCATCGCCGGCGAAACCGTCGATGCCCAAATGACCTGGTATCGCTCGCACCGGGAGATTCCACCGGCCATCGACATCGATGCGGCCTACCGCTCGACCCGCGCCTGGTGGCAGAGCTGGGCATCCCGTTGCAGCCACGACGGCCCCCTGCGCGCCCAGGTGGTTCGTTCGCTGCTGGTGCTGCGCGCCCTGACGCACGAACGAACCGGCGGCATCGTGGCCGCAGCGACCACGTCACTCCCCGAGCAGACCGGTGGCACCCGCAACTGGGATTACCGCTACGTCTGGCTGCGGGACGCCTCACTCACGCTCGAGGTGCTGCTCAGCCACGGCTACGAGGTGGAAGCCGGCGACTGGCGGGCCTGGCTGCTGCGCGCCATTGCCGGAGATCCGAGCGACGTGCAGATCATGTATGGGCTCTCCGGCGAGCGCTACCTCCCCGAACGCGAGCTGAGCAGCCTGCCCGGCTACAACGGCTCCTCCCCCGTGCGGGTTGGCAACGACGCGGTCAACCAGTTCCAGTCCGACGTCATCGGCGAGGTCATGGTCGCCCTGCACGCCGCACGCGCTGCCGGGGTGCGCGAAACCGAGTTCTCCTGGCCGCTGCAGCGAGCACTCATGAGCTTTCTCGAGAAGAACTGGCGCCGGGCCGACCAGGGCATCTGGGAGGTGCGCGGGCAGGCCCGCGAATTCACGCACTCCCGCGTCATGGTCTGGGCCGCCTTCGACCGTGCCGTGCGCGGAATCCAGGAGTGCGGCCTCGACGGTCCGCTCGAACGCTGGAAGACGCTGCGCGACGAGGTGCGCGCCGACATCGAAACCCGCGGTTTCAACGAAAACCTCGGCAGCTACGTGCAGTACTACGGCAGTACCGAAGTGGATGCCTCCCTCCTCGTCCTCCCTCAGGTCGGCTTCTGCGCACCGACCGATCCGCGCATGCTCGGTACCGTGGCCGCGATCGAGGCGGACCTCTGCCGCGATGGCCTGCTCCTGCGCTACCGCACGACTGCCGGGGTGGACGGATTGCCGCCGGGTGAGCATCCGTTTCTGGCCTGCTCGTTCTGGCTGGTCGAGCAGTACGCCACCTCCGGCCGCATCGACGATGCCAACATACTGATGAACCGCCTGCTCGGCTTCGTCAGCGATGTCGGCCTGCTCTCCGAGGAGTACGACGTTGCGGGCGGGCACCAGGCCGGCAACACCCCGCAGGCGCTCTCCCACCTGGCGCTGGTGCGGGCAGCGGATGCCATCGTCGCGGGCCTGGCCTCCCCCACCCGAGTGCTGGCGGGCTAAAAATCACAACCTCTACAGTTCAGCGCTTTTTATTGTAGGTATTCTTCAGCGCCGGGTACCTGCCGATATCTAAATTGAAAACATGACCGACACCATCCGCTCGAGCGCTCCGGCTCGCCGCATTCTGCCCGCCCGTGATCTTGCCCAGATCGCTATTTTCGCCGCCCTCATCGCCGCGCTCGGCCTGCCGGGACCGCTCAATATCGGCCCGGTGCCGATCACGATGCAGACCCTCGGCGTGATGCTCGCCGGCGCCATTCTCGGCCCGCGCAAGGGAACCCTCGCCGTGCTGTTGTTCCTCGTGCTGACCGCGGTCGGGCTGCCCCTGCTCGCCGGCGCCCGCGGTGGAATCGGCGTCTTCACCGTCAGCCCGGCTGCCGGCTACCTGTACGGCTGGCTCCTCGGTGCTTTCGTCACCGGCTACCTCACCGCCCGGCTGCTGCCGAAGTACCCGTTCTGGCCGGCCCTCGGTGCCACCATTCTTGGCGGCATCGTCGCCGTCTATCTCCTGGGCATTCCGGTCATGGCCATCAATCTCGGGCTGCCGCTCTGGACTGCGATCGGCCTGAACGTCGCCTTCCTGCCCGGCGACCTGATCAAGGTCATCGTGACCGTGCTGGTCGCCCGCCAGGTACACAAGGCCTACCCCGGCCTGATCGCGCTGCCGAAGGGGCGCCAGGGCCACGCGTGAGCAGCATCCGCTTCGAGCAGGTTTCGCATGCGTTCGGCGCCCGCTCGGTGCTGCGTGATGTGAACCTGCACCTGACCGAGCAGCGCATCGGTATCGTCGGCGCGAACGGCTCGGGCAAGTCCACCCTGGTGCGCCTGATCAACGGGCTCGTCACCCCGCAAAGCGGCACCGTGACAGTCGACGGGCAGACTGTGGGCCGGCACGCCCGCGACGTGCGGCGCAAGATCGGGTTCATCTTCACCAACCCCGACAACCAGATCGTAATGCCCACGGTGCGGGAAGACGTCGCCTTCACGCTGCGGCGCCGCGGCCTCGATAAGGGGCAGATCGACGAGCGCACGACGGCCGCGCTCGCTCAGTTCGGGCTGAGCGAGCACGCCGATCATCCGGCGCATCGCCTGTCCGGCGGGCAGAAACAGCTGCTGGCTCTCGCCGCCGTGCTGGTCGCCGAGCCGGCGACGATTGTCGCCGATGAACCGACCACTCTGCTCGACGCCCGCAATGTGCGGCGCATCAGCGAACTGTTGCAGACGCTCCCCCAGCAGGTCATCGTGGTCACCCATCACCTGCACCTGGTCGAAGAATTCGACCGGGTGATCGTGATCGAGGAGGGCGAAGTCGTGGCCGACGGCACGCCGGAACGGTCGCTCGCGGCCTATCGCGCCCTGCTCGCATGATCGGGCTGTACAGCCCCGGCAGCTCGTTCATTCACCGCGCGCCGACGCTGCTCAAGCTGTTTCTGCTCTCGCTCTGCGTCTTACTGATCGGAACCTCGCCCGACCTCCGCCTTATCGGCGGCGCCGTGGCCGGGGTCGTGCTGCTGTTTGTGATCGCCCGCGTTCCGGTGCGAGCCGCCGCGGGGCAGATCATTCCGATTCTGTTCATTTTGCTAATCGCCGTGCCCATCCAGGGGCTGCTCTCCGGCTGGCTCGTGGCTGCCCTCATGGCTGGCCGGTTGCTCGTCGCCGTCGCCCTCGCCGCCCTGTTCACCATGACCACAACGGTCACGGCGGTGCTCGAAGCGTTCCAGACGCTGCTGCGCCCTTTTCGACGGTTCGTCGACCCCGACAGGGTAGGACTGCTCGTGGCCCTCACCATTCGCTGTATTCCGCTGGTCAGTGACATCGTGAGCGAGGTACTCGAGGCGCGCACCGCGCGCGGTACGCAGTGGTCGCTCATGTCGATCGCAGTACCGGTGGTGGTGCGCTCACTTTATGCAGCGGATGCCCTCGGCGAGGCGCTGATCGCGCGCGGTCTCGACGACTGAATCGCGCCACCGCGCGCCATTCAGCCCGCTCCGAGGCGAGGCGTGGCAGAGTAGGCACTTGGCCGTTCGCGCCAACCGAACAATTGCCTGCCAACTTGCTACGTTCTCGAAAGAGGCCCCGTGTCGAAAATCCCCGCCCTGCTCACCATTGTGGGCCTGACGCTCGCGCTCACCGCCTGCGGCAGCAGCGACACGACCGAAGCAACGGATGCCGCTGCCGCTAGCTCCCCCTCGGCTGACTGCACCGAGTCGGGCAAGCTCTCCGATAGCGTGAAGGTCACCGGTGACTTCGGCGCTCCGCTCGACATCTCGATCGATGCACCACTGGAGCCGACGGCGTCGCAGCGCACGGTCGCCATCAAAGGCACCGGAACCGACACCGCCAAGACGGACTCGATCGTCGAGGTGGCGATCACCCTCTACAACGCCAAGACCGAAGAGGTCATTCAGCCGACGACCTACAACACCGACGGTGCCAGCCTCGTGATTCCGATCAATGACACGAGCTTTCTGCCGGGCCTGGTGCGTTCGGCCAATTGCGCTGTCGAGGGTGAACGCATTGTCACCGTGAGCCCGGCAGCGGATGCCTTCGCCGACCAGGGCACGACCGGCGTCGCCGCCGGCGAGCCGGTCATCTTCGTGATGGACGTCATCAGCGTGATCGAGGATGTCCCGACCCAGGCCTCCGGCGAGGACCAGCCCGTCGAAGACGGCTTCCCCACCGTGGCCCTCGCCGATGACGGCGCACCGACCATCACCATCCCCGCCACCGACGCTCCCACCGACCTGAAGATCACGAACCTGAAGACCGGTGACGGAGAAGTCGTGACCGATGGCGCGAGCGTGGCCGTCGCCTACACCGGTGCCCTCTGGGCCACCGGCGAAACCTTCGATTCCTCCTGGGGCCGGGCCGACTACAGCCTGTTCCCGACCAACGGCGTGATCGCCGGCTTCACCGAAGCTCTGGTCGGTCAGACCGTCGGTTCCCAGGTCCTGGCCGTGATTCCGCCGGAATTCGGCTACGGCGAGGAGGGTACCCAGGGCATCTCCGGTACCGACACCCTCGTGTTCGTCATTGACATCCTCGCCGTTGCCGGTGGTCCGGCGGCCTAGAACCTCACGTTTCATCGGGCGCCGCCCGTCGACCACCCGGTCGGCGGGCGGCGCTTTTTCTTGTGCCCGGAAGCGCTGTTCCTGAGTGTCCGCCCAGCCACGAACGCGAATTCCGTGAGAGTGTGGAAGCAGTAACGAATCTGTCCGGCACCTCGCCGGGCCTGAGTTCCAGCATCGAAAGAGGCTATTCACCTGACATCCACGTCCACCTCCGCCCCCACCGAATTCCACGTCGACGCCCCGGCTATCGCCACTGTCGCAGCCGCTGCCAAGCCGACGACCATCGCCGAGTACGTGGCCGTGCCGGCCGAGCCGCTCGCGACCGTCGTCGGCCTGCTCCGGGACAAGTTCGACCTGGCCCTGCCGGAGACCTCGACGGAACTGTGGCACGGACATCCGGTCTGGCTCGACGATGACCTACCGGTCGCCGGATTCAAGGCGTACCCCACCTTCGTCACCGTGTTGTTCTGGCGCGGACAGGCCATCACCGATCACTCGGGCAAGCTCAACGCGAGCGGGTCGGCCGAAATGAGCGAGTACAAGCTCAAGAGCGTCGACGACTTCGACAGCGACCTGTTCGACGTCTGGCTGCAGCAGGTGCGCGAGCTCGAAGCCGCGTAACACCCGGCACAGACAGAATCGTTCAGTCGACCGCGTCGACCGCGAAAAGTGCGGCCTGCTCCGGGGCAAGCAGCGGCGCGGTCAGCCCGACGAGGGCGAGCACCGCTCCGGTCAGCGTAACCGATCCTCCGACACTGCCAATGGCAGCTTCGTCGACGGTCCGTGAAGCGGCGCTTGAGCCTCCACCCGCGGCATTCCATGCCGGCGGTGCATCCTGAATTGCGCGCGGGGCGCCTCCGAGCAGCAGCGGCGACACTCGGTAGCGCCGCTCTGGCGCGAGCCCGGGAAACCGCATCCGTTCGGGCAGCGCCGAACGCGGAGCGGTGAGGGCCACCTGGGCGAAGAGGGCCGTGTTCTGGTCGGGCGAGACGACGCCGTGCAATTCGAGGGCCGGGTCGCTGGGGTCGGCCCTTACAACGACGCCGGAGTGCAGTAGGAGGCGCAGGCGCTTATAGTGCGTGATCCACTCAGCGATCTGCCCGAGCTCCTCGGCGCTGGCGCTGGTGAGGTCCCACTCGATGCCGGCGCTGCCGAACAGGGCAGTCGCCAGTCGGAAGCTGAGCTCGGAGGTGCGTCCGGTGGTGTGCGCCGTGGCCGCACCGAGATGCCCCCCGAGGTATTCCGGCGGCATGAGCACACCCGTATAGCGCTGGATCTGCTGTCGCTCGAGCGGGTCGTTGGTATCGCTGGTCCAGACCCGGTCGACGCGCTCGAGGATACCCAGGTCGATCCGGGCTCCCCCTGACGCACAGGACTCGATCTCGACGCCCGGATGCGCCGCGCGTACCGCATCGATGAGCCGGTACAGCGCCGCCGTCTGCCGGTGCGCGGAACCGGCCAGCAGATCGCGGTTGTGGTCCCACTTTAGGTAGGCGATCGGGTACTCCGTGAGCAGGGCGGTGAGCCGTGCCAAGACCCACGCAAAGGCCTTCGGATGGCCAAGGTCGAGCACGCGCTGGAACCTCCAGGTCAGCGCCACTTTTTCACCGGCGGCGGATTCCGAGACTCCACCGAGCACCCACTCCGGGTGCGCACGGGCCACCTCCGAATCGAGACTCACCATCTCCGGTTCGACCCAGAGGCCAAAATCCAGGCCGACCGCGTGCACATGTTCGATCAGAGGATGCAGGCCATGGGGCCAGGTCACGGGGTCGACGAACCAGTCGCCGAGGGCACGGCGATCATCTCGACGATTGGTGAACCAGCCGTCGTCGAGGACGAATCGTTCCACGCCGGCCCGCGCCCCGGCATCCGCAAGTCGAGCCAGAGTAGGCAGGTCGTGCTTGAAGTAGACGGCCTCCCACGTGTTCATCACGACCGGGCGCGGCGTCTTAATAGTTGACCACGATCGGATCCACGGATGCAGCCGCGCCGACAGCCCGTCGAGCCCAGCCTCCGAGTATGCGGCAACGGTCCAGGGGGTGCTGTAACTCTCACCGGCGGCCACACCCAGCTCGCCGGAAGCCAGCAGTTCACCGCTTCCGAGCACCGAAAAGCCCAAGGGGCTGTTCTCCGCCCAGGCGCGCTTGTCACCGCTCCAGGCGAGGTGGGTGCACCACACTTCACCGGAACGAAAACCGAATCCGGGTGTTCCGGCCACCATGAGAAAGGAGTCGTCATGCCCGGGGCGGCCGTGTCGGGACTCCCGGCTCCACACGCCGTGGCCAAGGATGCTGCGTTGCGGCCGGCGCTCGTGAGTCCACAGCCCGGTGAAGTCAAGCAGTTCGCCGGCCCGACCGGGAATTGGCAGGATGACGTCGAGCGAACCGAGTTCGAATGCTGCGTCGCCGGCGGCGGTACTCGTATTAGTCACGGTGTGGCGCAGCCGAAGCACCCCCTGAACCGAGAGTTCAAGGTCGGTGCGCATGGATATCTGTGCGGCGGCATCGGCCAGCAAGAGTGTCAGGGTCTGGGTACCGGGCAATGCGGCGCGCCCCGCGGGGCGCTCACCGGCTCGAACGCCGACCAGGCTAAGGTCGATGGCCGGGCTGCCCAGGCCCGGCCGGAAACCGCTGATTCCCGGGCGTCCGCTCCACCCCTGCGCGAGGGTGGGCAGCAGGGTGAGCCGCAGAGGCACGTCGATCGAGCTTGGCGCGATCGCCGGCACGGATGCGTCGGCCAACGTCGTCAGCATAGCGGCGCTCAAATCGCCCAGGTCGGCACCCCAGTGCACGATGACGGGCACCCCCGTGCCGCGGGCGTCCAGCACCAGGCTGGTGCCCGCGGCACGGAGGTAGGAAATGGGCACAGTAGAACTGATGCTACTTGTTGACCGGGATCGACTGAGCCTCAAGAGCGTTGATCGTGCTCTGCTGAGCGCTCGTGAGAGCCTCCGTCAGGGTGCCATTACCCGTGACAGCGCCCTTGAAGCCGTCCGAGGTGTCGTTGTACACCTGCGTCATGGTTGGGCCCCAGACGAAGTCGGGCGATACCTGAGCTGACGCCTCGGCGAACACGTCATAGATGGGCTGGCCACCGTAGAACTCAACGCCTTCCTTGAGGGCCGGCAGTTCCAGGCCGCTCTTGGCGGCCGGGTACAGGTTGGCCGACTCGTTCAGCATCGTGAGCGCCTCGTCAGAGGTGTTCAGCCACAGCGCGAACTGGGCGGCCTCGTACGGGTGCTTCGAGCCCTTGAAGACCGCGGTCGACGAGCCACCCCAGTTGCCGGCGGCGTTGTCGCCGGAAGCCCACTGCGGTGAGAGGGCGACGGACCAGTTGCCGGCGGTGTCCGGAGCGCCGCTGGCAATGGAGTTCGCACCCCAGGCTGCGGAGTTCCAGGTCCAGTTGGAGCCGGTGTTGTAGGCGTTGTTCCACTCGTCGGTCCACGGCGGGTTGGTCGAGACGAGGTCGCGGTCGATCAGGTCCTGCCAATAGTCGGCAACCTTGACGGACTCCGGGCTGGTCAGGTCGATGGTCCAGTTATCACCATCGTTCTCGAACCAGCTTCCGCCGGCCTGCCAGACGAATCCGGCGAACTGGTTGATGTCGCTCTGCGAGAAGTTGGTGATGTATCCGCCGGTGGCGCGCACGGCCTCTGCGGCAACGGCGAACTCTTCCCAGGTGGTGGGGATCGCAATGTTGTTGGCCGCGAAGAGATCTGCGCGGTAGAACATGGCCATGGGCCCGGCATCCTGAGGCACCGCGTAAACAGCGTCTGCTTCACCGAAGTTGACCTGACCCCAGGTCCAATCCACGAAGTTGTCCTGAGCATCGAGCACACCCTCGCAGGAAGCGAGGTTGGTCAGTCCGTCCTGCACGCGAAAGTTGGGGAGGGCATCGTATTCGATCTGGCCGAGGTCGGGCGCGCTGCCGGCCTTGAGCTGGTTAAAGAAGTTCTGGTACGTGCCGCCGTTGCCGTTCGGGCCGGTCTGCACCTTCACCTGAACGTCGGGGTTGTCCTCGTTCCAGATCTTGACGACGTCCTCGATCCCCGGGATCCAGGTCGTAAAGGTCAGATCAACCTTGCCGTCCGAGGGTGCGCAGGCTGCGGCGTCGCCGCTGTCCTGCGTGGTCGAGCCGGACGCGCAGCCAGCCAGCACGACCGTGGCTGCGGTGAGCAAAGCGACGGTGGCTGCTCTCTTCTTGATCTGCATTATTCTTCTTTTCTATTGGGGGTGGGGGTGGTGCAGCTGGGGGGGGAAAGCGAGGGGGTGAAGCTGGCTACTTCACCGAACCGGCGCTGAGGCCGTTTCGCCAGAAGCGCTGGAGCAGCAGGAAGATGATGATCAGCGGGATGATCGACAGCAGAGCGCCGATCAGAACGTAATCGCGCAGCACGGGGATCTGGTTGACCTGCGAGTTCCAGGCGTAGAGGCCGAGCGTGACCGGGAACAGGGTCTCGTCGCGCAGCATGATCAGCGGCAGGAAGAAATTGTTCCAGATGGCGACGAACTGGAAGAGGAAGACGGTGACGAGGGCCGGCACCATCATCCGCACCGAGACAGTGAAGAAGGTGCGCAGTTCGCCGGCGCCGTCGAGGCGGGCGGCCTCGATCAGTTCGTCGGGAACGCTGGCCGACGCGTAGATGCGGGAGAGGTAGACCCCGAACGGGCTGACCAGGCTGGGCAGGAACACCGACCAGAACGTGTTGGTCAGGCTGATCTGGCTGAAGATCAGGAACAGCGGCAGTGCCAGAGCCGTGGCGGGCACGAGCACCCCGCCAAGCACGACGTTGAAGATCAGTTCGCGTCCCGGGAAGTTGTACTTGGCCAGTGCGTACCCGCACATTCCGGCGATGAGCGTGCCCACGAGGGCGCCGCCACCGGCGTACAGCGCGCTGTTGAGCATCCACTTGAGGTAGACGCCGTCGCGGTAGGCCACCAGGTTTGCCATGTTCTCGAACAGGGAGAAGTCAGCGAACCAGAGCGGGTTCGTGCTGTTGAACTCGGAGCGGTTCTTCGAGGCCGCGACAAGCAGCCACCAGATCGGCACAAGGAAATAGAGCGTGAAGACGCCCATGACGATCATGGCGCTGGCCCGGGCGAACGGGCTCTCTCGCTGCGCGCGCGGTGTCTTGCCCTCGAAGGAACGGATTCCGCGTGCCGGCTTGGTAGGTGTCAGGGTGCTCACTTGCTTTCCTTCCGCTGCGTGAACTTCAGGAACGTGAAGGAAAGGATGAACGTGGCCAGGGCCAGCACCACGGAGAACGCGGCGGCCAGGTTGAAGTTCGGGATCGATGAGGTGGAGTACACCGTCAGGTTCGGAGTGAACGTGCTGGTCACAGCCGAGCTGAAGCTGCGGAACACCTGCGGTTCGGCGAGCAGCTGCAGGGTGCCGATGATCGAGAAGATCGCGGTCAGGACGATCGCCGGCATGATCAGCGGGATCTTGACCGACCAGGCGATGCGCAGCTGCCCAGCCCCGTCGAGGCGGGCGGCCTCGTAGAGCTCGGCCGGGATCGCCAGCAGCGCCGAGTAGATAATGAGCATGTTGTATCCCACGAAGACCCAGGTGACGACGTTGGCGATGGCCCAGAGAACGAGGTCCGCCGAGAGGAAATTGATGTTCTCGGTGACGGCACTGAACGGTGACAGGTTGGGCGAGTAGAGGTAGCCCCACATGATCGCGGCGATGACGCCGGGCACCGCGTAGGGAACAAAGAACGCCAGCCGAAAGAACTTCTTTCCGCGCACGAGCGGCGAGTCCAGCAGCAGGGCGAATAGCAGTGCGAGGCCGAGCATGATCGGCACCTGCACGGCGCCGAAGGCGAGCACCCGGCCGATCGACTCCCAGAAAGGCCCGTTCTGGAAGACCAGGATGTACTGGGTGAGTCCGCCGAAGACCTGAGTCGCTTGACCGAAAGTGCCCTCGCGCTCGATCACGAGCAGCGATTGGTAGATCGCATAGCCGATCGGCAGGAGGTAGAACAGGGCGAACAGTACACCGAACGGGATCACGAACGCGAGGATCGCTCCTTTGTGCTGCACGCGGGGCTTTGCTCCTGGCGGCTTGGCTGCGCGGGGCCCCTTCCCAGCGGCGGCGCCCGCGGCATCCGTCATAGGAACGGCAGGTGCGCTCATGATGCGGGGTCCTCTCTAATCACGCGGACGGCGCCGGCCGGCACGCGCACGACTCGACCGATGGGCTCTCCGACGACAAGTTCATGGCCGGAGGCCGGAAGCTCAACGTCGTCGTGACCGTGGTTGATGATGAACAGGTAGCTGCCGGTGGCGTTCACTCGGCGAACGACCTCGATGGTTCCCGCGCTCTCCGGGCCAACCGCGGTAACGCGTGCTTCCTCAGCAATCGTGCGCATGAGGTTCCTCAATGCTCCGGGCTCCAGCGCGGTCGCAACGTACCAGGCGGTCCCGCTTCCGTGACCGTTGCGAGTGATGGCGGGGATTCCGGGTAGTGGCCCGTCAAGGTAGTTCGCCACCACCTCGGCGGTGTCCACCCGCAGGCGTTCGCTCCATAGGCTCGCGGCGGCGCCAGAGTCGAGGGTGAGAACGTGTCCGGGCAGCAGCGGTGAGAATTCTTCCACAGTGATTCCGAGGAGCTCGCGGAACGCGCCAGGGTAGCCACCGGAGCGCACCCGGTCGTCTTCGTCGACGATGCCGCTGAAAAAAGTGATCAGGGCGTGGCCGCCGGCCGCAACATAGGAACCCAGGTTCCGGGCCTGCTCGTCAGAGATCAGGTAGAGGCACGGGGCGACAACGAGGCGGTAGGCCGAGAAATCAGCGTCGGGCGAGACGATGTCGACCGTGACGCCGAGCTGGTGCAGGGCCGTGTAGGCGGCGTGCACCTGGTCGAGATAGCGCACCGCATGGGAGGGGCGAGACTCTCCGTCGCCGGCCCACCAGGCCTCCCAGCTGAAGATGATCGCGGCATCCGCGACGACCCGGCTGCCGGCGACCTCGACGAGGCGATCAAGGGTCGCGCCCAGGGCCACGACCTCGCGCCAGAGCACGGTGTCGGTGCCAGCGTGGGGTACCAGGGCGGAGTGGAACTTCTCTGACCCTTGCAGGGAGGCGCGCCACTGGAAGAAGCAGATGCCATCGGCACCGCGGGCGACGTGGGCGAGGGAATTGCGAGTCATCTCGCCGGGCACCTTGGCCAGGTTGTGCGGCTGCCAGTTGACGGCGCCGGCGGCCTGTTCCATGAGCAGCCAAGGCTCCCCCTGGGCGAGCCCACGAGTGAGGTCAGCGGCGAAAGCGAGTTCGATGGCTGGGTCGGCGAGGCGATGGTCGAGGTAGTGGTCGTTGGCGATAATGTCCATATCGCCGGCCCAAGACCAGTAGTCGAGGTTACGGATGTGCGCGGTGACCATGAAATTGGTGGTCACGGCCACGTTCGAGTGGCGGCGCAGCACCGCGGCCTCGAGGCGGTAGTAGTCGAGCAGTTCGGCTGAGCTGAATCGGTGGAAGTCGAGCATCTGGCCCGGGTTCCGGCTGGACAGCGTGAGCCGCGGGGTAAGGATCTCGGCCCACTCGCCGTAGCGCTGGCTCCAGAACGAGGTACCCCAGGCGGCGTTGAGAGCGTCAATCGTGCCGTAGCGCGCCTGCAGCCAGAGGCGAAACGCAGCCGCGGTGTCATCACAGTAGCAAAGCGCGTTGTGGCAGCCCAGTTCGTTGGACACGTGCCAGAGGGCGACGGCCGGGTGGTGGCCGTACCGCTCGGCGACCTTCTCCACCAGGGCGAGCGCGTGCTCACGGAACACGGCCGAACTCGGACACCAGGCCTGGCGGCCGCCCGGGAAGCGGGCGGTGCCTTCGGCGGTGACCGGGAGCATCTCGGGGTGGAGCGTGGTCAGCCACGGCGGCGGCGAGGAGGTGCCGGTGCCGAGATTGACCCGGATGCCATTGGCGTGCAAGAGCTCGATAATCGTGTCGAGGGTGGCAAAGTCGTATTCGCCCGCCCGCGGTTCGAGGTGGGACCAGCCAAAGATATTGATGGCGACGAGGTCAACGCCGGCCTCGCGCATCAGGCGCACGTCGTCGGTCCACGTCTCGGGCCCCCACTGCTCGGGATTGTAGTCACAGCCGTAGGCGATGCCCTCGTGCACGAACGGAGCGGCCGTGGCCGTCTCGTTCAAAGTGGCTGCTCGCGAGTTCATGCGCTCCCTGACTGTGGCGTGCAAGCCGTATTGGCGACACACTGTTGACGGCTCTGTGAACGTACACAGAATCAAGAAAAAACTCTCCATTGGGTTTTCTGTGAACGTACACAGACTAAGTATCTGCCGGCGGTCCTGTCAAGCGCGGCGGTTGTTCGTGCGCGTTACAGTTATCAAATGGTGATAATTCCGTCTCGACGCAAACGCGCGACGATTCACGACGTCGCTGTGGAGGCTGGCGTGTCCCGCGGCACGGTCAGTCGGGTCGTAAACGACGAACCCTACGTCTCGGCGTCAGCCCGCATCGCCATCGAAGCCGCCATCGAGAAGGTCGGTTATGTACCGAACAACGCAGCGCGCAGCCTGGTCATGCAGCGCTCAGAAGCGGTTGGCTTCATTGTGCACGAGCCACACTCGCTATTTCTGGATGACCCGAACATCGGCGGAATCCTGCTCGGAGCCAACACCGTGCTTTCCCACTCGGACTACCAGATGGTCAGTCTCGTCATCGACTCCCAGCGCGACTCCGACCGCGTCGCCCGCTACCTCAGCGGCGGTTTCGTCGACGGGGTAATCATCGTCTCCGCCCGCCGCGAAGACCCAATCACCCGAGTCATCGAGAAGCTGCGTCTTCCGGCGGCTTTCGTTGGACATCCGCCAGAGCAGAGCCCGCTGCCATTCGTAGGAATCGACAATCGGGCATCAGCGCGCGCGATCACCGAACGCCTCATGCAGACCGGACGCAAGCGCATTGGCATGGTCGCAGCCGCACTCGATCGCGATTCCGGCGCCGACCGACTCGCCGGCTTCACGGATGCCCTGGGCGACCGCTTCGACCCTGCTCTCGTCGCCCGAGTACCGCTCTACACCTTCACCGACGGGATTGAAGGCATGCGCACGCTTCTTGAACGCGACCCACTGATTGACGGCGTGTTCGCGGCTTCTGACGCCGTAGCAGCGGGAGCACTCGAAGCGCTCCGCCATGCCGGGCGCAGCGTGCCCGGTGACGTCGGCATCGTCGGATTTGACGACAGTTCCTGGGCGCTGCGCACCCAGCCACACCTGTCGACCGTGCACCAGCCGGCCTTCGGCCTGGGTGAGCGAGCAGCGGAGTGCGTGCTCGGCCAGCTGCGCGGCGAGGAGCAACCCGCCGACGGCATCCTTCTTCAGACACCTATCGTCTGGCGCGACTCCGCTTAAGCGACAAACGTTGGGGATTCCACACCCGGCGTGGCCTACACCACCTCCGCTGTACCGAGAGTCGCGCCGGTAACTCCATGAACAGCTGATGGCTGACCACGGCGACGTTATGTCAGAAGCATGTATCTATCGACAAGTTTTACTCCGCGACAATAAACAGAACGGCCCACGTCCGAGGACGCGGGCCGTTCTTCGTTCAGAATCCGTGATTAGCTGGTGAGGCCGTCCACGTACTCCTGGTTGTCTTCGATCCATTGGGCGACGATCGGAGCGTAGTCCGAGCCGTCGTAGTCGACGAACATGGCCTCTTCGAGGGTGTACAGAGTCTCGAGGTCCATCTCGAAGCCTTCGATCCAGCCGCTGGCTTTGGGAAACTTCTCCGAGAAGTCGGCGCTGCCGAAGGAGTGCAGGCTCTCGACGGACTCAAGGGTACCCTCGGGGTCTTCGAGATTCTTGATCGGGAACGAACCGTAAGCCCAGTGCGGCTCCCAGAGGGTCACGACGACGTTCTCGCCGGCATCCGTGGCTGCCTTGAGTTCGGTCAGCATGGCCGCCGTCGACGACGTGGTGAATTCCATGCCCTCCAGGCCGTAAGACGGAATGACACGGTCTTCGGTCGCAGCGGTCAGGCCGGCGCCGGCTTCGATGCCCACAATCTGGTTGCCGAACAGGTCAGCGTTCTCGGCCAGTTCGGCAAGCGAGTCGATCGGGGCGTCCGCGTTCACCGCGATGGTGAGCTTGGACTCGTTGTTCCAGGCGCCCAGGTCGGTGATCTCGTCGCCGTAGGTCTCGAGGTACTTGCCGTGGGTGTCGGGCAGCCAGATGTCCATGGTGAGGTCGTAGTCGCCAGTGGAGAGGCCCTCGTAGACGGGGGCGACGTCGGCGTACTCGAGTTCGACGTTGTAACCCTTCTCGTCGAGAATGGCTTTCCACAGCTCGGAGACCGCGACGCCTTCATCCCAGCCGTTGAACACGGCGAGGGTGACGTTCTTCTGGTCGTCGTTGCCGTTTCCGACCGTGTCGACCTTGGTTTCGGCGGCACAGCCCGCTAGGGCGAGGAGCGAAACCGCTCCAAGGGCGATAAGGGGTGTTGAACGAATTTTCATGCGTCTTCCTTTCGTGCCACCCGCTGCGGGCGACTGGGGATTGACTCGTGGTGCGTGCGCCAGCTCCCTTGGAGCCTGCGCACATGGAACGGATGCGGGGCATCCGTTGGGAGGAGGGACTCGGAATGACCAGGTCAGACGAGAGCCGATGCTGGCACGTTTGCCGGCTGTGCTGCAGAGTTCGCAGCCACGCGATTGGCCTTACGGGCAGCGAGCATACGTCCGAGCGGAGTGCTTCCATTGCCGAGCGCGGCGGTGACACGGTCGAGGAAGATCGCCAAGATGACCACGGCGAGACCGGCCTCGAAACCGAGGGCGACGTCGAGACGCGACAGCGCCGCCACAATCTCACCGCCGAGAGCACCGGCGCCGACCATGCCGGCGATGACGACCATCGAGAGCGACAGCATGATGACCTGGTTGATGCCGGCCATGATCGTCGGCGTTGCCAGCGGAAGCTGAATCTGCCTGAGGATACGCCACGGGCTCGCGCCGAAGGCCTGGCCGGCCTCGACGACCTCCTTGTCGACCCCGCGGATGCCGAGTTCGGTGAGCCGCACACCGGGTGCCATGGCAAAGATGATGGTCGCCACGATGCCGGGAACCTCGCCGACCCGAAACAGAATGAGGGCCGGAACCAGGTAGACGAAGGCCGGCATAGTCTGCAGAAAGTCCAGCATCGGCCGGATGGCACTCGAGGCGACCGAAGATTTGGCCGCGAGAATACCGAGCGGAACACTCAGCCCGATGGCGATGATGCTTGCCACGAGAACCAGGGCGAGGGTCAACATCGCGTTTTCCCACTGATTGACACCGAGAATGAGGCCGAGGCCGATCACTGTTCCCACGGCGAACTTCCAGCCGCGGACGGCGAAGCCGATGGCCGCCGCGATCGCGATGATGACGTAAAACGGCGGCGCGACGAGCACGAAGGCTACGCCTCCGAAGGCACCGTCAACAATCAGGCGAATGAAATCAAAAACAAACCCGAAGGTAACCGTGATCCATTCGATAAAGGATTCGATCAAGGTGCCGAGGGGAATACGGAAGTCGTTCACGCTTCGGCTCCGTCCAGCGCGGTGTCGCGCAAAATATCGGTAATAACGTTGACCGCAATAGTCGCCGGCGGGTGGATCACCGGCAGTTCACCAGTGCTCGTGGTGACGTTGCCAATTGCAGCGAGCAGGGTGACGCGCGGAATGACTCCGAGCAAGCGACTCTTCGAGTCGACGACTGCGATGGGCAGGTCGCTGCCGACGGAAGGCTCGACGAGATCGACAAGGGCAGTATCGGGCGCAACTGTGGTGGCATCGTCTCGAATAATTGTTCGAAGGTCGGCGTCCCCGACCTTGACCATTTTGAGCACGTCGCGGTCGCGCACGATTCCGGCGAAACTGCGGTCGCGGTTGAGCACGAAAACAACGGATGTCTGGAGGTCTCGCATCGTGCGGAGCGCGGCTCGCGGGCCAGCCGTTTTGGTGACGACAGCCCGAACCGGTTCCATGACGGTCGTCGCGGTGAGCACGCGCGCCCGGTCGACATCCTGCACGAACTGGGCGACGTAGTCGTTGGCCGGGTCGGTCAGGATCTCTTCCGGCGTGCCGATCTGCACGATGCGGCCGTCACGCATGACGGCGATTCGGTCGCCCAGGAACATGGCCTCGTTGAGGTCGTGGGTGATGAAAATGATGGTCTTGCCGAGCGCGGCCTGCAGCTCGATGAGCTGCTCTTGCATCTCACGGCGAATGAGCGGGTCGAGGGCCGAGAAGGCTTCGTCCATGAGCAGCACGTCGGTGTCGGCGGCGAGGGCTCGTCCGAGGCCCACTCGCTGCTGCATTCCGCCCGACAACTCGGACGGCAGGTTGTCGGCCCAACCAGCGAGACCGACGAGGTCGATGATCGTCTGGGCCTTGGCGAGGCGTTTTGCTCGCCCCATGCCCTGAATCTCCAGGCCGTAGGCCACGTTGTCGATCACGGTGCGGTGTGGCAGCAGGGCGAAGTGCTGGAAGACCATGGAAATGCTCTTGCGGCGCACGTCGCGCAATTCCTTGGCCGACACGTCGGTGATGTCGGTGCCGCCAACGGTGACGGTGCCGGAGGTGGTCTCCCACAGGCCGTTGAGCATGCGGATGAGAGTCGATTTGCCCGAGCCGGACAGGCCCATGACGACGAAGATCTCGCCCCTCTTGACCTCGAAGGAAGCGTCGATGACGGCGGCCACTCCGAGGGAAGAGATTTCGGCGCGGCTCTTGCCGGCCTTGAGCTTCTTGACGATTTCATGCGGACGACGTCCGAATGCTTTGTAGAGGTGATCTGCCTTGACGGCTATGGTTTCTGAACTCTCGGTCACGCGTTCTCCGGTGCACGCCGAACGTAGCCGATTTCACGGCTGACACTGGGGCGTGCTCTCTTGTCGGACGGGTTGGCGCCAAGCGGCCCAAACGCGATAGTCAACGCGGGCTGGAGCAATCATGGGATCGCATCCGTCGGTGCCGCACCATACGAAGGCGGCCGTTCCATCTCAAATGGTGGCTACGTCTGCGCGTCCTGGTGAAGGGTTGTAAGACCGTCTACAATCCTAACACACCCCGGTTTCGGTTGCCCGAAAGGGCAGAAAAAAAAGGGGGTGCCGCCCGGGAGGATTCTTCCGGACGACACCCTTAGCGCGAGTCTAATACTCGCCTTTTCGACTCAAACGCGTTCCAATACCCGGGATTGCGCGGCCTTCTCTTCGGTGCGCTGGGTGTCGGCGACGCTGACGTGACCGTGGGTGAGCATGGTGCGTTCGTCAAACGGTTCGAGCTTGTCCAGCACGCGATCGACCTGCACCCGGTCCATTTCTTTGGTCCAGGAACCAATCATGACGGTCGCGACCGCGTTGCCGGTGAAGTTGGTCAGCGCGCGGGCCTCGGACATGAAGCGGTCGATGCCGACGATAAAGCCGACGCCGCCGACCAGTTGCGGGGCGTGCGCCTGCAGTCCGGCGGCCAGGGTGGCCAGGCCAGCACCGGATACTCCGGCGGCTCCCTTGCTCGCGATAATCATGAACACAAGCAGGCCGATTTGCTCGCCGAGCGCGAGCGGCTGGCCGAGCGCATTGGCAATGAACAGCGACGCCATGGTGAGGTAGATGGCGGTGCCGTCGAGGTTGAACGAGTAGCCGGTGGGCACGGTGACGCCGACAACGGGCTTGGAGACGCCGAGGTGTTCCATCTTGGCAATCAGGCGCGGCAGGGCTGCTTCCGACGACGAAGTCGAGACGATGAGCAGGTATTCCCGGCCGAGGTAGCGCATGAGCTTGAAAATGTTCACGCCGGTGACGAGTTTGAGCAGGCCGCCAAGAATGACCACGATAAAGAGGATGCAGGTGATGTAGAAGGCGACCATGAGAGTGAACAGGCTGATCACGGCCTGAATGCCGGTGGCACCGACGACCGCCGCGATCGCGCCGAATGCGCCGATCGGGGCGAGCCACATGACCATAATGAGAATGCGAAAGACCAGGGCCTGCACGTGGGCGATGCCCTCAAGAATCGGCTTGCCGGCCGGGCCCATTCGCTGCAGCGCGAAGCCGGCGATGAGAGCCACGAGCAGCGTCTGCAGAATGTTGCCGCTGGTCAGCGACGAGAACAGAGTAGCGGGGACGATCCCGAGCAAAAAACCCTGGGTGTCGGCGGATTCGGTGGCCTTGTAGGTGGCATCCGACAGGTCGATGCCGTCGCCCGGGTGGATCATGTTGCCGACGACCAGGCCGATGCCGAGCGCGAAGGTCGACATGACCAGAAAGTAGCCGAGTGCCAGGCCGCCGATCTTGCCGACGGTGGCGGCCTTGGCGATCGAGCCGATGCCGAGAATGATGGTGCAGAAAATGATCGGCGCGATCATCATCTTGATCAGGGCGATGAACAGGTCACCGAGCGGCTTGAGCGAGACAGCGAAGCCCTTCTCGCCGCCCCAGACCAGACCAACGACGATACCGAGAATGACCGCGATAATAACGGCCATATAGAGGTAGTGCGACGAGTCGATCTTCTTCCTGGGCTTGGCGGGTTTCTTCGACTTGGTACGGGGTGATGGCGTCGATGCCATGGCAGACTCCTTTGTCTAGGCTTATCGGAGCCACTGCGGGCACCGGCTGCTGCAATGTGTTCCACACTGGTCGACACGGCTCACGGGGTCACGGTTGCGGTCATATTGTTCATGAGTCACAGAAAGGTACCTACGAATGCGCAGGGAATGGAGCATAGCCAGGCGGCTCTTTGTCGCGCACGCGCTGTTCATCGTCGTGTTGTCGGGCCTGGTCGCGACCATTCTGTTCGTCGAAGCTCGCGATCGTGGCTACGACGAGACCAGCAACCGGATGCTGGCCGTCGCCACCGCCATCGCTGACAGTCCCCTCGTGCTCGCGGCCAGCGAAGCCGCCGACCCGAGCACGATGCTGCAGCCCTACGCCCTCGAGCTGACGCAGGACGCCGGGCTCGACTTCATCACGATCATGGCCCCGGACCGCACCCGCTGGACCCATCCGAACGCGGCCGAAATCGGCCAGAACTACATCGGCGCGATCCAGCCAGCCGTGTCCGGAACGGCCTTCACCGAAATCAGCACCGGAACGCTCGGGCCATCCGTTCGTGCCGTCGTGCCGGTAACGGATGCCGGCGATACGGTTCGCGCGCTCGTCGCGGTAGGCACCACGACGACGAACATCTCGATCGCCCTGAACGCACAGCTGCCTTCGGTGCTGGGCCTGGCGCTGGCGCTGCTGGCGTCCGGGTCGGTCGGCACCTGGCTGCTTGGGCGTTATCTGCGCCGGGTCACCCTGGGCTGGGGACCGGAGCACCTCGCGCAACTGTTCGTCTACTACGACTCCGTGCTGCGCTCCGTGCGGGAGGGTCTGGTGCTGGTCGATCTGCACGGTGACCTCGTGCTCTACAACGATCAGGCGGCCACCCTGCTGGGGATTCCACCGCGCCCGGCTGCGGGAAGTTTCGAGCGACCGCAGGCTTTGACCGCCCTGAGCCTGCCGCCGAGTCTCGGAGATCTGCTGCGGAGCGGCCGCAACGCGCACGACGAGATTCATGTGACCGGCACGCGAGTACTCGTAGTGAACCAGGAGCCGGCGACCGCCTCGGGGAACGCGGGTGCCCGGGCGGAACCGATGGGGTTCGTGGCGACGATTCGCGACCACACCGATCTGCAGAACCTGGGCAGTGAGCTGCAGTCAATGCGGACCCTGTCCGATGCACTGCGAGCGCAGACCCACGAGCATTCCAACCGGCTGCACACGATCGTGTCGCTGATGGAACTCGGCCGCACCGAGCAGGCACTCGAATTCGCCACAAAAGACCTCGAATTGAGCCAGCGACTCGCCGACGAGATGGTCGGCTCGGTCGACGAACCGGTGATCAGCGCCCTGATCATGGGCAAATCGGCGCAGGCCAACGAACTGGGTATCACCCTGACCGTCACGGCGTCCGGCACGCTCGCGCAGTCCGGGCTGTCGATCCAGGACCTCGTGACGGTGCTCGGCAATCTGGTCGACAACGCGCTCGATGCGGCGGCGGGCGGCGACGACCCACGCCGCGTATCTGTCACGGTGTCGTCGACCGAGCAGGCCGTCGTGATCGAGGTGGCCGACAGCGGTGCCGGTGTGGCACTCGATGTCATCGATGAGGTGCTGCGGCTGGGATTCAGCACCAAGGGCACTGGGCCGGTCGGCGGCCGCGGCCTCGGTTTGGCTTTGGTGCGCCAGGCGGTCACGCGCCTCGGTGGCACACTCACCATCGGGCGTCGCGAGGGTGCCGNCACGGTGACGATTCCGGCGATTGCTCTGCCCGCAGCGCCTCTGCCCGCAGCAGCAGACACCACGGCCGCACCGACACCGCCCGAAACGCTCGCCGCGGCGGTCGATCATGACTGACTCTGCACCGATTCGCGTGCTCGTCGTCGAGGACGAACCACTCGCCGCCGAGGCGCACGCCGTCTACATCGGTCGCCTGGCCGGGTTCGAGCTCGTCGCCACGGTCGGCACCGGGCAGGAGGCCTTTCGCCGGGTAGCGGCCGCTGCCTCGGCCGGCACCCCGATCGACCTCGTGCTGATGGACATGAACCTGCCGGACAGCCACGGGCTCAACGTGAGCCGGCGCATCCGTTCGGCCGGTCTGGCCACGGATATCATCGCCATCACCGCGGTGCGCGACCTCGACAATGTGCGCGGGGCGATCGCGGCCGGCGTCGTGCAGTACCTGATCAAGCCGTTCACCTACTCGACCTTCGCTGCGAAATTGTCTAGTTACCGGGACTTTCGTGCGGAACTGAACGCGCACGCATCCGTTGTGACGCAGTCGGCGGTTGATAACGCGTTCGCGAGCCTGCGCGCGCCGACCGATATTCCGCTTCCGAAGGGCCTGGCCGATTCGACGCTGAATCCGCTGGTCACCTACTTGCAGGCCCAGACCGCGCCGGTCTCGGCGAGTGAGCTGATGGAGCCGCTGGGGCTCTCCCGGGTGACCGCGCGCCGCTACCTGGAATATCTCGCCAACACCGGTCTCGTGCTGCGCGCGCCGCGCTACGGCACGCCCGGGCGGCCGGAGAATGAGTACAGCTGGAAGCGTGGTCGTTAGCGGTTCGTGAAATTCGGTGACCGCTTTTCGATGAAGGCGGCCATGCCCTCGCTCTGATCTTCAGTCGCGAACACCGAATGAAACAGGCGACGTTCCAAGTGGATGCCGCCGCTCAGCATCGATTCGTACGCCGCGTTGACGACCTCCTTGGCGAGCATCGCGATCGGTGCCGATTTGGCCGCGATCTCCGTGGCGCTCGCGAGGGCATCGGCCAGCAGGTCGGCGGCGGGCACGATGCGGGCGACGAGACCGGCCCGTTCGGCTTCGACGGCGTCGATAGTACGGCCGGTGAGGATCATCTCCATCGCCTTGGCCTTGCCGACGGCGCGCGTCAGGCGCTGGGATCCGCCCATGCCGGGTATGACGCCGAGCTTGATCTCGGGCTGGCCGAACGTCGCGGTGTCGGAGGCGATAATGAAATCGCAGATCAGGGCGAGTTCGCAGCCGCCACCGAGGGCGTGGCCGGAAACAGCGGCGATGACCGGGGTGCGCACGGCGGCGAGCTTGTCCCAACCGGCGAACCAGTCTTGGAGGTACATATCCATGTAGCTCATCGATGCCATCTCCTTGATGTCGGCGCCGGCCGCGAAGGCCCGCTCCGAACCGGTGATGATGATCGCGCCGATCGAGGGGTCGGTGTCGAGCCGGGTGGCGGCACCGACGACGTCCTGCATGGTGTGGAAGTTGAGGGCGTTCAGTGCCTTCGGGCGGTTTAGCGTGATCACGCCGACCCGGCCGTGGCGCTCGAGCAGGATGTTTTCGTAGGTGTCGGCGTCGGTCAGAGTTTCGGTCTGGGTTGTGTCGCTCATACGGTGGCCTTCCGTTCGGTGTTCTGGCGGAGTTCGCCGGTCGTGTGGATTTCGCCGGTCATGCCGGGCTCGACGCTCGTGCTTGGCTGCACGCTCGTTTCGGGCTCGGCGGGAACGTGTACGCGTGGCAGGCGCAGCTCGCGCTCCCCCAACGGCGCGAAGTGCGCCTGCACATCGGTGCCGGACACGGCGTCCAGGCTGCTCGGCTGCCAGTTCGGGTTGCGGTCCTTGTCGATAACCTGGGCGCGAATGCCCTCGACCACATCGTGGCCGGCCACCATGCGCAGGGAGACTCGGTATTCCTGCTCGAGCACCGCTTCGAGGCTGTCGAGTTCACGGGCGCGGCGGAGGGCTTCGAGGGTGACCGTGAGCGCGGTGGGCGACTTGGCCAGAATGGCCATGGCGGCGTCGCGGGCCGCAGCAACGGGAGAGTTCTGCAGCCGATCGATGATCCCGGGCAGGCTGTTGCCGACGTAGCACTCGTCGATCCAGGTGCGCTCGGCCAGCAGCGGGGCCGCGGGCACCGTCGACTCGGCGTACTCGGCGATGGCCGCGGGAACGGGCATCCGTTTGAGGGCCTCGACCAGGGAATCGAGCCGGGTCGAGTCGACGAAACTGTCGGCGAGCCCGAGCGCGATCGCGTCGGAACCGGTCATGATCGCGGCGGTAAGGGCGAGATGGGTGCCGAGCTCGCCGGGGGTGCGCGAGTAGAGGTAGGTACCGCCGACGTCGGGCACGAAACCGATGGTGGTCTCCGGCATGCCGAGTCGGGTGCGTTCGGTCACGACGCGGTGTGAGGCGTGGCCGGAGAGGCCGACTCCCCCACCGAGCACGATGCGGTCCATCAGGGCGACGAAGGGTTTGGGGTACCGCTTGATCTGCGCGTTCAGGGTGTATTCATCGGCCCAGAACCGGGCATTCTCGTCTGGATCGGTGCGGGCGTCGCGGTAGATCGAGACGATGTCGCCGCCGGCGCACAGGGCGCGGTCGCCGCTGCCGGTGAGCAGCACGGTCTGCACGGTCTCGTCGTCAGCCCAGTCGGTGAGCGCTGCGGCGATACTGCGGATCATGTCGTGCGTGAGGGCATTCAGGGCCTTGGGCCGGTTCAGGATGATGCGGGCCAGCGATCCGTCCCGCTGCAGCAGCACCTCGCCGCTCAATTCCGCACTCGACGCGTCGCTGGACTGGGCTGTGGACAACTCGGTGTGGGACAAACGTGACCTCTCCGCGACAATGCGGCCGGTTCCTGCACGAACCCGGACTCTGGCCACAGTCTAGAGCCTGCCCCATCGAAGCCCTCCCACACACCACCCGCGACTAGACCCGATTGAGCGCAAGTGAGAGCGGAGATCTTGGTGCTTCAGCGATCGTGAAGCAGCAAAATCTCCGCTCTCGCGGGAGCCTAGTGGGCGACCTGACGACGACGAATCACGAGCGCGCCACCCACTGCGAGCAGCAGCAGAGCTGCGAGGCCGATCGGGGCACCAGCGAAGCCGGTCGAGGCGAGCGCCTCGGCCGCATCAAAGGACAAATAGGTCACCGTTCCGGAGGCACTGACGGTGAAGTAGGCCACGCGAGTGATCGCGGTACCATCTGCGGCAATACCACTCAGGGTGACCGTGTGCACTCCGGCCGCGAGACCGGCTGGCATCACACCGGTGCCAGAGAAGGCACCGCTGGAGTTGGCAGATCCGAACGCGATCGTGACCGGGGTTGAGCGTACGACTAGGTCATAGGCGGAATCCGGAAGCAAACCGGCACCCGACACGGTGATCTCTGAGCCGTCGACGACGTCTCCGACGGCGAAGCCAAGATCGAAGCCTAGGGTGGGCACAACTGTCGGCACAACCGTCGGCTCGACCGTCGGCTCGACCGTGGGCTCGACCGTCGGCTCGACCGTGGGCACTGGCCCAGCGCCGACGAAGCCGAACAATTTCGCACCAGCGGTCTCGATCCAGTCGTCCTCATCGAGGCTGCCATCGTTCTCCGAGTACAGCATCACGTACCGCCCAGTGGTCGCCGCGAAGTCATAAGTCGTGACGGCCGTGTTGGTCACCGGTCCAGTACCGGTCTGAGCCGGCCCGTCCGCCACCGGTCCCGAGGCGACGCTGGTCCACGAGCCGTCGCTCTGAGTCGGCCAGGTCTCTGAATCGGCACTGCTCACGAAAAGCTGCGCACGTGTCGTCTGGCCGTCGGAACCCTTCATCTGATAGACCTCGAGTGAGCTGAACGTCGACTCCTGACCGAGGTCCAGAACAACGAATCCGACCGAATTCTGTCCGTTCATTTCCCACGTCAATCCTGTATCCGACGAGAACTGGGTGAGAACTCCCCTGGATCCGGTCGTGGGTGACGGATCGCAGAGGATCACGACCACGTTCCAATACTCTGAGCAGTCCGCATCTTCCCCGGTGACTTCTTCGTCCACGGCGGGACCTGAATAGACCCAAGCGCCGTTGTCGAAGTTCTCGCCGACGATACCCATCAAACCCGCCGAATTCTTCACACTGGCCCCGGGCAGCAGGTTCGTCTCGTCCGTTGCGAACGACGGGGAGACCCCGGTTAAGCCGAGAACCATGGTTGCAAGCGCAGCGACCGCGAGGCCGGCAATGACAGGCTTGCGCACGCTTCGCCGGGAAAATAGGTTTTTCACAATCACAGATTCCTCGTTCGTAGGGAAAGAGTGGAACTGATGTCCGATTTCCACTGACGGAATCTGCCACCTCGCGGAAATTTACCAGTAAATGTACCCATAATGGGTGTTTTTTCTTAAAGTGGCCGCGAGCCCTAAACGCCATTCCATCCCCTCGACGACTGGTGCGAGCGACGCAGTGCCTGGCGCACGCCCGAACGGCCCGTGACCACGAGCCAGCTTGAGTTTTGTCTATGGTGCACTAGACTGAAGTGTCTTTAGCTAACTCGACTATTACTAGCTGAGAGGGCGGTTCTCGAGAAACGCATCGTGCTGCTTGCAAAGACAAACAATGTTGAGTGGCTTCCGGCGAGTGGAACAAAGCACGACAAGTTCACGTTCAATGGAGTCGTGATCATGATCCCCGCCATCGAGACGTGATCTCGGACAGCGCGGCGAAATGCTCGCCGCGAAAATTCTGAAGGACTTCAGCAAGCCCTCAGTAAGTAGTTGAGGAATAACGATTGGACATCGGCAATGGACACCTATGCAGCTACGGTCCGCCGCGACGGACGTTTTTGGTACATCGAAATCCCCGCTCTGGAAGGTGCGACTCAGGCGCGCTCGTTGTCAGAAGTGGAGGAAATGACGCGTGACTACATCGCATCTTTCCTGGAGGTTGCGGAAGACAGCTTTGAGATGGATATCTCGGTGGAACTCCCCGCGGCCGTTCAGGAACATGTCGCGGCGGTCCACCTTGCTCGCCACGCTGAAGCTATGGCGCGATCGAGGGCTGCGGCAGAGTGGTCCGCCGCCGCTCGTGAACTTCGCAACCAGGGGCTCACCGTTCGGGACATTGGTCTGGCGCTCCACATTTCACATCAAAGGGCACAGCAGCTCGTTAGCCAATAAGTCCCGCCACAGCTCTGAACGGCTCATCGCCGACCTCGCCCGCCTCGCAAATTGCCATGCACAAAGAAGCAGCCAAGACGGCATTACGGAGCCAGCGGCTGTTACGGCGCGAGCGATCACCTGGTTAGTTTGTCGAGTTCGCCCACCTCTCCGTGACGGCCCACATCTAGTGCCCTATCACGGCTTCACGAGCTAAGTCGGGATAACGAATCTGCTACCCCGAGTTAGTGACAGGATTCCCTAGCTTCACCAAAGAACTCAGCCTCGATATCGTCGTCCACCAGCGCCGCGTCGTTCGCCATCGTCGCATCCCAGAACCGCTCGAACTCCTCGTATGGAATGCGGTTACGGTTGCCGACCTTCACTACATGGATCTCGCCAGCCTTGATTTTCCGCGAGATCGTCGACCGAGAGACCCCCAACGCTGCGGCGACCTGATCGGGCGTCAACATCCGCTGCTTTGATGTAAGCGTCACCGAGGCGCCCTCGGCGGCGGCCCGCTGTACGTAGGCGGCAACCTGCTCCAGCCAGGCCGGGCGCGGGTCGCTGTCGCGAGTGTTCGAGCGTACGTCCTCGGGATTGACCGTCAAGTGTGCCAGTGACATGATCACATCATAGTTGCTCTGCACACTCCGTCCAGAGCAAGTGTGCACAGCAATTCTCCTCCGCGCCGCGTGCACGGCCAGCGACGCCTCGGGGTCTCGCGGCATGTGACTCAGAAGGTGGCACGTGTTCAAACTAGAGCGGGGAGCGCAAACCCGACAATCAGGCCCCGAAACGGGCAGAAAAAACCCCGCCGCACTGTGAGACAGTAACGACGGGGTTTGATGGTGCACCCCCCCGGACTTGAACCGGGAACCCACTGATTAAGAGTCAGTTGCTCTGCCAATTGAGCTAGAGGTGCATGTCAAACAGCGGAACTATCCGCGGCAACGTGTAACCCTAACACCCCAGGAGGGCATGATGCCAATCGAGGCCGAAAAGCGGCGGTGACCGGCATCCGTTCGTGAAATTACTATCCTTGAGACCGTGACCGAACCGCAAAACTACGCCCTTTCCGACGACCTACAGCTGGCTCTTGCCCTCGCCGATGCTGCCGACGTGATCTCCCGTGCCCGCTTCACAGCGCTCGATCTCGTCGTGACGACCAAACCCGACCGCACCCCGGTGACGGATGCCGACCGGGCGGTCGAGCGCGCCATCCGCGACCGGCTGGCCAAAGAGCGCCCCGATGACGGCATTCTCGGCGAGGAATTCGGCACGGCCGGATCAACCACGCGCCAGTGGATCATCGACCCCATCGACGGCACTGCCGGGTTCCTCCGCGGCATCCCGATCTGGGCCACCCTCATCGCGCTCGCCATCGACGGCGTCCCCGTGCTCGGCGTGGTCAGCGCCCCCGCCCTCGGTAAACGCTGGTGGGCCGCAACCGGCAGCGGCGCCTGGTCAACTAGTACGACCGCCGACAGCAGCAGCAGCAGCAGCAAAGCGGATGCCGCCCCCACCCGCCTACGCGTCTCCGGCATCGCAACCCTCGCCGAAGCATCCATCAGCTACGGCAGCCTGCAGCAGTGGGATCAGGCCGGGCACCTCGACGAGCTCGTCACGCTTTCGCGCCAGGTCTGGCGCACTCGCGCCTACGGCGACATGTGGTCGTACATGCTGCTCGCCGAGGGGCACCTCGACGTGGCCGGCGAATTCGACCTGCAGCCCTACGACATGGCCGCCCTGGCCCCGATCGTGCAGGAAGCCGGCGGCATCTTCACCTCGATCGACGGCCAGCCAGGACCGTGGCACGGCAGCGCCCTGGCCACGAACGGCCTGCTGCACGCGGCAACCCTCGCCGTGCTGAACCCGGCCTGAGGGCGCCGAAACTAGACTCCGGCACCCGGATCGTCGGGATTCACACCGTTGCGGGCGTTGCGCGCATCGAGGCGGCGCTGCCGCCAAGCCCGGGGGTTGAGCAGCAGAATCGGCTTGGGGATGCGCAGCGCGTACCCGGTCGGAAGAATCCAGCCGTAGCGTTTGGCCAGCAGTGACAGCGCGGCGCCGCTGAGAATCGCGACTCCGGTGCCGATCGCGACGAATCCGAGCTTGCTCAGGATGACCATTTCGGTGCTCGCGAGCAGCGCGCTCGTGGCGTAGAGCGTGTTTCCGCCGAAGATCGTCGGCACCTTGAGCAGCAGAATGTCCCGCACCATGCCGCCGCCGACGGCCGTGATAATGCCGAGCAAAATCGCCGGGAGCCAGCCGAGACCGGCCTCGAGCGCCTTCTGCGCCCCGACCGCCGACCAGCAGCCCACGGCGAGCGCGTCGAGCAGCAGCAGCACGCGGCGAGTCCAGCGACCGTTGAAGGTCACGAAGTAGGCGATGACCCCGCCGAGGATGGCGCAGATCAGGTAGGCCGGGTCGAGCAGTGCGGCCGGCGTGCCCTGCTGCAGCAGCGTGTCGCGAATCATGCCGCCGCCAAGCCCGCTCATGATCGCGAGCACCACGAAGCCGACAATGTCGAGGCGTGCGGTGCGCGCGGCGACGCCGCCGAGAATGGCATTGGCGAGCACGCCCGCCAGGTCCACGAAGCGGATTATCTCAAACAGCGTCTCCGACTCAGTGTTCACTTGCCCCATTCTCTCCTACTCTCGGGGCGCGAGCCGCGCACCTACAGTTAGGGAATGAGGATCACTGCTTTTTCCGACGTGTGCCTGCGGGTCGTCATGCTGCTGGCAGCGGCGCCGGAGAGCATCACGTACACCTCACGGGTCGTCGCCACCGAGGTCGGCACGCCCTACAACCACGTCACCAAGGCCATCATGCGGCTCCGCGAGCTGGGCTTGGTCGAGGTCATCCGGGGACGCACCGGCGGCGTGCGCATCAGCACGCTCGGCCGCGAAGCCACCGTCGGGGCTCTCCTGCGCCAGCTCGATACCCGCACCGATCTGGCAGCGTGCGACTCGCCCGATGGCCCCTGCCCATTATTGAGCGGATGCGGCCTCCGCGGCGCCCTGCGCCGGGCACGGGAATCCTTCTACCGCGAGCTCGACGGCATCGTCATCACGGCTCTGCCACACGGAAAACCTAATGGACCGGTTCTGGTCGAACTCGGTCTGGTGCGGTAGGACTAAAGTCCCTAATTTCTACAACTTGTAGAAAACATCCGTTTAATTGGTATATCAAATGCTACTTTTGACGCAGACCCCACGAACGGGTGTCGCCACGCAGAAGGAGTATTCATGCTCTCGCCCCAGTCTCTCCCCTTCATCGAAGCCACCCTGCCGCTCGTCGGCGAGCGGATGCCCCAGATCGCGAAGAACTTTTACCACCGCATGCTCACCATTCACCCCGAACTGTTCGACGGGCTGTTCAGCCGCTCCAACCAGAGGAACGGCACGCAGCAGCAGGCCCTCGCCGGCAGCATCGCCGTCTTCGCGACCCACCTCGTGCAGAACCCTGATACCACGCCGGAGGCCATGCTCTCCCGCATCGCCCACAAGCACGTCTCCCTTTCTATTACGCCCGAGCAGTACGACGTCGTCTACAAGTACCTGTTCGAGGCCATCGCCGACGAACTCAGCGACGTCATCACCGCCGACATCGCCGCCGCCTGGACCGAGGTCTACTGGTTGATGGCTCACGCCCTGATCAAGATGGAGAAGGGCCTCTACGCCGGACTCGCCAGCGACAAGCCGCTCGCCCCCTGGATCGTTGTGAAAAAAGAAGCTGCCGGAACCGACGCCGTCACGTTCACCCTTGAACCGGCCGACGACACTCCCGTGACGCCCGCCCTGCCGGGCCAGTACGTCAGCGTCACCGCCGTCATGCCCGACGGTATCCGCCAGGTGCGTCAGTATTCGCTCTCGGCCGGCACGTCCACGACCCGCGTCTTCACCACCAAGCTCGACGCCGACGGCGAAGTCTCCCCCGTGCTGCACCGCGACGTACAGGTCGGTGACACGCTCATCCTCTCCGTGCCCTGTGGCGACATCACCCTCGATGCGGGCACCGGCCCGTTGGTCCTGGCCTCAGCCGGAATCGGCTGCACGCCCAGCGCCTCGATTCTGCGTTCTCTGGTAGACACCGGCTCAAAGCGTGAGGTGCTCGTACTGCATGCCGAGAGCAACCTCGAGCGCTGGGCGCTGCGCGACCAGATGAACGAAGACGTCGCCCTGCTGGAGGCGGCCGAACTCGAACTCTGGCTGGAGATCCCGAGTGAGGGCCACCACGAGGGCTTCATGTCGCTGGCGAACGTGACGATCCCGGAGGACGCCTCGGTGTATCTCTGCGGTCCGCTCCCGTTTATGCAGAGCCTCCGCTCCCAGGCGCTAAAGTCCGGCGTTCCGGCCGACCGCATCCACTACGAGATCTTCGGCCCCGACCTCTGGCTCGCGGGCGTCTGACCTCGGCAGCCTGGCGCGGGTCCCGCGCTAGGCTGAATCGTGGATACTAACGGCGGCATCGAGACAGAACTCAAGTTTGACGTCGACGAAACGGCGCTGCTGCCCCGGTTGTACGACCTTCCCGGGGTGCAGACGGTTGCCGCGCCGGTCACCCACGATCTTCAGGCCGTCTATTTCGACACGGCCGATCTTGTGCTCACCGCCCAGCACGTCACCCTGCGTCGCCGCATCGGCGGCGACGACGCCGGGTGGCACCTGAAACTGCCGCTGGATGCCGGGCGTCGGCGCGAAATTCACGCACCGCTGGGCAAGCACGTACTCGTTTTTAATGGGCACAGCGAAGCGGATGCCGTCCCCGATTCGCTCGCCCAACTCGTGCGGTTTCACGTGCGTGACTCCCCGCTCGTTCCCGTGGCCCGGCTGAACACCGAGCGGGTGGTGCATGCCCTGATCGGCCTGGGCGGCGAGACCCTCGCGGTGCTCTGCGACGACCACGTTCAGGCCGAGCGTCTCACCCCCGATCCGGCAACGACGGCCTGGCGTGAATGGGAGCTCGAACTCGTCGATGGTCCGGACGCCCTGCTCGACGCCGGGGAGTCCATGCTCGCGGCGAGCGGCATCCACTTGTCGCTGCACGCGTCAAAGCTGGCCCGCGCCCTCGGCGACCGGTTTCCCGAGCGTCCGGACGCTGCGCCCCGGCGGCCCCGGTCTTCGGGGTGGGCCGGCGACGTTTTGGTGTTGAACCTGCACGAACAGTACGAGGTGCTGCGCGCCCAGGATCCCCAGGTACGGCAGGCCACAGCCGGAAGCGTGCACGCCCTGCGCGTCGCCACTCGGCGGCTGCGCTCGGTTCTCGCCACCTATCACTCCCTGCTCGATGCGACCGTGGTGCCGCACCTGCGCAGCGAACTCGCCTGGCTCGGGGCCGTTCTGGGCGGCTCCCGCGACGAAGAGGTGATACAGCGCCGCCTCACAGGCCACCTCGACCGCGAACCCGAGGGGCTGCTGCTCGGCCCGATTCGCGAGCGTCTCGGCAGTCGCGCGGATACTGACACCGACGCGGCGCATCACGCGCTCCTGATTGCCCTCAACAGCCACCGCTACTTTCGGCTGCTCGATGCCCTCGCGGCGCTCGTGACCTCACCGCCGTTCACCGCCGTGGCCAGGCAGGAAGCACGCACGGTCGTGCCGGCACTGATCAATAAGGAATGGAAGAAACTGCGCCGCGCGGTGCGAACCGCCACGAAAACCGTGCCGGGCGCCGAGCGCGACCTCGCCCTGCACGAGGTGCGCAAGCGGGCCAAGCGGCTGCGCTATGCGGCTGAGACGGCGCATCCGCTCAGCCGCAAGCGCGCCGCCACGGTCAGTGCCTTCGCCCAGAAACTTCAAACCATTCTCGGCAACCAGCACGACAGCGTCATCGCCCGCGAGCGCCTGCTCAAGCGCGGCGCGGTCGACGCCTACCTGCGCGGCGAGAACACCTTCAGCTACGGCCGCCTGCACGCCCTCGAGCAGCAGAAGGCAGCCGTAGCCGAGTCGAAGTTTTGGCAGGAGTGGAAGAACCGCCCGTGATTACTCGGGCGCGGACGAAGCGGTTAACCTTGGGCAACCGCAAGCCGCCACTTTGCCGCCAAGAGTCACGCAGCATCCGCAACTGGGCTAAGCTCACTGCCGCCACCTTAGGAAAGCAGGGTTCATGACTGTTACACCCCTCATCTGGGTCATCACCATCGTTGTCATCCTGGCTTTGCTCGCCTTCGACTACTTCTTTCATATTCGCAAGGCGCACGTTCCCTCGCTGAAGGAAGCCGCTGTGTGGTCCTCCATCTACGTCGGCCTGGCCATCCTCTTCGGCATCCTGGTCTTGGTCTTCGGCGGCAGCACGATGGGGTCGGAATATTTCGCCGGCTACATCACGGAGAAGGCGCTGTCCGTTGACAACCTGTTTGTCTTCCTGATCATCATGGCGAGCTTCCGGGTTCCCCGCGAAGACCAGCAGAAAGTGTTGCTGTTCGGCATCGTCTTCTCCCTGATTGCCCGCACCGGGTTCATCTTTCTGGGCGCGGCGCTGATCAATTCCTTCGCCTGGGTGTTCTACATCTTCGGCCTGATTCTGCTGATCACCGCGGGCAATCTGCTCAAGCCCGAAGCACACGGCGATAATCAGGCGGATAATTTCATGATCCGCCTGGCCAAGCGGAGCTTTCACACCACCGACCACTACGACGGCGACAAGCTGTTCACCATGCACGAGGGAAAGAAGGCCCTCACTCCCATGCTGTTGGTCATGGTGGCAATCGGCGGTACGGACATCCTGTTCGCGCTGGACTCCATTCCCGCGATCTTCGGGCTGACCCAGAACGTCTACATTGTCTTCACAGCGACCGCGTTCTCGCTGATGGGACTGCGCCAGCTGTACTTCCTGATCGACGGGCTCCTGGACCGGCTGATTTACCTCTCCTACGGCCTGGCGTTCGTCTTGGCGTTCATCGGCGTCAAGCTGGTGCTCCACGCGCTCCACGAGAACAATCTGCCGTTCATCAACGGTGGTGTACCGGTCCCGGTCGTGGAAATCAGCACGGGGCTGTCCCTGAGCGTCATCATCGGAGCGCTCACGATCACCGTCGTGGCCTCGCTGTTGAGTAAGGCGGGCAAAGCCCAGACCGCCATCAACAACGCGCGCCGCCACGCGGTCAGCTACCTCGATCTGGATTACACCGCTGATCTGGCCGAGCGCGAGCGGATCTACCGAATGCTGACCGCGGAAGAAGAACAGGTCCTGGCCATGGACCTGAAATACCGCGACAAGGCCAAGGACATCAACCGCATCCGAGAGCAGGTAGCTGAGGCGCATCGGCAGCATGACGAGTATCTGGCCCGGTAGAGCGCGCCGGAACGCCTAACTTCGCCGAGGTCGTTATTGACAGCGGGTGGGCGCGGGGAGCAAGCTGTGGCACACAATGGTGTCGCGCAATGATGCGTGGGGCCAAGGAACCTTCTTTCGTGAGGAGAAGCCCGTGCAGATTCCGGCTCCGTTCGATTATGTTCGTGCCAGTTCGGTCGAAAATGCCCTGGCCCTGCTCGATCGTCACGGGCCCGAGTCCCGGGTGGTCGCCGGCGGTCACAGCCTGCTGCCCATGATGAAACTGCGTCTGGCCCGGCCGGACTGGCTCATCGACATCAACGACCTGTTCGAGCTCGACTACTTGCTGATTGACAGAGTGCTCGTTGATCAGCACGTGCTGCGCATCGGCGCCATGACCCGGCACACGACGCTGCTCGAATCCGACGACGTCCAGCGCCTGTTCCCCATCGTCACCGACGCCGAACGGGTCATCGCCGACCCGATCGTGCGCAACCGCGGCACCATCGGCGGTTCGCTCTGCCAGGCCGACCCGGCCGAAGATCTCTCCACGGTGTGCCACGTGCTCGAAGCGGTCGCCGTCGTGCGCGGGCCGGCCGGTGAGCGGATGCTGTCGATGGCCGAATTCCATCGCGGCCCGTACGAGACCGCGGTGGCCCAGAACGAACTGCTGATCGAGGTGCGCGTGCCGATTCGGGAGCGCTCCGGCAGCGCCTACGAAAAGGTCGAACGACGAGTCGGAGACTGGGCCGTCGCCGCGGCCGGCGCTTCGGTCAGCCTCGCGTCCGACGGCACGATCGGCCAGGTGGCCGTCGGCCTCACCGCGGTCGGACTCGACCGCAATGTAACCGAGGTCGAAGCCGTGCTGGTCGGCCAGGCTCCGACCGAGGAGCTATTCACGGAGGCCGGGCGCTTGGCCTCCATCGCCTGCGACCCCCTCACCGACCAGCGCGGAGCGGTCGACTACAAGCGGCACCTCGCCGACGAGCTGACCCGCAGGGTGCTGCGGGCGGCCTGCCGCCGCGCCGCCGCATCCGTTTCTGAGATCACGATCTAGGAGTTGAGCCCTCATGCAAATCAGCCTGACCATCAACGGCACCGATGTCACCCGCGAGATCGAACCGCGCGTACTACTCGTGCACTTCATTCGCGACGACCTGCGGCTCACCGGAACGCACTGGGGTTGCGACACCAGTAATTGCGGCACCTGCGTGGTGCTCATGGACGGCCAGCCGGTGAAATCGTGCACCGTGCTGGCCGCCATGGCCGACGGCCACACGATCACGACGGTGGAAGGACTCGCCGACGGCGCCACTCTCGACCCGGTGCAGCAGGGCTTCATGGCGGAGCACGGCCTGCAGTGCGGTTTCTGCACCCCCGGCATGATGCTCACCGCCCGCGCCCTGCTCGACCACAATCCGCACCCCGAACCGCTCGACATTCGCGAGGCTATCTCGGGACAGATCTGCCGCTGCACCGGCTACGCCACCATCGTGCGGTCGATTCAGTGGGCCGCCGAGCATCCGCTCGTTGCCGCCGTTGACACAACCGAAGATGAAGAGGTGCGCGCATGACCATCCTCGAAGACCGCCCGTCGAACCCGGCGGCCGGCGACCACGACCGGCCAATCGGCCACGGGCGTATGCAACGCAAGGAAGACCCGCGATTCGTGCGTGGCAAGGGCCACTATGTCGACGACATCGTGCTGCCCGGAATGTTGCACGGTGCGATCCTGCGCGCTCCCGTCGCCCACGCCCGGCTGGTCTCGATCGACACCACCGCGGCGCTCGCCCATCCCGGCGTGCACGCCGTCATCACCGGCAGCGACCTGCAGGCCCTCGGCCTGGCTTGGGCGCCGACCCTCTCGATGGACGTGCAGGCCGTGCTGGTCACCGACAAGGTGCGCTTCCAGGGCCAGGAGGTCGCCTTTGTCGTCGCCGACGACCGCTACGCCGCCCGCGACGCCCTCGAACTGATCCAGGTCGAGTACGACGTACTGCCGCCCGTCGTCGACGCCCGCAAGGCGATGGACCCGGGCGCTCCCGTCATTCGCGACGACCTCGAGGGCCGCACCGACAACCACATCTTCGACTGGGAAGCCGGCGACAAAGCCGAAACGGATGCCGTCTTCGCGAGCGCCGACGTCGTGGTGAAGCAGGAGATCGTCTACCCGCGGGTGCACCCGGCGCCGATGGAAACCTGCGGCGCCGTAGCTGACTTCGATGCCGTCGACGGCCGCCTCACCCTGTACGAGACGACGCAGGCGCCCCACGCCCACCGCACCCTGTTCGCGATGGTCTCCGGCATTCCCGAGCACAAGATTCGGGTGGTCTCCCCCGACATCGGCGGAGGTTTTGGCAACAAGGTCGGCATCTACCCGGGCTATATTCTCGCCGTAGTCGGCTCCATCGTCACCGGCAAACCGGTGAAATGGGTCGAGGACCGCTCCGAGAACCTCATGAGCACCTCGTTCGCCCGGGACTACATTATGCAGGGCGAGATCGCGGCGACCAAGGACGGCAAGATCCTGGCCCTGCGCACCAACGTACTCGCCGACCACGGCGCGTTCAACGCCACCGCCCAGCCCACCAAGTATCCGGCCGGGTTCTTTCACATCTTCACCGGCAGCTACGACCTTCAGGCAGCGCACTGCACCGTGACCGGCGTGTACACCAACAAGGCGCCCGGCGGCGTGGCCTACGCCTGCTCGTTCCGGGTCACCGAAGCGGTCTACCTGGTCGAGCGGATGGTCGATATCCTGGCCCGCAAGCTCGACATGGACCCGGCAGAGTTGCGCCTGAAAAACTTCATTAAGAAGGAGCAGTTTCCCTACGCCAACAAGACCGGCTGGGAGTACGACTCGGGCGATTACGAACCCACCATGCGGCTGTCGATGAAGATGGCCGGCTACGACGAACTGCGCCGCGAACAGAAGGAGAAACGCGAACGCGGTGAGCTCATGGGCATCGGCATCTCATTCTTCACCGAAACGGTCGGTGCCGGACCGCGCAAGGACATGGACATTCTCGGCCTCGGAATGGCGGACGGCGCCGAACTGCGCATCCATCCCACCGGCAAGGCCGTCGTGCGCATCTCGGTGCAAAGCCAGGGTCAGGGCCACGAAACGACGTTCGCGCAGATCGTGGCGGAGGAGATCGGCATCCCCCCGGAAGACATCGACGTTGTGCACGGTGACACCGACCAGACACCGTTCGGCCTCGGCACCTATGGCAGCCGGTCCACTCCGGTCAGCGGCGCCGCCGTGGCGCTCGTCGCCCGCAAGGTGCGGGAGAAGGCCCGGTTCATCGCCGCGGCCATGCTCGAGACCCGGCCGGAAGACCTCGAGTGGGAGAAGGGCCGCTGGTTCGTCAAGGGCGATCCGAGCGTGGGCAAGACCATGGCCGAGATCGCGATGGGCGCCCACGGCACGGTCGCGCTGCCCGAGGGTATCGACGGCAATCTCGACGCCGAGGTCACCTACGATCCGCCCAACCTCACTTTTCCGTTCGGCGCCTATATCTGCGTCGTCGACGTCGACCCGGGCACCGGCCATGTCAAGGTGCGCCGCTTCATCGCCGTCGACGACTGCGGCACCCGAATCAACCCGATGATCATCGAGGGCCAGATTCATGGTGGCCTCACCGACGGTGTCGGCATGGCACTGATGGAAATCATCGAGTTCGACGACGAGGGCAACTGCCTCGGCGGCTCGTTCATGGACTACCTCATCCCCACCGCAATGGAGGTACCCGACTGGGAGACCGGCTTCACCGTGACTCCGTCGCCGCACCACCCGATCGGAGCAAAGGGCGTTGGTGAGTCTGCCACGGTCGGGTCACCGCCGGCCGTCGTCAACGCCGTCGTGGATGCCCTCGCCCCGTTCGGCGTGGTGCACATGGACATGCCGTGCACACCATCCCGGGTTTGGGAGGCCATGCAGGGCCGCACGAGACCGCCGGTTTAGCATGCCCGAGATGAAGTCTGTGCTGGAGCGGGAGCTCGAGGCGCGCCGCGAACCGTTCGTGCACGCGACCGTGGTGCGCGCGGTGCGCCCGACGAGCGCGCACGCGGGCGACACGGCGCTCGTGCGCTTGACCGGCGAGATCGAGGGCTTCGTCGGCGGAACCTGCGTGGAGGCATCCGTTCGCCTGTACAGCCTGCAGGTGCTCGAAAGCCGCCAGCCGCTGCTGCTCAAGGTCGTGGCCGGTGTACCGTCGAGCACGGTGGAGGACGGCGCGGTCGAGGTTTCCAACCCCTGTGTCAGCGGCGGGGCGATCGAGATCTTTCTCGAACCGCGCCTTCCCCTGCCGCGCCTGATCGTGGTCGGGTCGACGCCCGACGCCACGGCCCTTGCCACCCTCGCACCGCTCGTCGGTTTCGAGCTCCTGCAAACGGATGGCGCCTCTGCCGCCCCGCAGGCCGGCGACGCTGCGCTGGTCGTCGCGTCCCACGGCAGGGACGAGGAGTCCGCGCTGCTGGCGGCGCTGGCTGTGGGGGTGCCGTACGTGGCGCTCGTGGCCAGTCCCCGGCGCGGTGCGGCGGTGCTTGCGTCGCTCAACGTGTCGCCGGAGCAGCGCGCGCGGGTGTTCAGTCCGGCGGGCCTTGACCTCGGGGCGCGAACGCCCGGAGAGATTGCGGTGTCGATTCTGGCGCAGCTGGTGCAGGAGCGGGCCGGGCGGGGACATCCGGTTGGTGTGGGCGCGGTTAGTGTGGGCGCGGCTGGTGCCGGTGCGGTGGCGGGAGCGGCGGATTCGGCGATCGCCGCAGAGCCGCCTGACGCCAAAGCGCGTGCTACCGACCCACCTGCTGCCGAGTCGCAGGCCGCCGGCGTCGCGATCGACCCGGTCTGCGGCATGTCCGTGGCCGCGCTGCCGTCGACGCTGCAGGTCGAGCACAACGGCGAGACCGTCTATTTCTGTGCGGCGGGCTGCCGCAAGGCGTTTCTGGCGAATCCGGAGCCGTATGCGACCGCGCGGTAGGCACCCGCGCGGTAACCGCCCGACTTCACAATGGGGGTGGCTGCGTTGGTGACTCTGCCCGAGATCGTGCCCGATGTCGCCGCGCTACAGCGCGCCCTCGATACCGAGGACTATCTGGCCGACGACGGGCTCGCAACCGCGGTGTTCCTAGCCGTCCGCATGCGGCAGCCGCTGCTACTCGAGGGCGAACCGGGGGTCGGCAAGACCGAGATCGCCAAGGCACTCGCCCGACTGCTCGACACCGAACTGTTTCGCCTGCAGTGCTACGAAGGCATCTCGGCCGGGGAGGCACTGTACGAGTGGAATTACCCGCGGCAACTGCTCGGCATCCGTTTGGCCGAGGCGCGCGGGGTTGAACTGGCCGAGACCGAGCTGTTCGGCCGCGACTACCTGCTGCGCCGCCCGCTGTTGCAGGCGATCGAGCACGCGGGCCCGCGGCCGGCCGTGCTGCTGCTCGACGAGATCGACCGGGCCGACGCCGAGTTTGAAGCCTTCACCTTTGAGCTGCTCGCCGAGGCTGCGGTCACCATCCCCGAGCTCGGAACCGTGCGGGCCACGCATCCGCCGATCGTGATTCTCACCAGCAATCGCACCCGCGATCTGCATGACGCGCTGACCCGGCGCTGTCTCTATCACTGGATCGACTACCCGGGGCCGGAGCGGATCGCGCAGATCGTGCGCCGCCGGGTACCGAGCAGTTCACAGGTGATTGCGACCGAGGCCGCACAGGCCATCACCCGCCTGCGTTCGCTTGACCTGGTGAAGCCGCCCGGAATCGCCGAGGCCATCGACTGGGTGGGCGCGCTCGGGGTGCTCGGCATGGAGCAGCTGAGCGGCCGGGCGGTCGAGCAGACCTGGGGTTTCGTGCTGAAGAACCGTGACGACCTCGATCTCGCTACCGCTCGCGGGGCCGCCTGGGTCGTCGAGGCCGCCGGTGCCTGACCGCGGCGCACCTGTGCCCGGCAGAAGTGAGCCAGGCACCAGCAAGCCCGACGCGCGTCAGCGCGACATCGAGTCGGCCTCACCGAGGTTTCCGAAGCCGCCGGCCCAGGGCCGGATCCTGCCGATCGAAGCTGCGGCCCTCGCCGCTGGGTTCAGCACGGCCCTGCACCGCGCCGGACTTCCCGTGTCGCCCGACCGGGCGGCCCGGCTGGCCGAGGCGCTCCGCCTCGTCCCCCCGACCGACCGCGCCGCCCTGTACTGGGCCTGCCGGATCGTGTTCGTCTCCCAGCAGCAGCACCTTGCCCGGTTCGACGCGGTGTTCAGCGCCGTCTTCGACGGTCGACTCGACCCGGCCGAAAGCCGCGGTGATCCCAATGCTCCCCCGGCGATCGGCTCGGAAACCCGTTCCCAGGCCACCCCGCCGACCAATCGTCCGGCCGCAGCTCCCGAGCCTGGGGCCGATCGCCCGCCGGCCCCATTGCCCGGCACCGACTCGAGCGACAACGATAACGAGGCCCCGGAGCACGACGCCATCCTCGCCCTGGCCTCGAGCGACGAACACCTGCACAACATGGCATTCGCCGACCTCGCCCCCGACGAACTCGCCCGCCTGCGCGAGCTCGTTGCCCGCATCGTGCTGTCGACGCCGACCCGCCTGAGCCGCCGCAGGCATCCGTCGCGGCACAGCCGTGACCGGCTCGATCTGGCCCGCACCGTGCGGTCAGCGCAGCGTACCGGGGGCGATCCGATCGCCCTGCACCACGCCCGCCGCCGGTCGAAGCCGCGCCGACTCGTGCTGCTCTGCGATGTTTCGGGCTCGATGGAGCCCTACACCCGGGTGTTCCTGTCGCTGCTTCAGGGCGCGGCGTCCGGCGCGCGGGCCGAAGCGTTCGTGTTCTCCACCCAGCTCACCCGGCTGACCCGTCAGCTCGCGCTCCGCGACCCGGACCAGGCACTCGCGCAGGCGGCCGCCACCGCGACGGACTGGGCCGGCGGTACCCGGCTGGCCGCGAGCATCCGTCGATTCATCGACGATTTCGGGCGACGCGGTCTGGCCCGGGGAGCGGTGATCGTGGTGTTCTCGGACGGCTGGGCGCAGGACGACCCAGTCGACGTCGACGCCCAGATGGCACGCCTGCGCCGACTCGCGCACCGCATCATCTGGGTGAACCCGCGCAAGGTCGCCGTCGACTACCGGCCGCTCGTCGGCGGCATGGCCGCCGCGCTCCCCTACTGCGACGCCTTCGTCAGCGGCCACAGCTACGCCGCCCTGGCCGAGGTGGCGGCCGCGATTCGCGGCGACCCGCCAGCATCCGATCAACGAGCAATCTCCCACCAACCGACCTGACCGAGCAGAGGACACCCTGATGCAACTTGACAGCACCTTCACCGTTATCGCCCCCGTCGACACGGTCTGGGACACCCTGATGGACTTCGAACGTGTCGCCGGGTGTGTGCCGGGCGCTCAGATTCTCAACCAACTCAGCGATGACAACTACCAGGTGGGGATGAAGGTCAAGCTTGGCCCGGTCACGATGCAGTACCGCGGGCAGATGAACGTCGACGAGCGCGACGCCGAGGCACACCGGGCCGTATTCTCCGGCAAGGCTCAGGAGACCCGCGGTCAGGGTACAGCCCAGGCCACGGTCACCCTCGTTCTGGTCGAAACCGACGGTGTCACCCAGGGCACGGTCAGCGCCGATTTGTCCCTCTCCGGCAAGGCGGCGGCCATGGGCAAGGGCGTCATCAGCAGCGTCACCGAGCAGATGATGGGGCTGTTCGCCGGCAATCTGCAAGACCTGATCGAGGGCGGTGCCGCTGCTGATTCCGACGGTGAAGCGGATGCCCCGGCCGCCGATACTCTCCCTAACGTCACGCCGGATGCCCCCGCCCGGCTGCCCAGCGCCGTGCCGCCGCGCCCAGTGCCACCGCGCGCGGCTCCGGCAGACGGCCATCGCGGGGCGCCCGCTGGTGGGCATCGCGGCGCGCCCTATCGGGCAGCGCCGGCCCCGAGCCTCGACGCTCTGAGCTTGGTCAAGGGCGTCATTGCCGACCAGTTGAGCGACCCGGTGAAACTTGTGGGTCTGCTGGCCACGGTAGCGTTCATCGCATACCGAATCGGTCGACGGGCATCCGGCCGTTAGAGTCGACCGACGACAGAAGGGAGCCCGGCATGCGTGAAGTTCTCACTACCCTCTTCGCTGGCTGGCAGGGCGGCGCGACGGCGGGTCTCGCGACCGTCGTGCGCACCTTCCAGTCGGCACCTCGGCCAGCCGGCGCATCGATGCTGGTCAGCGCCGACGGCACGGTCGCCGGCTCGGTCTCTGGCGGCTGCGTCGAGGGCGCCGTCTACGAACTGGCCACCCAGGTCGTAGAGGACGGCGTGCCGGTACTCGTGCGCTACGGCATCAGCGACGACGACGCCTTCGCGGTGGGGCTGACCTGCGGCGGTATCCTCGACGTCTTCATCGAACCCGTCTCCCGCGGAACCTTCGCGCTGCTCGAGGGGGTGTATGACGATGTGGACGCCGGGCGCCCGGTGGGGGTCGCCACGGTGATCGAGCATCCGGATGCCGGCTGGATCGGCCGCCACCTCGTGGTGCGGCCGCAGGGATTCGCGGGCGATCTCGGATCGGACCGCGCCAACCACGCCATCGGCGACGACACCCAGGGGTTGCTCGCCGCCGGCCGCAACACGACTCTGACCTACGGTCCAGACGGCGAGCGTCGCGGCGAGGGCATGCGGGTGTTCTTCGCGAGCTACGCGCCCAGGCCCCGCATGCTGGTCTTCGGAGCGATCGATTTCGCCACCGCTCTGGCCCGGCTCGGAACCTTTCTCGGCTACCGGGTAACGGTCTGCGATGCCCGTGGCGTGTTCGCCACCGCCGCCCGCTTTCCCGGGGTCGACGAAGTCGTGGTGAGTTGGCCCGACCGCTACCTGCGCGAACAGATCGCGGCCGGCCTCATCGATCCCCGCACGGTCATCTGTGTGCTCACCCACGACCCGAAATTCGACGTTCCCCTGCTTGAAGCCGCCCTGCACGGCCCATCGGTGGCGTATATCGGCGCCATGGGATCCCGCCGCACCCACCTCGACCGGCTGGAACGACTGCGGGCGGTCGGCGTGACAGATAGCGAGCTGGCCCGGCTGCGCAGTCCGATCGGCCTCGATCTCGGCTCCCGCACGCCGGAGGAGACAGCGGTCTCGATCGCGGCCGAGATCATCTCCCTGCAGTGGGGCGGGAGCAACGAACCCCTGCACACCCTCGTCGACTCCATCCACGGCGACTCTGTCCACCATGACGACCTCGTCGACCCCAACCCGCCACCGCCATCGTCGCCGCCATCGAGTCAAGCTCCGGGGAGCACGTCCATTTCACGAACGGTCCTTCGCGGCTAGCTGTACCGGGCAGCGCGCGCAGTTCGAAGCGCGTGTTACGCGAGGTGCCATCTTTTGCCCTATGGCGTACGTGGGGCGCCACGGGCGGTCGGCGATAGGCTCGACGGATGGCTCTCGAATCCGCTGTCCCCCCGACTGTCACGCCGAAGAGCGATCGAGATTCTGCCCGATGAGCATTCTGGACGCCGTCAGGTCGGTGCTGTTCGTACACGCGCACCCCGACGACGAGACCATCGGCACCGGCGGCCTCATCGCGTATCTCGCGAGCCGCGGCATCCGCATCACCCTGGTTACGGCCACCCGCGGTGAACGCGGTGAAGTCGTCGCGGGGCCGCTCGCGGCGCTCGTCGGCACTGCCGCCCTGGCCGAGGAACGCGAGCGCGAACTCGAGCGCGCCGCCCGGACGCTCGGCATCAACGAGGGATTCTGGCTCGGCGAGGCACCGGCCCGCGCGCCCGGGCTCGCGCCGCGCCACTACCGCGACTCCGGTATGGAGTGGATCCGCCCCGGCCTGGCCGGCCCTGCCGCCGATTCCGCAGCGGATGCCCTCGCCCGAGCTCCGCTCGCCGAGGTCACCACCGACCTCGTCGCCGTTCTCCAGCACGTGCAACCGAGCCTGGTCATCAGCTACGACCGAACCGGCGGCTACGGCCACCCGGACCACGTCCGCGTACACGACGCCGCCCTCGCCGCCAGCCGAGCACTCGCCATCCCCTACGCCGAGATTCTCCACTCCCCCACAGAGGATACGGAATGGTTCGACCTCGACGCCTATCGCGCCACCGTCGTGGCCGCCCTCCGCTGCCATGCCAGCCAGCTCAGTGTCGACGGCGACTTCATCGTGCACTCCGGCGGCCAGCGCGAACCCATCCGCCCGTCGGTCGGCCTGCGCCTGCGCTGACCATAGCATCCGCTTAAACCAAATGAGGCCGCCCAATGGGCGGCCTCAGGATCGGTAACAGCGTGTGACAGAACCGGTGGTGGAGATGCGGGGAATTGAACCCCGGTCCACTGCTGTGGTCATATGCCTTCTACGGGTGTATCCAGTGAAATCGCTTTCTCGGCCCCGGAATTTGCCACTGGCATCTACTCCGACAGGCCCAGCCTTCGTTTAAGTCCCTCTACACCCCGTGGCTCAATGTAGAAGCAATCTCTCTAAATGGCGTCAGGATCCGGGTAGAGAGCATTCCCGGTCTGGCGGACTTCTTTAGTGCTTTCGCTTAGGCAGCGAGAGCGAAGTCAGTGCGCTTTGAATTGGCACTTATTGTTTTGCAGAGATCGTTTACGAGATAACCCTGCATCCTCGACCCGCTTCTCACAATTGCGCAAACAATGTCGAAACCGATCATCCCCCTACACATCACACGCTTTCCAAATGAAAGCTCATGCGATGGGTTCGTGTCACACGCTGTTGAGTTACCAATCTGCACCAGTTTCGGTGCAGCCCTCCATACTACTACAGAAGTTGCCTAGTCGCCGAGGTGGCGCTGCGCCGACATCGCGCGGTCCGATTCGCGCTTGTCGGTGCGTTCCCGCAGAGTCTGACGCTTGTCGTACTCTTTCTTACCCTTGGCGACGGCGATCTCAACCTTGGCCCGACCATCCGCGAAGTAAATCCGCAGCGGAATGAGCGTGTAACCGCCCTCCTTGGTCTTGTGGCTGATTTTAATGATCTCCTTCTTGTGCAGCAGGAGTTTGCGCTTGCGGCGCGGCGGGTGATTGGTCCACGAGCCGCCGGAATACTCCGGAATGTGCACCGCATCCAGCCAGGCCTCGCCGCCCTCGATGAAGGCGTAGCCGTCAACCAGGGTGGCCCGGCCCGCGCGCAGCGACTTGACCTCGGTGCCGCTCAGGACCATTCCGGCCTCGTAGGTGTCACTAATGAGGTAGTCATGTCGGGCCTTGCGGTTGGTCGCCACGACCTTTTCGCCACGTTCCCTGGGCATGTGCTCACCTCAATTCTTATTCGTCAAGTGGATGCCGCCGAAAGATCCGGCAGACAGCCCACCAGTCTACCGGCCCCGCGCCTGGTCGCTGCGCGCGGGCATCCGCTTGACGCTTAGACCTTGAGGTAGCGGGTGATCGCGAAGTTGGCCGAGAACGCGGCGAGCACCGCGCCGACCACCAGCAGGATGGGCACCACAACGAGCGCATCATCCATACCGACCAGGGCAAAGCCGGTGAGTCTGGCCCCGAGATAGCCCTGCACGAAGAAGTACACCAGCGCCACAATCGCGACGCCGGCGAGCAGCGAGCCGAGCAGCGCCGCGAAGACGCCCTCGAGAATGAACGGCGTTTGAATGAACCGGTTGCTCGCGCCGACCAGTCGCATAATGCCGAGTTCGCGGCGTCTCGAGAACGCCGACAAACGGATGGTCGTGGCGATGAGCAGCGCCGCTGCGATCAGCATCAACCCGGCAATGCCGATGGCGGTGTAGCTCGCGACGTTGAGTACCGAGAAAATCTGGTCCAGGTATTTGCGCTGGTCAGCGACGTTTTCTACGCCGGCCACCCCGGACAAGCTCTCGACCAGCACGGCGGACTGGGACGGGTCCTGGAGGTTGACCCAGAAGGTCTGGTTCAACTGATCCGCGGTCACGTAATCGGCCACCGGGTTGCCGGCGAACTGCTTCTTGAAGTTCTCGAAGGCCTGCTCGTGCGTCTCGAAATAGTAGGTGTCGACGAACGGCGCCAGGGTCGGCGATTCGAGCTGGGCCTCGACGGCTGCGATCTGCTCTGCCGAGGCGTCGCCGCCGGTGCAGGTTTCGCCCGGCGAGATGTCGGAGCACATGTAGATACCGACCTGCGCCTTGTCGTACCAGAAGTTCTTCATCTGGCCGATCTGCATCTGCATCAGTACGGCCGCGCCGACGAAGGTCAGCGAGATGAAAGTCACGAGTACCACGGAGACGACCATGGATGCGTTGCGTCGCAGACCGTTCGCGGCCTCGGAGAGCACCAGTCCGAGCCTCATCGGTTGGGCCCCACGTTCTGTTCGCCGGTTTGGTCGGGTTTCTCGCCCGGCGCCCGCAGGCCGAGTTTCTCGGCGAGGGTGAGCTGTTCGGGGGCGTCGTTCGGGGCGACCGGAAGAACCGGGCGCGCCATCGATGGCGTGGCCACGGCGGGACCGGCCTCCTCTGCAGCAGGAGATTCGGCCGCAGGAGCCGACTCAAACGGTGTCGGAACAACCGACGCGGCCGCCGCTGCAACCGCAGCTGCCGCCGCCTGGTGCAGGGACACGGAGGTTTCGGGAACCGGCGCCGACGGATGCGTCAACGAGGGTTGAGCCGCGGCCCGCGCTGCGACGGCGGCCGACGCGACCGGCACGGGGTCGCTCGCTGCGGCATCCGCTTCAGACGACGGCACGATGGTCGGGATGGACGCGGTGGCGTAGCCGCCCTGGCGTTCATCCCGCACGATCTCGCCGTTGACCAGTTCGATCACGCGGCGCTGCATCTTGTCCACGATGCCGGCCTCGTGGGTGGCCATGATCACGGTGGTGCCGCCCGCGTTGATGCTCGCGAGCAGTGCCATGATTTCGGCGCTCGTGGTGGGGTCGAGGTTTCCGGTGGGCTCATCGGCCAGCAGAATCTGGGGCTTGTTCACGATGGCGCGGGCAATGGCCACGCGCTGCTGCTCACCACCGGAGAGTTCGTGCGGCAGGCGCTGGGCCTTCTCGGCCAGGCCGACCATCTTCAGGGTGTCGGGCACGGCTTCCTGAATGAAGCCACGGCTCTTGCCGATGACCTGCAGGCTGAACGCGACATTGTCGAAGACCGTCTTGTTCGGCAACAGCCGAAAGTCCTGAAAGACCACGCCCATGTTGCGGCGAAAGTAGGGCACCTTGCGGTTGGAGATCGAGCGCAGGTCTTGCCCGAGCACGTGGATGCTGCCGCTGGTCGGCTTCTCCTCCTTGAGCACGAGCCGCAGACAGCTCGATTTGCCCGATCCGGAGGCGCCGACCAGAAAGACGAATTCGCCTCGCAAAATCTCGACGTCGATCGAGTTCAGGGCCGGCCGAGAGGTGCCGGGATACTTCTTGGTTATGTGATCAAAGCGGATCATAGCTCTTAGAGCCTAGGCACCCGCTGGCGTTTTCCCTACTGCGACATACCCGAGAGGGGGAAGGCTCAGCATCCGTTTAGTCTTCGGGGGCTTTCTTGCGCCAGCGGATGCCGGCCGAAATGAAACCGTCCAGGTCACCATCGAAGACGTTGCTGGGGTTGTTCACCTCGTACTCGGTGCGCAGGTCCTTGACCATTTGGTAGGGCGCGAGCACGTAGCTGCGCATCTGGTCGCCCCAGCTCGCGGTGATGTTGCCGGCGAGCTCTTTCTTGGTCGCGGCCTCTTTCTCGCGCTCGAGTACCAGCAGCCGGGACTGCAGCACGCGCATGGCGGCGGCCCGGTTCTGAATCTGGCTCTTCTCGTTTTGGCAGCTCACCACGGTGCCGGTGGGCAGGTGGGTGATGCGCACGGCGGAGTCGGTGGTGTTGACCGACTGGCCGCCAGGGCCGCTCGAGCGGAAGACATCCACTCGAATATCGCCGTCGGGCACCTCTATAGACTCGGTCTGTTCGATCAAAGGCACCACCTCGACCGCGGCGAATGAGGTCTGGCGCTTGCCGGCCGAGTTGAACGGGCTCATCCGTACCAGGCGGTGGGTTCCGGCCTCGACGCTGAGCGTGCCGAAGGCGTAGGCGGCATCGACCTCGAAGGTCGCGCTCTTGATGCCGGCTTCTTCGGCGTAGCTGATGTCGAGCACGGTCGTGCGGTAGTCGTGCTGTTCGGCGTAGCGCAGGTACATGCGCAGCAACATTTCGGCGAAGTCGGCGGCATCCACTCCCCCGGCGCCGGCGCGAATGGTGATGACGGCGTTGCGTTCGTCGAATTCGCCGTTGAGCAGGGTCTGCACTTCGAGCTCGCCGAGCAGCTTCTGCAGGCTGACGAGTTCGACGCCGGCCTCGTCGGCCAGTTCCTGGTCACCCTGGCCGTCATTGGCCATCTCCACGAGCACCTCGAGGTCATCGAGGCGGACTTCGATGCTTTCGATGCGGGCCAGTTGCGACTGCCGGTGGCTGAGGTCGCTCGTCACCTTCTGGGCGTGCTCGGTGTCGTCCCACAAGTCGGGCATACCGGCCTCGCCGCTGAGGTCGTCAATCTCCGCGCGCAGTCGATCAATGTCGATCACCGAGCGGATGTCGCCAAACGTGGTCCGCAGCGCGGCGATCTGTACTGAGAAATCCAAGTCAATCATGTTCTGTTCAGCCTACCGGGCGAAGGCGCGGTGCTGCCGAGCTGGTGGGCGCACCACTCGAACAGCACTCCGGAAAACACGGTCGGGATCGCACGTGCCGGATTACAGGGGCGGGATCGCATGGGTCTGAGCAGCACGGGTCGGGATAGCACGGTCGGGATTGCACTGCGAGTAGCATCGAACCGATGAGCAACCACGAGCGCCCCTTCAGCCTGCGCTCGGTCGCCCTGGTCGCGTTCCTACCGACCCTGCTGTTCTCGATCGGCGAGGGCGCGATTATCCCGCTGATTCCCCTGGTTGCGACTGACCTCGGTGCATCCCTGGCCATTGCCGGTGTGATTGCAGCGATGGTCATGCTCGGTGAGCTGGTCGGCGATATTCCCAGCGGCTGGATCGTCTCGCGCATCGGGGAACGGAACGCGATGATCTGGGCATCCGCTCTCACCATCGGTGCAGTGATCGTCTGCATTGTCGCTCCCAACCCACTCGTGCTCGGTCTCGGCATTTTTCTGGTGGGCCTCGCCACAGCCATTTTTGCGCTCGCCCGGCATGCCTTCATGACCAACTATGTGCCGCTGGTCTACCGGGCCCGCGCGCTGTCGACCCTCGGCGGCGTGTTTCGAGCCGGCTGGTTTGTCGGCCCCTTTCTCTCGGCCGGCCTGATTCACCTCACCGGTGGTACGCAGGCCGTGTTTTGGGTGTTCATCATCTGCTGCGTCGCCGCATCAGCGACGCTGCTGTTGTTGCCAGACCCGTCGAAAACCTTTGCCACTCCCTCCGCTGATACGACCATATTCGACGCCACCGACACGAGCACCGGCGCGATCAGCAGCACCGGAACGGCGCGACCGGCCGTGCCGGTGCAGGGATTGTTCCAGACCATTTGGAGTCACCGCGGAGTGCTTTTGCGGCTCGGTACGGGCGCCGGTCTGATCGGTGCGATGCGGGCCAGCCGCACGGTGATGCTGCCACTCTGGGCGGTCAGTATCGGCATCAGCGCCCCCGACACGGCGTTGATCATCGGCATCGCCGGCGGCATCGACTTCGCCCTGTTCTATGTCAGCGGCCAGATCATGGACCGGTTCGGCCGCATCTGGAGCGCGCTGCCCTCGATGATCGGCCTCGGTGCCGGCCACCTGGCACTCGCGTTCACCCACGACCTGCCGAGCAACGTGGGGTGGTTCATCGGCGTGGCCATGTTCCTCTCGCTCGCCAACGGGGTCGGCAGCGGCCTGCTGATGACGCTCGGCGCCGACCTCGCTCCGCGGCCGAATCCCGCACCGTTCCTGGGCGCCTGGCGGTTCACTGCCGACTTCGGCAGTGCCGCAGCTCCCCTGGCGGTCGCCGGCATCACCGCCCTGGTCTCGCTCTCGGTCGCCAGCGGCGTCATGGGGGCAATTGGCCTCTGCGGCGCGGTGCTGCTGCGCCGCTACATTCCGCGCTACGCCCCGCATCGCCCCGGCCGCCTGCTCTGACAGGGCGAACCTGACCGGGTGGAATGTTCTCGGCGGCTCGCGCGTTGGGCCAAATATGCCCCTCATCGGAGAATACGAGCCAAGCACCGCCCAGTGGGTGCGCGACCAGGTCGACCTGTACGAGAAGTCCGGCGGAACCGAGGGCACGACTCTGCGTGACATGCCCGTGATCGTACTCACCACCGTCGGCCTCAAGAGCGGCAAGTTGCGCAAGGCACCGCTCATGCGCGTCGAACACGACGGCCACTATGCCGCTGTCGCCTCGCTCGGTGGCAGCCCCAAAAACCCGGTCTGGTACGCCAACGTCATCGCGCACCCCGAGGTGGAGCTGCAAGACGGGCCCGAGAAGTGGGACATGCGCGCCCGCGAGATCACCGGCGACGAAAAGGCCGTCTGGTGGGAGCGCGCCGTGGCAGCGTTCCCCGACTACGCCGCCTACCAGGTCAAGACCGAGCGGAAGATTCCGGTTTTCGTGCTCGAACCCATCGAATAAAGGTGGCGAAAGCAGCCACCCGCAAGGCGTCGATCGACCGCATCACGCTGCCCGACCTCGCCGACGACGACGGGGCGCAGCTTTGCTCCGGCGACGGTCGCGAGGCCGAGCGCTACACCGGCGTGAACCTCGACGGCCGCGACCTGACCGGTATCACCTTCGGGGAGTGTGAATTTGCGGGAGTCTCGCTGCATGAGACCAAGCTGCGCGGAGCATCCTTCTCGGAATGTCTCGCCACTGATCTGCACGCCCCGGTGTTCAGCGCGCCGCGCTCGAACTGGCGTGACGTGCAGCTCAACCACGCCCGACTCGGCTCGGTCGAGGCCTACGAGGCGACGCTGCGCTCGGTGCACATCGACGGGTCGAAGCTCGATTTCGTAAATCTGCGCAACGCGACCCTGACCGATGTGCTGCTGAGCAACTGCATTATCGACGAGCTCGACCTCGGCAGCGCCACCGTGCAGCGCCTCGAACTGCAGAACTGCCGCATCGGCACCCTCGATGTCGGCGGCGCCAAGCTCAAGGACGTCGACCTGCGCTCGAGTGACTTCTCGGCCGTCCACGGCCTCGAGGGCCTGCGCGGTGCCACGATCGACGATGCCCAGCTCGGCATGCTGGCGCCGCTTCTCGCCGCCCACCTCGGCCTGCGCGTCGAATAAGCAGGGCCTCGACGCCGCTCGATAAGCGGATGCCCGGGCCGGCCTCGTACGGCCGCCCGCGCGGGGTCGCCGCGTCAGGGAATCGCGACCGCGGTCAGCTCGAGGTCGGACTTCGGCTGGTCGCGCTGGGTCGCGATCGCAGCCCCGGCGGCCACGCAGACCACGACGATCGCGATCTGCTGCAGCAGCGTGAAGGTCTCGCCGAGCACGAGCGCGCCGAACCCGGCCGCGATCACCGGGCCGAAGCTTGTGATGATCGCGTACAGCCGAGGGCTGATCCGCCGCAGAATGTACGTGTCGAGTGTGTACGGGAAGGCCGAGGAAACCACTCCGACGAGCAGGAGCAACCCGACAACGCCCCAGGTGAACGCCGACAGGTCGAGGGTGAGCACGGCGAACGGCACCACGATCACGAGGCTGACCAGGCTGGCAATGGAGATACCCTCAAGGCCGGCAAATTCGGTCGCCACCCTGCGGGTCAGCAGGATGTAGCAAAACCAGGAAGCCGCTGCGGTCAGGGCGAGCGCAATGCCGAGCAGGTCGAGCGTGCCGTCCGACCAGGTCAACAGAAACACACCCCCGGCGGCGGCCGCGGCGCACACGAAGTCCAGGATGCGGCGGCTGGTAACGAGGGCGAGAGCGAACGGGCCGAGAAATTCAATGGTCGCCGCAACGCCCAGCCCGAGCATGCTCACGGCCTGGTAGAAGCTGAGATTCATCACGGCGAGCACGACGCCGAGGGCAAGCGGCGGCCAGATGCGGCTCCAGGTCAGGTTCTTGAGCCTGGGCCGCGCCAGCGGCAGCACGACGATGACCATGACGATTTGTCGGGCCGCGACGACGACCGGCGAGCCGACGAGGGGAATGAGCAGTCCGGCCAGCGACGAACCGAAATTGATGCTGACTTCGGTGGCGAGTTGAGCTCCCGCACCCTTCCACTGCCCCCGCTTGGTACGCACACTACTCCTGTCGGCGCCGTCAGGGCACCTAGCGAGGGTACCGCGCGCGGCATCCGCTCTGAGCATGCGCGGACGACCGCGGCCTAGGGCTGCAGCGGAACGAAGGTGTATTCGCTGGTCAAATGTTCGTGCTGGCAGGCACCGCAGTAGAGCACTCCGGACACGCGCATCGCGTCGACCCGGGAGGAGCATTGGATGACCTTGGGCCCACAGCACGGCGAGATCACCATGAAGCCACCCGATTCGGCCGGATCGTGACCGCTCAATCCGCGGTAGTGATGCACTCCCTCGCAGGGGAGAAGAGACTCGAAGTCGAGCTGCTCCACACTGTGCTCATCGACTTCGTGTCGGTCTAGTAATGCATCCATGAATTAACAGCCGTTCTCGGTAATTCTCAGCCGCCATGCTGGGCCACGTCAACCGGTGGCGACCAGCCCGGTTGAACGACGACCCGAGGTCGCCAGCACTACCAACCGGGGACCGGGGCTGGAACGAGTTTCGACTGCGTAAAAATGTGATGCCTCCTACGGGTAAGAGGCCTCCGTGTCGGCTACGTGTCGGCTACGTGTCTGTGCATAGTACGCTTCCATCCTGAAAAAGCTAGTGCGCCTTTGTGGGCGCTCCCCGCCTACCCCGGCCATCTCCCTCGAGAGCGGGAAATGTGTTGCTTCACGGGTGCTGAGGCAGCAATTATCCCGCTCTCGCGGAAGGGGACGCTGCTAGTGGAACACAGCCCGGGACACCACCGTCACCTCAAGCGGCACCCCGTCGGGAACCACGAGGGTGAGCACGGGTGGGCGCCACCACGACCGCAGGGTCACCGACGCGCTCTGCCCATCAGCGGATGCCGCGCTCGTCACGCCGAGCGCCTCGAACGAGGGATGGGGAACGAGGCGCAGGTACTCGTCCACCGCGGCCGACACGTCATCGGAGCGCAGCTGCGGCCGAGGGCCCACCATGCCGACCTGCACCTCGCCGAGGGTGAAGGCCTCGGACCCGGCGAGCGCCGCCCCGTCGGCGAGGCTCAGCAGCCGCTTGTGCTCGAGGTAAAGCGACGTCGCTGAGAGTGCCACGAGCACGAGGCTCAGGGCGAGGAAGCCGTAGAAGATGATGAGCAGCAGGGTCGACCCGTCTTCGGCCCCGGCGTGCGGCAGGCGCCCGCTCATTCGAGGCCGCCAAATCGGGACACGATCTGCGTCGATGCCGCGGTCATCGGCACGCTCGCGCTCTGCTCGAGCGCGAGCAGGTCGGGCACGAGCGGCAGGGCGATGCCGATGCGCACGGTGACCGTCACGAGAGCCTGGCGGGTGAGGCATCGGCTCGGCCCACCGGAGCACTCGATCTGCACCTCGGCATCTCCGGCATCCAGTCCGTAGTCTTCGAGCGCGAAGGCCACGGCGCGCCGAGCGCGCTCGGTCGCCGTGGCCTGGTCCGGCGCCTGCACGTAGACCCTGGCTGCCTGCCGCGCGGCTCCCTCCACGGCGAGCGCACCGCCCTGCAACGACGACAGGGCGAGCACGAGGTAGACCAGCGGAACCAGCAGGATCATTCCCGCCGTGATGAATTCCAGCGAGGCCGAACCGGCCTCACTTCCAGGCGCCCCGGAGCGACTACTCCAGCGTTTCGACCGCGGCATGCGCGACCACCTCCAGTCCGCGCGGGGCACCGAGCAGGCCCATCAGTGGCAGCGGCGCCACCACCCGCACTTCGACGCTCGGGTAGTCGGCACGGGTGCCGTAGCGAGCGACCACATCGGTGGCATAGGTCGATCCGATGGCGGTCGTGATCAGATCGCGCGTTCGCGCAGCTCCGGCGGGCAGGCTGCTATCGGCGAGTGTGGCATAGCGGGCGCCCTCGGCCGCGGCATCGAGCACAGTGTTGCGAATGTGCAGCGCGAGCGCCAGCTGCATGACCATGAGCGTGAGAAAGGTCAGCAACGACACCACCATGACAAACTCGGCCACGGCGCTACCCGCCTCGTCGCGCAACTCGTGAAGGCGCAACCAGGCGAGCCGCCGCATCCGCTTATGCATGGGTCGGTCAGAAACTGCTGACGCGATCCATGGCCTGCTGGAAGACCCCGCTGAGGGCCGGACCGGCGAGCCCCCAGATGATCAAAACCAAACCGGCCGTCATGAGCGTGATCAGCACCCAACCGGGCACGTCACCCGTCTCGTCGCGGAGCAGACCCTTTAGGCGAAGCATGATTCGGGACATGGCATTCTCTTTTCTGGTGAGCGGAACGGTACCGGGCAGTGCGTTTAGAAGCCGGACTGCAGAACAACCAGGCCGGGAAATACAGCGAATAGAACGGTCATCGGCAAAATCAGAAAAACCAGCGGCACGAGCATGGCAACTTCCTTCTTGCCGGCTATCTCGAGTAGCGAGCGTTTCGTCTGGTCGCGGGAATCCTGGGCCTGCGCGCGCAACACCTCGGCGATCGGCGAGCCCCGGTCGAGAGCACCGGTGACCTGATCGACAAATCGGGTCACCTCCGGCAACTGGATGCTCCGCGACAGCGCCAAGAGCGCCACCCCGAGCGGTACCCCCGCGTGCACCTCGGTGATCACCCCCGCGAATTCTCGCGACAGCTCCCCCGAACTCGTGCGGGACACCCGCCGGATCGAATCCAGGATGCCTTCCCCCGCCGACAGCGACAGGGTGAGAAATTCGAGAATGGTCGGCAACTCGCTGCGCATGCGGGCCAACCGGGCGGTGGCGGCCCGTTGCAGGAGCCAGTCCCGCAACACGGCGCCACCGATTCCCGCCACGAACGGCACTACCACGCGCGCCGGCCACGGCAGTTCCGGCAGGGTGACGATGGTGATCACCGTGCCGGCGGCAAAGGCGAGAAGCGCCCAGACCAGTTGCACCGAGCGAAACTCCAGCGCGGTCTTCGCCGAGCCTGACTGGTGGAGCCGGCGCGCGATGAACTCGCTGCCGCCGAGCAGGTTCGACAACCCGCGGGTGAGCGCCCCGAACAGCGGCGCAAACAGGCTGCCCAGCACAGGAATCGGGTTGACGGTTTTTCGGGCGACGATGCTGCGGGCTTCGGCGGAGACGTCGAGAATGTACGGCACGACCCGATCGATCAGACGGGGCCGGGTCAGCCGCGGCGTCAGGCTCACGAGCGACCACAGCCCCACACCGAGACCGCTGCCGCAGAGGACGGCCCAGCCCAGGCTCGCGCTCATGGCCTGCACCCGCCGGCTACGCGAACCATCGGCGTTCCTCCGGCAGCCGGCCGAGCGCGAGCATGACCCGGTAGGCCACGATTGACAGGGCCAGGCCGCTCGCGATCACGGCGACGCCAGCCGGCGAGTTGTAGGCGACGGCAGCCTCCGGGCGGGACGCGAGCAGCACCAGGATAATCCACGGTGCGGCCACCCCCAGTCGGGCCGCATTGACGACCCAGGACTGCCGCGCCTCAACTTCGAGCCGTACCGCGGCATCCTGTCGTAGCCAGGCTGCGAGGCTGCGCAGCACCACGGTGAGGTCGCTTCCACCCACTTCCCGGGCCATGCGCAGGGTTTCCAGGATGCGATCGGCGACCGGATCGGCGAGGGAGCGTTTGAGTTCGTCGACGCAGTAGCTGAAATTGCCGGTGGCCCGGTACTCCCGCTCGAACTGGGCAAACGCCGTGCGGGTGGCCACCGGTCCGGCCTGAGCGAGGCTACTCACGCTGTCGGGCAGGGCCAGCCCGGAACGCAGTGCCGACACGAGATGATCGACGACATCGGGCCAGACCGTGCGATTGGCCCGGCGCCGGGCCGCGGCCCGCCACGAGACGATCAGCCACGGCAGCAGCACTCCGACCAGTCCGGCGACGGCGCTCAGGGCCTGTACGGCGAACAGGCCCTGCATCAGGGCAGCGGATGCCACACCCACGATCGTCGACACCGCCAGGAACGCCGACACCGGCACCGACCGCAGCCCGCCCTGAACCAGGCGCACCCGCATCCGCTCCCCGGCGCCCGCCCGGCCTCCCGCGGATACAGCGCCGGCCGGCCAGAGACACGGCGCCAGCAGCAGCACGAGCCCACTCCCGAGCAGGCACCCCAGCACGAGAGTCATGCGGCACCCTGCCGCAACACCAGTGCCGGGTCGACGCCGGCGGCACGAAATTTGGCGAGCTTGGTGGGATGCGAGCCGGTCGGCTCGAGGTGCCCGTGCGGGGACAGAAACAGGGGGCTCGCCTCGATCGTCGAGCCGGCCAGTTGGCCGCTCGGCGCAATGATCTCGGTGACCCGGCGACGGCCGTGCCGATCAATCTCGCAGTGCACCACGATGTCGATGCAGCCGGCCACCGTCGGCAGCACGAACGACGAGTCGATGTTGCGGCCGGCCAGCAGCGGCAGGGTGGAGAGCTTGGCCAGCGCGTCCCTGGCACTGTTGGCATGAATCGAGCACATTCCGGGGAGCCCGCTATTAAGGGCGATCAGCAGGTCGAGGCTTTCAGCCTCGCGCACCTCACCGACCACTAGCCGGTCGGGCCGCATGCGCAGGGATTCCTTGATCAGGCGGCGCAGGGTGATTTCGCCGGTGCCCTCGAGGCTGGGCTGCCGGCACTGCATCGCGACGACGTCTCGGGCCGACAGATCGAGTTCGAAGGTCTCCTCGACGGTCACGATGCGCTCACCCGGCCGCGTCGACGAGAGCAAGGCGTTCAGCATCGTGGTCTTGCCGGTCTGGGTGGCGCCGGAGACCAGAATATTCTGGCCGCCGAGCACGCAGATCCGCAGAAAATCGGCGGCCTGCTGGGTGAGTGAGCCGAGCCCGACGAGCTGGTTCAGATCGCGAATACGCCGGGTGAACTTGCGGATGTTCACCGCCCAATATTTTCGCGTTATATCTGGGATCACGACGTGAAGTCGGGAACCGTCCGGTAGCGAGGCGTCGACGAACGGCGACGAGAGGTCGACTCGGCGACCGGAGGCCTGCAGCATCCGCTCAACGAGGTCGCGCACGTCCTGCTCGCCGAGCAGCAGCGTGGTCAGCTCTGGGACCCCGTCGCGGGCGACGAATACCCGGGCCGGGCCATTGATCCAAATCTCTTCGATCTCCGGATCATCCAGAAACGGCTGCAAGACGCCGAAACCGGTCAGCGCGGCCACAACCTCGCGGGCGGCCTGGTGCTCGTCGGCGATCATCGGCGCGAGCCCGCTGAGCGCCCGCTCGCTGTACCGGCGCAGTTCGTCGCGCACGTACTGCTCGACCAGCGCGTTATTGGCCGCCAGGTCGACGCCCTCGCGGCGCACCCGCGATCGCACTTGCTCTGTGATGATACGAACGGCTTCGGTCATCCCCGTATAATGGCCTCATTTGCCGTTCTGCGTATAAGTTATCCACAGGGCTTGTTTTTAGGTGCCCCGAGCCCCAAAAATGGTTGCAACGGATGCCGGGCATCCGTTGCGATTATCAGCGATCGACCCAGCGTCAGCGCGCTGACCAGCCGCCGTCCATCGTGTAGCTCGACCCGGTGACCATGGCAGCATCGTCGGAGGCGAGCCAGGCCACGAGCGACCCGACCTCGGCTGGTTCAACCAGTCGTTTGATCGCGCTCTCGGTGAGCATGATCTTGCTGAGCACCTCGGCCTCCGGAATACCGTGCACCAGAGCCTGGTCGGTGATCTGCTTCTCGACCAGGGGGGTGCGCACGTAACCGGGGGCCACGCAGTTGCTCGTCACTCCGTGCGCCCCGCCCTCGAGGGCGGTCACCTTGGACAGGCCTTCAAGCCCGTGCTTGGCCGAGACATAGGCACTCTTGAACGGCGAGGCACGAATGCCGTGCACCGAGGACACGTTGATGATGCGCCCAAAGTTCGCCGCGTACATCTGCGGCAGTACGGCCCGAATCAACAGGAACGGGGCCTCCAGCATAAGCGTGAGAATGTTGTGAAAATCGGCCGGATTGAAGTCCTGGATCGGATTGATCCGCTGAATTCCCGCGTTATTGACCAGAATGTCGACGCCGTCGAGAGCAGTGGCAAGAGCGTTATCGGTGAGGGCCTCGGTGGCCATCAGGTTGACGGTCCAGATTGATCCACCGACCTCCTCGGCCAGGGCGGTCGCCTCCGCTGTGTCGATGTCGGCGACGACGACGTGCGCGCCCCGAGCGGCGAGCGTTCGAACGACGGCCGCGCCGATTCCGCTCGCCCCGCCGGTGACGAAGGCGCGACGACCGGCGAGGGGCTGGCTCAGGGTTCGAACGGAGACGCTGCTGGCAAGGAAGGTGTTGGCGCTGACGGCGTCGGTGAGATCAGTCATTTGGTTCCTTTTGGTTGCGCGATCGCTGCAGGGTGGGTCGGTCTGAGGCGGGGCACCCACGGCGCCCCACCTCAGACGATCGAATGAGTTGAGCCGGTCAGTTGCCGGAGGAGGCGGGCTCGAGCCCATGCTTGCGGGCGTCGACCGCGTCGACCTCGCGCAGCGATGCCCCCTTGGTCTCCTTCAGGGTGACGACGGCGACCACGGTGATCGCGCAGGCGATCATGATGTAGATCGCGACGGGAACCCACGTGTTGTACTGCTGCAGCAGCGCGGCGGCAATGATCGGCGCCATCGACCCGGCCAGAATCGACGTGACCTGGTAGCCGAGTGATACCCCGGAGTAGCGCATCCGAGTCGGGAACATTTCGCTCATGATCGCGGGCTGACCGGCATACATCAGGGCGTGGAAGCAGAGCCCGACCGTGACGGCGAGAATGATGAGCACCGGGTTCAGCGTGTCGAACATGGGGAAGGCGAAGAATGCCCAGCTGGCACCTAGCACGGCACCGGCGAGGTAGACGGGCTTACGGCCGAGGCGGTCCGAAAGGCGGCCGACCTGCGGAATCACGATGAAGTGCACGACGTGGGCGATCAGCAGGGCGATCAGCAGCTGGCCCGTGTCGTACTCGTGCACCGTCTTCAAATAGACGATCGAGAAACTCACGATGATGTAGTACAGGATGTTTTCGGCGAAGCGCAGACCCATGGCTCCGAGGATTCCCTTGGGGTACTTCTTCACGACCTCGAGCACGCCATAGTTGACGGCCTTCTCGGCCTCAACCTGGGCACGGGCCTCGAGAAAGATCGGGGCTTCGCTGACGTGGGTGCGAATGTAGTAGCCGATCACGACGATGATCGCGGAGAGCCAGAACGCCACACGCCAGCCCCAGCTGAGGAACTGCTCGGGCGGAAGGAGCCAGGTCATGGTCAGCAGCACGAGGGTGGCGAGCAGGTTGCCCACCGGAACGGCGGCCTGCGGCCAGCTTGACCAGAAGCCACGCGACGCGTTCGGGCTGTGCTCGGCGACGAGCAGAACGGCGCCGCCCCACTCGCCACCGACGGCGAAGCCCTGGATGAAGCGGAGGGCCACGAGCAGCGCGGGGGCCCAGTAGCCGATGGTGTCGAAGCCGGGCAGGCAGCCCATGAGGAAGGTGGCGGCACCAACCATGATGATCGTCACCTGCAGGGTGTGCTTGCGACCGAGTTTGTCACCGATCTGGCCGAACACGATGCCGCCCAAAGGCCGCGCAATGAACCCGACGGCGTAGGTGAGGAAGGCGGCGATAATGCCGTCCAGCTCACTGCCGGCGTTCGGGAAGAAGACCGTGCCGAAGACCAGGCTCGCGGCCGTGGCATAGAGAAAGAACTCATACCATTCCACGACCGTGCCCACCATCGACGCGGCGACGATCTTCTTGAGGCCGGACTTTTCAGTTTCGCTGCCGGCGGTTGGCGTGGTCTTACCGGAATCGGCAGCCCCAACGCGTTGATTGACACTCATTGTCTGTCTCCTTTGTGTCGTCAATGACACGTGCTGTGCGGTGAGAAGTGCGCGGAAGATTTCGGCCGCCTGGCTGAAGCACGACCTGACTGAGTATTCCCGCAGGACGGCCGGGCAACAAGAGTCAAAATGACAGAGCGCGTGTGCATAATTGCAGATATGACCTTTGAACCGGCTGGTACCGACCCACACCCCGATGATCTGCTGATCTTTCTGGCCGTTGCCCGCACCGGGCGTTTCACGACCGCCGCCGAGGGCCTGGGCCTCAACCACACCACGGTGTCCCGGCGGATCGCCGCTCTGGAGAAGGCGCTCGACGGTCGTCTGTTGGCCCGCGCTGTCGGCGGCTGGGAGTTGACCGAGCTCGGACACCGAGCCCTGACTGCGGCCGAAGGCGTCGAATCGGCGCTCACCCTGCTGCGCAGCTCCGCGACAGATTCCCCGCAGCTGTCCGGAGTGGTGCGCATGTCGGCCACCGACGGGTTTAGCGCCTACATCGCCGCCCCGGCCGTGGCAGCGCTACAGCGACGGCATCCGCTGCTGCGAGTTGAAATCGTCACCGTGACACGTCGCGCCCTGCAGCACCGCTCCGGCCTGGATATCGAGGTCGTGGTCGGTGAGCCGCAGGTGCACCGGGCCGAATCGATCCTGCTCGGCTATTACCACCTCGGTATGTACGCCTCCCGGCCGTACCTGGCCGAACACGGCACTCCGACGACGGTGGAGGAGCTGACGCAGCATCCGCTCGTCTATTTTGTGGATTCGATGCTGCAGGTCGACGATCTCGACGCGCCCAGGCGGCTGGTACCGCAGATGCGGGAGTCGCTCAGCTCGACGAACGTCTTCGTGCATGTCGAGGGCACCAGGGCCGGCGCTGGAATCGGCTTCCTGCCGTGTTTCATGGCCGATCAGCACGCTGATCTGGTACGGGTGCTGCCGCAAAGTTTTCAGGAGCGACTGCCGTACTGGATGGTATTGCGCACCGAATCGCTGCGGCTGCCCGCCGTGGCGGCACTGGTGGGCGCCCTGCGTGCCCAGATGGAATCGTATGCCGCGGCGTTGCTTGGTCATCACGACGGCCAGCGAGATCCTGCCGCGCAACTGGCCGTCTAGACTAGGAGCACACCGGCGGGAGTGGTGGAATTGGCAGACACGCAGGATTTAGGTTCCTGTGCTTTCGAGCGTGGGGGTTCAAGTCCCCTCTCCCGCACACGGTCATCGGGCGTCACCTCCCCCTAATGCCGGGGCGGAGCGGCCGGGCAATTTCCCACGATTGCGCGATACTCTGGGCTCGTTATCCGCTGCACTCACCCGATAAATGCCCGCCGCCAACTGGAGTTCCCTGCATGAATCCCACCGCACTGATTCCCTGGCTCGACCCGACCCAGATCATCGAATCGGCCGGTCCGTGGGCGCTGCTCGTCGTCTGTGCCATCGTCTTCGCCGAGACCGGATTGCTCGTCGGATTTCTCCTCCCCGGGGACACGCTGTTGATCATCACCGGCCTACTCGCGTTCCCCGCAGCCGGCGTGATTCAGATCGACATCTGGTGGGTCGCACTGGCCATCGGCTTTGCGGCATTTCTCGGCGGCGAGGTCGGCTACCTCATCGGTCATAAGTTCGGCCCGCGCGTCTTCGAACGCAAGGAATCCGGCCTGTTCAGCATTAAAAACGTCGACCGCACCAATGCATTCTTCGTGCGTTTCGGCGGCGTCGCCGTCATCGTGGCCCGGTTTGTGCCGATCGTGCGTACCTTTGCCCCGGTCGCCGCCGGTGTCGGCCACATGGACTACCGCAAGTACACCCTGTACAACCTGATCGGTGCCCTGCTCTGGGGAACCGGGCTGACCCTTGCAGGCTATTTTCTCGGCTACATTCCGCCGGTCGCTGACTTCGTGACGGCCTACATCGACCTGATCCTAATCGGTGCCGTCGTGATCACCCTGATCCCGACGGTGTACCACTACGTGCAGTCGGTCGTGAAGGCCCGTCGCCTGCGCGATCGGCCCAGCGAAGCCACCGGCAGCCACCTGCTCGACCCCGACACGTTCAAGACGAACCACTCCGGCCGGCACGAGGTCTGATCAGCTGCTTCTGATCAACTGGTTCTGATCAGCTCAGCGGTGCTGCTGGTCTTCGTGCTCGGCGTGCTCGGACGGTTCCAGCTGAAAGGTGGAGTGGGCGACGTCGAAATGCTTCGCCAGGCACCCCGACAGCTCGTCGAGCAGGGTGCCCGTGCCGGCAGCGAGCACCGTCGGTTCGACGACGACGTGGGCGGTGAACACGTGCGCGCCGCTCGTAATGGCCCAAACGTGCACGTCGTGCACGGCGACGACACCAGTGGTACCGAGCAGGTGGCGCCGAATCTCGGACACGTCCGTGTCGGCCGGTGTTGACTGACTGAACACCCGCACGACGTCCCGCAGCAAGAAGTAAGCGCGCGGCACGATCATTCCGGCGATGACCAGCGAAGCGACAGCATCCGCCCCCGCAAAACCGGTCAAGAGGATGACGATGGCCGCGACGATCACAGCTACCGACCCGAGAGCGTCACCGAGCACCTCGAGGTAGGCGCCACGCATGTTGATCGACCCGGCGGCGGCCGGACGCAGCAGCACCATAGCCGCCACGTTCGCGGCGAGACCGATGATCGCAACGACGAGCATCGGAGTGCCGAGCACCTCCGTGTCGCTCGGGCGCACCAGCCGCAGCACCGCCGCGACGGAGACGACACCGGCCACCACGAGCAGGATCAGACCATTGATGAGCGCGCCGAATACCTCAGCGCGCTGAAAGCCGAAGGTGGCCCGGTCCGTGGCTGGCCTTGCCGCGACCAGGGTGGCGGTCAACGCGACGATGAGCCCGAACAGGTCGGAGAGCATGTGCCCGGCGTCGGCCAACAGGGCGAGCGAGCCGGTCAGCCAGGCTCCCAGTACCTCGAGCACCAGAACGGAACCCACGATGCCGATGGCGATCGACAAACGCCTCCGATTCGATCCGGTGCCGTGCGCGTGATCGTGGCCCATGGCACAAGGTTAGGGCCGTGGTGGGCTGCTCGCCAGCCGCCCGGCGAGTTGGCAGTGAATCAGCTGCCGAGCACCTCGCGCAGTACCGGAACGAGACCCTCGAAGGCGATCGCCCGATGGCTAACCTGGTTTTTCACGTGCCCCGAGAGTTCGGCGGCCGAGATGGCATAGCCCTCCGGCAGAAAGATCGGGTCGTACCCGAATCCATTCTCGCCGGCCGGTTCGAACAGAAGCTGCCCCGGCCATTCGCCGGTCACGGCACGTTCGGTGCCGTCGGGCAGCGCGAGGGCTGCCACGCAGGTGAAGTGCGCGTCGCGGTGCTGCTCGGGAACGTCGCTGAGCTGCCAGAGCAACAGGCGCAGATTCTCGCCAGCATCTTTGGCCGGGCCAGACCAGCGCGCAGAAAAGATGCCGGGCGCTCCGCCGAGAATATCGACACAGATGCCGGAATCGTCGGCAATGGCCGGCAGCCCGGTGTGCGCCGCGGCAGCACGGGCCTTGATCAGGGCGTTCTCGGTGAAACTGACGCCGTCTTCGACCGGCTCGGGGCCGTCGTAGGCGAGCACCTCAACGCCCGGAAGCTGTGGGGCCAGGATGCGCCGCAGCTCTTCAACCTTGTGGGCGTTGTGCGTGGCGAGAACGATCTGCACGTGTCAGTTCCCCAGCGCGCTGGTCTGAAACTCGGTCAGGGTGACGGCGCCCTTCAGCGCCAGATCGAGCAACGTGTCGAGTTCACTGCGGTCAAACGGTGCCGCCTCGGCGGTGCCCTGCACCTCGACGAATTTGCCCCGACCGGTCACGACCACGTTCATGTCGGTGTCGGCTCGCACGTCTTCGGTGTAGGCCAGATCGAGCATGGGGACACCACCGATGATGCCAACTGACACGGCCGAGACGCTGTCGATGAGCGGCTGCGCCTTCTGCGAGATGAACTTCTTGCTGCGACCCCACTCAAGCGCGTCAGCGAGGGCCACGTAGGCGCCCGTGATGGCCGCGGTGCGGGTGCCGCCGTCGGCCTGCAGCACGTCACAGTCGAGCACCAGGGTGTTCTCGCCCAGCGCCTTCATATCGACGACAGCGCGCAGGCTGCGGCCGATCAAGCGGCTGATCTCGTGGGTGCGGCCGCCGATCTTGCCCTTAACCGATTCGCGGTCCATGCGGCTGTTGGTCGAGCGGGGCAGCATCGAGTATTCGGCAGTGACCCAGCCCTTGCCCTTGCCGCTCATCCAGCGCGGAACGCCATTGGTGAACGATGCCGTGCAGAGCACCTTGGTGCGCCCGTAGGAGATCAGTGCCGATCCTTCGGCCTGGTCGCTCCAGCCGCGCTCGATCGTGATCGGGCGCAGTTCGTCGTTGGTGCGCCCGTCGGCGCGCAGGGTTTCGGTCACGGTGTACTCCTAGTGGTTCGGGTTCAAGACGGAAAAGGGTGGCGATGCGAGTGCGCTCAGATTGATCGCGCCGGTTTCGATCAGTTCGACCCGGTTGATTTCGGGGCCGATCAGGCGATGAGCGAGGGCCAGAAAATCCTCGGCGCTGTCACCGGTGGCCTCGTAGCGATAGGTCGGCGGACTCGTGCGGCCACGTTCGAGCCCCTGGCTGACCAGCACCCGGTAGACGTCGTTGGCGGTTTCGGTGTCGCTGGAGACCAGAGTCACGCCCTCCCCCATGACATATGAGATCGCGCCGCGCAGGAACGGATAGTGGGTACAGCCGAGCACCAGGGTGTCGACCTCGGCCGCGCGCAGCGGTGCGAGGTATTCCTCGGCGACGGCGAGCAGCTCGGCGCCGGTCGTGACACCGGCCTCGACGAACTCCACAAAACGGGGACAAGCCTGGCTGAACAGGGAGATTTGGGGCGCCGCAGCAAAGGCATCGTTGTAGGCGCGGGAGTTGACGGTGCCGACCGTTCCGATCACCCCGACCCGCTGGTTACGCGTGGTCACGACCGCACGCCGAACTGCGGGCTGGATGACTTCAATCACCGGAACGCTGTAGCGTTCGCGGGCATCGCGCAGCATGGCCGCCGACGCCGTGTTGCAGGCAATGACGAGCAGTTTCACGTCCTGGGCGACGAGGTCATCGAGCACGTCGAGTGCGAAACCGCGCACATCGGCGATCTTCTTCGAGCCGTAGGGCGAGTGCGCCGTATCGCCGATATAAAGGATGGATTCGTTCGGTAACTGGTCCTTGATCGCCCGGGCGACGGTCAGGCCGCCCACTCCGGAATCGAAAATACCAATCGGCGCATCCGTCACAAAGATCAAGCCTAGCCCGACCGAGCGGATAAGCTGTGCCGGGTGACCCCGTCCCCCACTTTCCCCGTTCCCGCAGATGGCGACCCGGCCGCCCGCACGCCGGCACTGCACTCACCGGCACTGCGAACCGACCGCTACGAACTCACGATGGTCGACGCCGCAATCCAAAGTGGGACCGCCGATCGCGAGTGCATGTTCGAGGCCTTCGCCCGGCGCCTGCCGGCGGGCCGCCGCTATGGCATCGTCGCCGGCACCGGCCGACTGCTGGACCTGATTCGGCAGTTTCGCTTCGAAACCGAAGAACTGACCTGGCTGGAGCAGAACGGGGTCGTGCGCACGCCCACCCTCGACTATCTCGCCAATTACTCCTTCAGCGGCAACATCTGGGGCTATCAGGAAGGGGAAGCCTACTTTCCCGGGTCGCCGCTTCTGCTGGTGGAAAGCACCTTCGCCGAGGGCGTCATTCTGGAGACACTCATTTTGAGCGTGCTCAACTACGACATCGCGGTCGCGAGCGCGGCCGCGCGCATGGTCTCGGTCAGCCTCGGCCGCCCGATCGCCGAAATGGGCTCACGCCGCACCAATGAGCATTCGGCGGTCGCTGCCGCCCGCGCCGCATTCATCGCCGGCTTCGCCTCGACCAGCAACCTCGAAGCCGGCCGCCAGTGGGGCCTGCCAACGATGGGCACCGCCGCGCACTCATTTATTTTGCTGCACGACAGCGAAGAAGAAGCATTCCAGGCGCAAGTGGATGCCTTCGGTGCGGCTACGACGCTGCTCGTGGACACCTACGACGTGCCCGCCGGCATCGCCCGGGCGGTCAAGGTCGCTGGCCCCGACCTCGGTTCAATCCGCATCGACTCCGGGGATCTACCCACCGTCGTGGCCGCCGCGCGCGCCCAGCTTGACGCGCTCGGCGCGGTCAACACGAAGATCACGGTCACGAGCGATCTCGACGAGTTCGCCATCGCTGCCTTGTCGGCCAGCCCGGTCGACGCCTTTGGCGTCGGTACCTCGGTGGTCACCGGTTCTGGCGAGCCGGCCGCCGGCCTGGTCTACAAGCTCGTCGCACACAAGGGACACGGCGATGACTGGATTTCCGTTGCCAAGACCTCAACCGCGAAACTCTCCATCGGTGGACGCAAGAGCGCACTGCGCCGAGTGGATGGCGCCGGTATCGCGCAGGAAGAAATCGTCGTGCTCGACCATGGGCCCGCTGCCCAGTTCGATTCCCGCAGCGGACTGGAACGAACACTCCTCGTGCCCCTCATCGAAGGCGGCACTGTCGACAATCGCTACCTGGGATCTGCCGGGACCCTGCGCGCTCGCGCGCATAATGCATCCGTTATGCAGGAATTGCCGATTGAAGCGTTTCGGCTCGGGCGCGGCGAGGCTGTTATTCCGACCTCGTACCGCTAGCTGCGGCCGGACTACCTGCTACTTGGCCTTCATCTTTTCGTAGATGGCCTTGCAGGTCGGGCAGACCGGAAACTTCTCCGGGTCGCGCCCCGGCAACCACTTCTTGCCGCACAGCGCCTTGACCGGCTTGCCGGAAATGGCCGACTCCATGATTTTGTCTTTCGGGACGTAGTGCGAAAACCGTTCGTGGTCGCCCGGTTCAAGCTGCTCCTGCTTGATGAGTTCTTCAAGCTCACGGTCGAGGGTGGACGTTCCGCCGCCGGGCTGGCCGGGTTCTGCAATGCTCGCGCGAAATTCAGTCATGGCACCAGTCTAAGCAATCTCGGGCCGGCTGGGCTGGCACGGGGTGATCAGGTAGGTGGTGATCAGGCGCGCTGCGCGGAGGCGAGCATCTCGGGTCCACGTCGTTCGAAGGTGCGCGAGCCGAGCCAGATTCCGACGATCACGGCGAGCAGACCGAGCCCGATTCCAGCTCCCAGGCTACGCAGATGCCAGACCGGATCCTCGGTAATTCCCAGGTACGCGAACAGGAGCGCGGGCAGCGCGAGAACGATCGAGCCGGTGAAGGTCAACGATTGCACCAGAGCCGCTGCCGTGTCGGAGGCCTGCGGCTGCGCAAACGGGCTGTCGCCGGGTTTCGTGACCGGGTACGGAAACCTCGTCGAGGTGTAGCTCGAAAAACCCAGACCGGCCAGAAGGATGCAGGTGCTCACTCCCAGCATGGATGGCAGCACCGTCCAGTCTCCGTAGAACCAGATACTGATGGCCGACCCCATGCCGATAACGGGGATGGCCATGACCAATGCGGGAACGAGCCGACCGATGCGGTCGGCTACCCCGCGCGTACCGGAGGCAACGTGCAGCCAGATGGCCGTGCTGTCGTAGGCGACGTCGTTGTGCATAGTCCAGCCGAGGAAGACGCACATGAGCGGAACCGGGACCAAGGCGAGGTAGTGCAAGGGCACACCGGCGATAATGAGTGGCAGGACCGCGATAATCGGAACGATCGGGATCATGATGAGCGATACCCAGTAGCGCGAGTCACGGGCCCAGTAAGTGAAGGTGCGCGCCGCGATGGCGCCGACGGCGTTGTGCGGCATGCGGTCGAACCAGCCCAGCCCAGAATACTGCTTCGCTGCCGCTTCGCGACCAGGCGACACGAGCATACGCGCCACGACCAGCTGCCAGATCAACCACAGGGTGTAGACCGACGCTGCAGCGATCACGAGCTTGAGAATGGCCGGGCCCCAGGCACCAGTGGAGGCGTCCCCGGGCACTGCCCAGGCTGCACCGAGCGGCGTCCAGCCCAGAATTGAGGCGAGTGTGCCGAGCAGGGTACGGCCGTGCCGGGCCCAGTCCGTGCTGATCAGCACCACGACCACCGGGGAAATCATGACCAGCACGACGACTCCGATGAGGCCGGTGAATTCTCGCGAACGCCGGGTGGAGAGCAGAAATGCTGCAAGGGATGCGCTCACTCGCGACAACAGAATGCAGGTGGCCAGGATGAGTCCGGCTGAGACGAGCGCGAGCAGCGTCTGGCCCACGCCACGCGACCAGGTAAACACCGTGCCGAGCAGAACAATGCTCAGCGTGACGGCCGGAACACCGATGAGAGCCGACCCTGCCAGGCCCAGCGACAGGGAACGATTCGGAATGCCCAGGAAGGCGAACTTGCGTGGGTCCATGCTGTCGTCGATTCCGGCGACGATCGGGATGAGCAGAAAGCCCAGCACCACCACCGATCCGGCCACGATGAGCGAATCACGAATCAGAACCGGGTCACCGACGAATCGCAGGGAGATCAGGGCGACGAGAAAAGTGATGGCAACGCCGAGCCCGTAGAGCAGGCCGACGAGCAGGCCGACGACCTGCCAGGGACTCCGGCGAAATAGGTTAGCGAGCAGCCGGAGTTTCAATCCGAAAAATTGTGCAACCATTCCATGCCCTCCGCCACCTTGCGCCCACCGGCGAGTTCAACGAACCGGTCTTCGAGCGTCTTCTGACCACGCACCTCGTCAACGGTGCCGGCAGCCAGGACCCGCCCCTGCACGATGATCGCGACGTGATCGCAGACCCGCTGAATCAGATCCATACCGTGGCTGGACAGCACGACGGTGCCACCGGCAGCAACATACTTCTGCAGAATTTCGGTGACGTTGACCGCGGAAACCGGGTCGACCGACTCGAAGGGTTCATCGAGCACGAGTACGCGGGGGGAATGGATCATGGCACAGGCCAGGGCGATCTTCTTGGTCATGCCGGCGGAGTAGTCGGCGACCAGCCGGTTGAGTGCGTCCTCGAGGCCGAACGCCGCGGCCAAATCCGCCGACCGGGTACGCACAGTGTCGTTGTCGAGCCCGCGGAGCGTGCCAGCGTAATAAAGCAGCTGCGCCCCGGTCAGCCGATCGAACAGCCGAAGCCGATCGGGCAGCACCCCGATGACGCGCTTGGCGTCGTTGGGTCGCTTCCAGACGTCGATTCCGTGCACGGTGACGGTTCCGGCTGCCGGCCGAAGCAGCCCGGTGATCATGGACAGTGTCGTGGTCTTGCCGGCACCGTTCGGTCCGACGATGCCATAGAATGACCCGGCACGAACAGTCAGGTTGAGGTCGGAAACCGCGATGGTCTGTCCGAAGCGTTTGATCAGGCCACGGGCCTCGATCACAATCGGGGCCGGCTTGGCCACGGATGCGAGCACGGACTTCGGTTGTGCCTTCAGGCTCGCCTTCGGTCCGGCCTTAGGGGCCGTTCTGGGTGCCGTTTTGGGCGCTGACTGGGGCGCCGTTTGAATCTCGGATTGAGCCTCGGTCTGTAGCTCTAGCTCGGCCGGAACCTCGGTCTGTGGCTCCAGCTCGGCTAGAACCTCGGTCTGGGGATCCGGCGCGGCCGGGTCTGTGGGCGCAGCGGTGCGGAGCCGGTCCTGGAGCGCATCACGCGTCGCATAGGGACGAGTCGTTTCGTCGGTCGCTCTGTTGGCGAGCGACGACGTCGTGGCCGCGGATGGTGCCGGAGCGGTCGTTGACGCGGGGATGGATGCCTTTCGAACCGCCGGCTTGCGCACGGTCGGTTTGCGTGCAGCCGGCTTGCGTGCGGCCGGCTTGGCCGGTGTGGCCGTTGTGTCAGAGGAGGTTGATGCGTTCGGTTCAGGCGCGGTCGATTTCTTAGCCGTGGCCGCAGCCGATGCCCCAGCGGCTGGCTTGCGTACAGCTGGCTTGCGTACAGCTGGTTTACGCGCAGCAGGTTTACGCACGGCAGGTTTACGCGCAGCCGGCTTCGGAACGGGAGGTTCCAGCGTGGCTGGTTCAACGAGAGCTGACTCAATTGCCGCCGGACCCGCGGCGTTGAGTTCCACGATCTTTCGTTCCACGGCGTTAGGCGCTTTCGATTCAGCGGAAGTGACAGTGACAGATTCGTCGTCAGGTTCGGAGTTAAGCGGCACAAAAGTCACTCAGCTAACCTACCAAGGACCACCGACCTGAGGGCGCGGAAGGCCGCTTGACAGCCATTTCAACCTGTGAGTACGCTCCATGCCGGGTCACGAAATGGACACGTGCTGCGCCGTTTCTGCCCGCGGAACGACCCGACGGGTTATGGTGAAGTTGACATAACGGTGTGTCTTTACGTGAACATGTAGGTGAATCCTAAGCAAACTCTTCGCAAGCGAGTGGGGTTTCAGGCGTAGCCCCAACCATTCTTGAGGAGATAATCGTGACGACACAGGCAGGTAAGACGCAGTCGGTCAAGACGCAGGTCGTTATTCTGGCCGCCGGCATGGGCAGCCGCCTCGGACGCTCTCTGCCGAAGCCGCTCACCGAACTTAACGATGGCCGCACCATCATGCAGCAGCAGTTCGACAACATCGCCCACGCCTTCGGCAATGCCGCCAAGGTCACCATCGTCGTCGGCTACAAGCTCGAGCACATCATCGAAGCGTTCCCACAGGCATCCTTCGTTTACAACGAAGAATACGACCAGACCAACACGTCGAAAAGCCTGCTGCGTGCCCTGCAGGCGTCGAAGTCGGGCGGCGTGCTCTGGATGAACGGTGATGTCGTCTTCGACCCGGCCATTCTCGACCGCGCGGCCGCCATGATGGCCCGCGACCAGTCCTTCGTCACCGTGAACACCGACAAGGTGTCCGATGAAGAGGTCAAGTACACGACGAGCGCCGAGGGCTATATCAAGGAGTTGTCCAAGACCGTCAAGGGCGGACTCGGCGAAGCCGTCGGCATCAACTACGTGTCGAGTGCCGACAAGGCGACACTGATCCGCCAACTGAGCAAGGTAGCCGACCAGGACTACTTCGAGCGCGGCATTGAGCTTGCGATCGAGCAGAACCGCATGCTGGTGGAGCCGGTGAACATTTCCGACTTCTACGCCGTCGAGGTGGATTTCGCCGAAGACCTCGAGCGCGCGAACTTGTTCGTCTAACCGACACCGAACGGCACGACGGAAAAACCCCATGCCGAGGCGCTGGGTTTTTCCGTCGTGCCGCAACGCGAGTCGCTGCGCCTCAGTTGAGGCGAACGAAACCGCGACCTGAGGCGGGTGGCCGGAGCGTGCGCGCCGGCCAAGATTCATCAATCGGGGGATTTAGGCCCAATGCTGTTCACTTAAGTTCTTGGTTTGAGTATTTTCCTGACTGGCCATTTGGACATTTTGCGTTTGACGGCACGTGGGACGACGCGGTGACGTCGTAAGGGCAGGAGCTCGTGGATGATTTCCTGGCAGAAGTTGGTGAAGGCTCCAGCCAATCGCTGAGGGGGAAAAAGCCGGGCGCGCGGCAAGGGATCGCCGCGCGGCCCGGAGGGTGCCTGTGAAGGAGAAGCGCAACGGGTCTTCCTCGAAGTGTTGAGCAACGGTGCCAATGAGGGATCTGATCGCGTAGTGCACGCACAGGAATCCATAGATTTCCTGCAGTACCCCGTCGGGTGTTTTGGATCGCAGAACGAGTCCGGGTCCGCGTTGGTGGGTTTTGAGTTCGTCGAAACAGGACTCGATTTCCCACCGCTTGGCGTAGGCGCTGGCCAGGTCGTCCGCATCGGCGGCCACCGGGTCCAATATGTTGGTGATCAGGCGAAACGTGCTGACATCCTCGCCGGTGGTGACGTCATATTCGATGACACGCACCGGGATCCCCGCGGTGTTGTTGCGCCGGTCCTTGCTGCTGGGGTACAGGGTCGAGAGGTAGGACCCGTCCGCGAGTTCCTTCAGCACGGGCAGCAGGTTGTTGGCTTTCATCCGCCAAAGCAGGTCAGCGCCCGTGGCGACGCTGTCCTTCCAGGCCGAGTACGAATAGAACCCGCGGTCGGCCGACAGCAGCATGTCCTTTTTCAGATCTGCCAGCAGCATGTCCTTTTTCAGATCTGCCAGCAGCGCCGGATACAGGTCATGTTCAGCGGTGTGATACCCGGAGACCACCGCAGAAATTACCGCATGGGTGCCGCCTTCGACCAGGCCCAGCACCCGTGTCTGCGGGAATGCGCTCTTGAATTCCGTCTTTGTCCCCGGACGGCCATAGGCACGCTCAATAGCTGGGACATCCGCCAAATCCAGGGTCGTCCCGTCGACACTAACTAACGGCCACTTTCGGGAAAATCCGCTACCGCCCGAAACTCCGAAGGGTTTAGCGACCTGGGCGAACAACTCGACCATCATCGTCGAGCCCAACCGAGTCCGTGCATGAAAAATCGCTGCTCTGGACGGCAAAGTCCATTCGCGAAATCGCCCCGTGACCCATTCCATCCCAGCCAACAACGACCGCATGACTTCCTCATACGAGCGAGCGGAAAACAGGGCCAAGGCCATCACGTAGTAGACCATCAGTCGGGACGGCAACAGCCGATTCCGCTGCTACAAAGCACCCGTCCGCTCGATCACGGCATCAACCACATCGGGCGGGAAGACCCGCGTCAACACGCCCAAAGAAACATGATCACTCAACCGCTCCGGACCTACCGGAGTTACCCATCCAATTCGCGCCATGCCATGCCAGAAAGTTAACATTTTAATACATAAGTGAACAGCATTGGGATTAGGCCACAGATCCACGGCAGGCCAACGCTCATGGAAGGCACGGCGCGAGTCCTGACCAGAGAGAATGCCCCGTGTGGCGCCTGGGCCTGGGCCTGAAGTAAATTATCCCGCCGAAGCACGAGCCAGCGATTCCGGGATAAAGGTCCCGTCCGCTGAGCAGCGAGGTTGCCGCCGTCCCTGGTTGGGCCGGACTGAAGTGGCGTTACAACCGCTGCACTCGAGTTCGTATCGGGGTGAAGTGACCCCGTCAGCTGGAGCCGGATTCGGTCTCAGTCTGGCCTCAGAATGGCAATACGGGCACGTTATTCTCATGGAATGAACTCCTTCGTCCGGCCCTGCCCCGCCGAATCTGAAGTTTGCAAAATTTTACGGGACCGTTGGGCTTAGTTTGTTCCCATCGCTCTGGCGACCGCTACCCCCATCACCACCCCCCTAAACGGGATTCACTCTGATGCTGCACGGCGGGAGGACAAACCGAAACACGCACAACACCAGAACCATCACTGGCCGAAAGATATCAATCATTCAAAGCCAGGCCCCGTTTCTCCGGGAGTCCTATGGTGCCGAGCGCAGCGACCACGAAGAACCCCGCGAAAACCGCGAAGAGCAGCCCGGTTCCGCCGGTATCGCGCAGGAGGGGCACCGCCAGCGGTGCGACGATCGCGGCAATGCGACCACTGCCTGCCGCCCACCCGGAGCCAGTGGCCCGAATGCGAGTGGGATAGACCTCCGGCGTCACCGCGTAGAGCGCACCCCACGCTCCCAGGTTGAAGAACGAGAGCAGCATGCCCGCTGCAATCACCTGGCTGGCATTCGTTGCGAGGCCAAACAGAGCAGCCGAACTGGCCGAACCGACCAGGAACACAGCGAGGGTGCTACGTCGGCCCCACCGTTCGATTAGATACGCCGAAGCGGCATAGCCCGGAAGCTGCGCCACGGTGATGATCAGCGTATACGCGAAGGAACGCACGAGTGAGAAGCCTGAGGCGACCAGAACGGTAGGCAACCAGATGAAGGCACCGTAATAGGAAAAATTGACGCAGAACCAGACCAACCAGAGGGCGGCCGTGCGGCCACGCAGTCCCGGCGACCACAGCGCGGTGAAGCCTCCTGCGGAAACCTTTCGTTCGGCTCCGGCCCGATCGGCCGGGTCCAATGCTGGGGGTGGGACCGTGACTCCGGCCGAGAGTTCGAAGCGGCGAACGGTCGACTCTGCCTGTACAAACCTCCCACGCGATTCAAGAAAACGGACCGATTCCGGAAGCCGCAACCGCACGAACATGGCGTAGAGGGCCGGGGCCGCGCCGACGGCCAGGGCCCAGCGCCATCCGTTCTCCGACGACGGCACCACAAGATATCCGATCACTGCCGCGAGGGTCCAGCCAATCGCCCAGAACGATTCCAGCAACACGATGATCCGACCGCGAATTCGCGGCGGCGCGAACTCGCTAACGAGGGTCGAGGCGACCGGAAGCTCAGCGCCGAGACCGAGCCCCACAACGAAGCGCCAGGCGATCAGCACGGCCACCGATCCGGAAAGAGCGGATGCCCCCGTCGCCACGCCGTAAACGAGGAGGGTCAGCGCAAATACCTGGCGGCGTCCGATGCGATCGGCCAAGAGTCCACCGAGAACAGCGCCAACGGCCATGCCGACGAAACCGGCGGAAGCGATCCAGGACAATTCCATGCCGTTCGTGTTCCACTGCACCGCCAATTGGGCCAGCACGAAGGAGATGAGCCCCACATCCATGGCGTCCAACGCCCAGCCCAGGCCGGACCCGACCAGAAGGCGTCGATGCTCCCGGGTAAACGGCAGGGCATCCAATCGGGCGGTGCGGGTTGCGGGCGGAACTTTGGCCACAGACTTTCCATTTCAATTCGACACTGAACGATCAACCCCAATTTTACGCGCGTCACTGGCGTAGATTTGAAGGACAGACCTTGAGAGGATGGACAAACGTGGGGCAGAACAGCTTGACCAAAGACCTCGACATTCTTGAGATCGAGACCGTGGTGCTGGTGGCCGACGATGGAACACCGATCGGCACGGCCGACAAGGCACTCGTGCACGACGATAACACCGCCCTGCACCTGGCTTTTTCGTGCCACGTCTTCGATGAGAACGGGCGTATCCTGGTCACCCGGCGGGCGCTGACCAAAAAGGCCTGGCCCGGCGTGTGGACCAACTCCTTCTGTGGTCACCCCGCACCGAGCGAAACCCTGGCTGATGCGGCCAGGCGCCGAGCGGGCCATGAACTCGGTATCGCCCTGACCGAACTCACCCTGGTGCTGCCCGATTTTCGCTACCGGGCGATCGACGCCTCCGGAATCGTGGAGAACGAAATATGCCCGGTCTTCACGGCGATCACGCACTCGACGGTCGTGCCACGTGCCGACGAAGTAATGGAATGGCGGTGGGTGCCGCGCGACGACCTCGTGACGGCGGTACGCATCACCCCGTGGGCGTTCAGCCCCTGGCTGACGCTGCAACTCCCCCTCCTCTTCCCCCAGGGCTAGATCACTCCCACCCGAACTCGGCTGCACCATCTTCAGGTTCGTTACCCCCGGCGCGGCAGCCGAGAAACGGTTACGGTGGCTGCGGCGCCCGCGTCCGGCGGGACGATCACGACCTGCCTGGCCGGAATATCGCAGCCGGCCGTTCGCACCAAAAGTTCGGCCGTTGGATCGGTGCCGCGTTTGATGACCGCGAGCGCGACCGTACCCAATTCGAAATGCCGGGCAACCGAAGTCACCCGCCCGACGATCTGGTCCGCACCGTCTTTGTTCGGTGCCACAACTTCGTCGCCGCGCGCGGGCCGCACACTGTGTTTATCAGCACTGTGCGCATCTTCCGGGTAGAGCATCACGAGCCGGCGCGGGGGATGCCCGATGTTGTGCACCTTGGCCACCGTCTGCTGGCCGCGATAACCGCCCTTGTTCAGGTGCACGGCTGTGCGCAACCAATCAAGTTCATGGGGAATCGTCTTTTCGTCAACCTCCGAGGAAAAATGTGGCCGCCAGGCTGCTATGCGCAAGGCCTCGAGGGCGTCAAGTCCAGCGACAGGAATATCGGAGGCGACGATCCCTGCCAGGGCGCTTCGCGGCACCAATACCTCGCTGTAGGTCCAGCCCGCCGCCGGATGCCTGGTAGCCTTCGCGTACTGAAATCCACCCGGGCCAACGCTCATCCACCGGTCCCGCCAGACCACGGGAAGCCCATGAGGGGCCGTAACCGGAAGCGTCGGCTGGCCGAGGGTTCCGATGGTCGCGAATTCGATGGAACGATCCATCAGTTCTACCCGCAGCGCGAATTGCATGCTGCCCAACCATGTGAGCAGCCCTGCTACTTCGTTTCGCTCCATCAGCAGCCACAGATCGGTTCCGTCATCAAACAGGCGCACCGCATAGTCGATCCGCCCGGTCATATTGAGTAGAAGGGTCTCCGAGGATTCGCCCGGCGCCAAACCGGCGACACTCTGGCTGGTCAATGAATTTATCCAGCTGAGGCGATCGGGACCGCTGATGGTAATCACAGCCCGGTGTGAGAGGTCCACGATCGCGGTTCCTGCAGCCAGTGCGCGCTGCTCGTCGAGGGGGTCCCCATAGTGGGCAGCCACTCCGGCATCGACCGCCTGGTCGGCACCGACAGCGCCGGGCCGGTTCAGAAATTCGTTGAACGCGACCGGCGCGTTCCCGACGGAGATCTGCGGAGCGAGCATTCCCTGCGTTGAATTCATCTGTCTCCATTGGGCGCCATCAACTGCCCGATATTGTCGTGCCTGGTTAGTACATTCCGAGTTGGAGCCGAGCTGCTTCCGACATCCGGTCCTGGCCCCACGGTGGGTCCCAGACCAGTTCGATATCGATCTCGCCGACGCCCGGAACCGCCTGAATTGCGGTGCGGGCATCCTCTTTGAGCACATCGCCCATGCCGCAGCCCGGAGCGGTCATTGACATGTTGACTTCGACCCGGTGGGTGCCATCGGGCAGCGGCTCCGCCTCGCACAGGTAGATCAGCCCCAGATCGACAACATTGATCGGGATTTCCGGGTCGAACACGTTCTTGAGCGCATCGAGCACCTGGTCCAGGTCGAACGGACCGTCATTCATGGTCACGGTTTCGGCGACCAGCCAGCTCAGGCCGAGCGCGGCCGAGTCTTCGGCACTGATCCGAACGAGGTAGCCCATTGAGGTTTGGACGGTGACGCTCGCACCGAGGGTTTGCGTTATGACAACCTGCTCGCCGGCCTGAAGCAGCATCGGCTGCCCGCCCGGGATTACCGTCGCCTGGCAGCTGTGTTCGAGTTCAACGATCTTGTATTGGCCTGAGTCCATCGGCTACTTCTCCGTTCCGACGACACGGCTGCCATCGGCGCGGTCGTCACCTTCCAGCGCGCTGCGCAACGCCTGCCAGGCCAGGGAGGCGCACTTGACCCGGGTCGGGTACTCCCATACGCCAGAGAGCACCGCGAGCTTGCCCACCTCGGCCAATGCCGCTTCCCCCTCGGATTCGCTGGTGAGCATGGTGTGCACGCGAGCGAACAGCGTCAGGGCTTCCTCCTCTGCCATACCCTTGACGGCCATGGTCATCAGCGAAGCGGATGCCTGGGAAATGGTGCATCCGCTCCCCGTGAAGGCAACGTCGGCGATGACGCCGTCGGTGAGTTGAATGGCGAGAGTTAACTGATCGCCGCATAGCGGGTTAACGGCCTCGATCGAGCACGTCGCGCGGTCGATTGTACGAAAATTCCGTGGCCGGCGGCCATGGTCGATGACCATTTCCTGGTAAAGACCCGCGATTCCCGCACTGAACGAAGCGATCCCTGGGCCGGCCGTCATGGAGCGACCACAGTGGCGTCACTCCCGAACCGGGTGGCGACCACGCGTTCCAACTGGGCGCGCAGTAGATCCAACTCAATCCGGTCCACCATTTCGTGTACAAACGCGTAGATGAGCAGGCCCCTGGCCGCTTCCAGCGGGATGGCACGCGTCTGAAGATAGAGCAGAGCCTCCTCATCCATTTGGCCCACCGCAGCACCGTGCGTGCACTTCACATCATCGGTATAGATTTCCAGCCGGGGCCTGGTGTCGACTTCGGCGCGGTCGGAGAGCAGTAAGTTCTTGTTCTTCTGGTTCGCATCGGTACCGTCAGCGCCATGACGAACCATAATGTGACCGTTGAACACACCGTGTGCCCGGCCGTCCAACACTCCCTTATACAGCTGGTGGCTGGTGCAGTCGGTCGCGGCGTGATCGACGAAGATCGTGTTGTCGTGGAGTTGATCGCCCTGGGGCAGGTAGACGCCGTCGAGGCTGACCTCGGCGCCGACGCCATCCAGTTGAACTCGCACCTCGTGCCGGGCGATGCTGGCGCCGAGCATGATGGAACGGGAAGAGAATCGGCTGCCCCGCCCTTGCCGCACGGACAGCAGCGCCACATGGAAAGCACTCGTCGGCTCGTTTTGCACCTTGTAGTGCTCAATGTGGGCGTCTTCGGCGAGGAGGAGTTCGGTGACGGCGTTGGTGCAATACACGTCGGAATCGATCCCGGCGTAGGTCTCGACGATCGTGGCACGAGAGTCAGAATCGGCGCTTATCACCGAACGTGGACTGGATATCAGCGGGACTCCACCGGTGTCGGAGAAGTAGACCAGCTGAATCGGCTCGTCCACGATGGTGCCGCTGGGAAGATGAATGAATGCGCCATCCTCGGCCAGAGCGTCATTGAACGCTGCGAAGGCGTGACGCACTCCCGGTGCATGCGCAAAAAAGGGTTCGAGGCGATCAGGCCCGGCTGCCAGCACCGCGGCCAGGGTCGTGACGACTGCACCGGCCGGCACCCCGGTCACTCGCGAGAATTCGGACGAGAAATGGCCGTTGACGAAGACCAACCGTGGACCACCGAGATCGACCGCTGCCTCGTCGATCATTTCTGCCGTCACCCGGCTGCCGGATGCCACGGTGGCGGCATCGAACGGTACGGCGAGGATCGGGGCCAACCCGGTGTATTTCCAGTCCTCATCCTTGTGGGTCGGGAAGCCGTGCTCACCCACCCACTGGAGGGCGGCTACCCGCGCCTCGGCGAGCCAGGCGGGATCACGCGCGCCGAGCCGAGGTTCGAAGCCAGCGAGCACTCCGCTGGCCGCGCTCAGAACGGTCATCGCAATATCCCGGCCGTGCTCAATCGATCTGCGTCAGCTTCCTGCGTACCGGTGTAGCCATGCGCTTCGAGCTCGACGGCCAGGTCCTTGCCCCCGGAACGCACGATCCGGCCGGCGGTCATCACGTGCACCTGGTCGGGCACGATGTAGTCCAAAAGGCGCTGGTGGTGCGTGATGACGAGCATGCTGCGGCCTTCGCTCCGGAGTGCGTTCACCCCGCTGGCGACCACCCTCAGAGCGTCGATGTCCAAACCGGAGTCGGTCTCATCCAAAATCGCGAGTTTGGGTTCCAGGATCGCCATTTGCAGGATCTCGTTGCGTTTCTTTTCACCGCCGGAGAATCCTTCGTTGACCGAGCGATTCATGAAGGTCTGGTCCATCTCAACGAGCTTCATCTTCTCCTGAGCCAGCGCCAGAAAGTCCACCGGATCCAGTTCTTCTTCTCCACGCTGGCGGCGCAGGGAGTTCAAGGCGGTGCGCATGAAGTACATGTTTCCGACGCCGGGAATCTCAACCGGATGTTGGAAGGCCAGGAATACACCGGCGGCAGCGCGCTCTTCCGGTGACAAGGTCAGCAGGTCCTGACCCTCATACGTGACGCTGCCAGAGACCTGGTACCCCTCGCGGCCGATCAATACACTGGCCAAGGTGCTTTTTCCCGAACCGTTCGGGCCCATGATCGCGTGCACCTCACCCGGCTTCAGTTGCAGGTTCACCCCTCGCAATATTTCTTTGTCCTCGATACTGGCGTGCAGTTCTTCGATTTTCAGCATTAGCCAACGCTTCCTTCCAGGCTTACGGTTAACAGTTTTTGCGCCTCAACGGCGAATTCCATGGGCAGCATCTTGAAGACTTCACGGCAGAAACCGTTCACAATCATCGACACCGCCTCTTCTTCCGGGATACCCCTCTGCCGGCAGTACAGGAGTTGTTCCTCGCCGATTTTGGAGGTCGATGCCTCGTGCTCAACCTGCCCGGTCTGGTTCTTCACCTCGATGTATGGCAGCGTGTGGGCACCGCTGTCTTTGCCGATCAACAGCGAATCGCACTGGGTGAAGTTGCGGGCTCCGACGGCCGAATGTCGCATGTCCACCAGACCGCGGTAGGTGTTCTGCCCGTGACCGGCTGAAATAGCCTTCGAGATGATGGTGCTCTTGGTGTTCTTGCCGATGTGCACCATCTTGCTGCCGGTATCCGCTTGCTGACGTCTGGCCGTCAATGCCACCGAGTAGAACTCGCCGACCGAGTTGTCACCCTTAAGAACCACACCGGGGTACTTCCAGGTGATCGAGGAGCCGGTTTCCACCTGGGTCCAGGAAATCTTTGCGTTGCGGCCGGAAGCCATGCCCCGTTTGGTGACGAAGTTGTACACGCCGCCCTTGCCGTCGGCATCTCCGGGATACCAGTTCTGCACCGTCGAGTACTTGATCTGGGCATCGTCCAGTGCCACCAGCTCAACCACGGCGGCGTGCAGCTGGTTCGTATCACGAACAGGCGCCGTGCAGCCCTCGAGGTAGCTGACATAAGCGCCCTCTTCGGCAATGATCAGGGTTCGCTCGAACTGGCCGGTGTCGGCGGCGTTGATGCGGAAGTAGGTGGACAGCTCCATCGGGCAGCGCACGCCCTTGGGGATGTAACAGAACGAACCGTCGGTGAACACCGCCGCGTTCAGGCAGGCGAAGAAGTTGTCGTTGTACGGAACCACAGAGCCGAGGTACTGACGCACCAGATCCGGATGCTCCTGAACGGCTTCCGAGAAGGAGCAGAAGATCACTCCAACCTCGGCCAACTTGTCTTTGAACGTCGTCGCAACCGAGACCGAATCGACGATCGCGTCGACCGCCACGCCACTGAGACGCTCCTGCTCACCGAGCGAAATGCCGAGCTTGTCAAACATCTCCCGCAGCTCCGGGTCGACCTCGTCCATGCTCTCCACGCGTTTTTTCGGCTTGGGAGCGGCGTAGTAAATGATGTCCTGGTAGTCGACCGGCCCATAGGTGACGTGCTGCCAGGTCGGTGCCGTGAGCGTGGTCCAGTGCCGGTAGGCACGGAGCCGCCATTCCAACAGCCAATCCGGCTCATTTTTCTTGCTCGAAATCAGCCGGATGATGTCTTCGTTCAGCCCGCGGGGTGCGACGTCAGTTTCCAGATCGGTCACAAATCCATACTGATATTCCTGGTTCGCTAATTCGCGGACCTCGTCAGAGATACCAGTCGAGGTTGTGGGTGCACTCATTTCGTCTCCATATCAGTTGTTGTTGGCTGCGAGCAGCCCGATCGTTTCGGTCAGCGACGCTGTGAGGGAAGTGCCGCGATCAGCGGGTGATCCTTGGCGTATGGGCCGACCTTGGCCGCTCCACCCGGGGAGCCGATGTCGTCGAAGAACTCAACGTTGGCCTTGTAGTAGTCGGCCCACTGCTCCGGCACGTCATCTTCGTAGAAGATCGCCTCGACCGGGCAGACTGGCTCACAGGCTCCGCAGTCGATGCACTCATCGGGGTGGATGTAGAGCGCCCGGTCACCCTCATAAATGCAATCGACCGGGCATTCATCAATACACGCCCTGTCCTTGACGTCCACGCAGGGCAAGGCGATGACGTAGGTCACAGTGTCTCCACCCCGAACACCGCGGGGACCTGGTCGAGAGCGTTGAGCAACACGGTGATCTCGGCCGCCGTGTTGTAGGCCGCGAAGGTCACTCGCGTGGTCGCGGCCACGTCCAGACGCTGGTGCAATGGCCAGGCGCAGTGGTGGCCGACTCGCACCGCGACTCCGGCATCGTCGAGGATTTGGCCAACGTCGTGCGCGTGCACGCCGTCGACCACGAAAGACACCACACCGGTACGGTCCGCACCATCGGCCGGTCCGATGACACGGATCCACGGGCGTTGGGCCAGGCCGGCCAGCAGGACTTCGGTGAGGGCCTGCTCATGGGCGCTCACCCGCGGCATCCCCAACCGGGTCAGGTAATCACAGGCCGCAGCCAGGCCGACGGCCTGCGCGGCCACCGGGACACCCGCCTCGAAACGTTGCGGCGGTGCGGCGTAGGTTGAGCCCTCCATGTGCACGGTGTGGATCATCGAGCCTCCGGTGAGAAAGGGGGGCATGGCTTCCAGGAGGCCAGAGCGGCCCCAGAGCACGCCGACCCCGAGGGGGCCGAACATCTTGTGGCCACTGAAGGCCAGAAAGTCGACGTCGAGATCGACGACGTCGATCCCCAGGTGCGGCACCGACTGGCTGGCGTCGAGCACGGTCAGAGCCCCGACCTTCCGGGCCCGAGCCACAATGGCCGAAACCGGATTGATGGTACCCAAAACATTGGACACATGCGTGAAGGCGACCACCTTGGTACGGTCGGTGATGACCGTCTCCAGGTCGTTCAGGTTTAAGCGACCGTCATCGGTGACACCGATCCACCGCAGGGTAGCGCCGCTGCGCCGGGCAAGTTCCTGCCAGGGAATGAGATTGGCATGATGCTCCATCTCGGTGATCACGATCTCGTCGCCCACGCCGAGCTTGAAGCGCGCCGCAACATCCGCTTCGACGCCGCCCATGGCCCCGGTAGCGGCCGCGTTGCTGAACGAATACGCCACGAGATTTAGGGCTTCGGTGGCGTTCTTGGTGAACACCACCTCCTTAGTTTGTGCGCCGATGAACCGTGCAACGGTCGCGCGCGCCGATTCAAATGCTTCGGTGGCTTCCTCGGCCAGCTGATGAGCACCACGGTGAACCGCGGAGTTGTGCTGCTCATAGAAGGTGCGTTCGGCATCGAGTACCTGGCGCGGTTTGTGTGACGTGGCCCCGGAGTCGAGGTACACCAATGGTTTTCCGCCGCGCACGAGACGCGAGAGAATCGGGAAGTCGCTACGGATGGCGGCCGACTCCTCGATACTGAATGCCGCGTTCGCGCCGACGTCAGAACTGATGGCCTCGGAGCCGGTGATCGGACGCACTCCCGTGATTAGTCCTGCACTGGTACTCATGCATTTGTCCCATCGTTGCGATTGTTCGTGTCGGAGGTGGTCGTCGTGGCCAGAGCGTCAAGGGGGATGAACGTCGCGCAGCTGTGCGCGCCCCCCGCCAGAGTCGTGCGTCGTTGAACCGGAACTCCGAGCAGCCGAGAGAATGCCTCGGTCTCGGCGTCGCAGAACTCCGGAAACTCGGCCGCGACATGCAGAACAGGGCAGTGCCCCTGACACAGCTGCACACCATTCGCTGGCAGGTCAGCTCCGACCGGCCGGATCGACGCCGCGAAACCTTCGTCGTTCAGTACCGACGCCAGTGCCTCTGCACGGGCGCGGACATCTCCGCCGGTCGAGGGCAGTTGTGCGGCATACCCCCGCTCGAGTCGTGCGCTGCGTTCACGGGCAAACTCGCCAACGGCATCCGCTCCGGCGCGTTCGGCGAGAAAGCGTAACGCCGAGGTCGCCACATCAACGTAGTCAGCCCCCAGACCGGCATGACCGGACACGGAGAGGACATAGGCGCGGGCCGGCCGGCCGCGGCCACCTGATGTAGCGGGCACGTGTTCTTCGACGGCCCCTTCCTCGGCCAGCTGGTCGAGGTGACGGCGCACGGCAGCGGGCGTAAGTCCCAAGCGCGCGGCCAGATCGGCTGCGGACAGTGGGCCATCCTCCGCGAGCATCTGCCGCACGCGGTCCCAGGTGCGTTCCTCCAGACCATTCGCTCCAGGGTGCGACCCTTCTGTGCCCGCGCTTCCGCGGCGGTGAGCTATTAACATGACATAAGCATGTCCTAATTCAGCTCGGCTGGCAAGTCAACGCGCCGGTCCACTGTCTGGCAGCAACTAGAGTCGAGCAGGCGGTTGGGTCATTACCCTCGAATCAAAGGAGAACGCGTGCTTTTTCGCCAACTGGAATATTTTGTCGCTGTCGCACGGGAACGACACTTCGCGCACGCCGCTGCGGCCTGTCACGTTTCCCAGCCCGCCCTTTCCGCGGGAATCAGCAAGCTGGAGCAGGAGCTCAATGTCTCACTGATCAACCGTGGTCATGCTTTTGAGGGGTTGACCCCGGAGGGCGAACTGTTGGTGATGTGGGCCAAACGGATTGTGGCGGAGCGTGACGCGCTCAAGGCGGAGGTTCACGCTCTCAAATCCGGCGTGACCGGTGTACTGCGTCTTGGCGTCGTGCCCAGCGCATCGACAACGGTCGCGCTACCGGTTGCGGCGTTCTGTGCCGCGCATCCGCTGGTCAAGGTACAGATCAAGTCGGGCCTGTCGTCAACCGAAATCGCACACCGATTGCATGACTTCGAGTTGGATGCTGGCGTGACGTACGTCGACGCTAGCGACGACCCGGGGCTCGATGTCGTGCCCCTCTACGAGGAGCGCTACGTGCTGATTGCCTCTGAAATGCTCATACCGGACATTTCCACCTCCATGTCGTGGGTGCAGGCATCCCGATTACCACTTGCCGTGTTAACGACGAAAATGCGCAGTAGACAAGTGATCGACGCAGCGTTCGAACGGAACCATGTGCAGCTGGTGCCTCAGGTAGAGACGGACTCGATCGCGTCCCTCCACGCCCATATGAGGACGGGCCGGTGGGCCAGCATTGTCCCGCACACCTGGGTGCAAACCATCACCCCTCCGGCGCGGACACGGATCGTACCGCTGGTCGATCCCGTCGCAACGGCTCGCGTTGTCGTGGCGATCAGTGCGGCCTCGCCCGGTTCGGTTATTGCCCGCGCCTTCGCGGCAGTCGCCGCCAAACTCTCGCTCGGCGAATTGTTCGACCAGAGGCTGGGCGAGCTCTTCAACCAGGAGCTTTCAGCTGGCTTTTCCGCTACGACCGCGCCGACGGCGCCGACGCTTCGATAGCCGCCAGTTATCGGCCGGTCGATTTCTGGTCTTGGACAGGCCAGCAAAGTGAGGCAGACACTGGGTACAGCGCATCAGCCGGGCGGGCACCTGCCAAACCGGCGTCACAGAAAGAGTCCACATGGCCAAGATTCTTCTCGTCCTCTACCCAGATTCCGTCACCGGGTACCCGCCGCAGTACGCACGCGACAGCATCCCTGTACTTGATGGCTACCCAGATGGTCAGACACTGCCGAGCCCTTCCGCCATCGACTTCACCCCCGGTGCACTCCTGGGATCGGTTTCCGGCGAACTCGGTCTGCGCAGGTTCCTGGAAGCTGCCGGACACGAATTGGTGGTCACCTCGGACAAGGACGGTCCGAATTCGGTATTCGAACGCGAGCTCGTGAGCGCTGACATCGTGATTTCCCAACCATTCTGGCCCGCCTATTTGACCGCAGAAAGGATCGCGAAGGCGCCAAAATTGAAGCTCGCGATCACGGCCGGCATCGGTTCGGATCACGTTGATCTCGACGCAGCAATCAGCCACGGTATCACCGTGGTCGAGGAGACCTATAGCAACAGCATCAGTGTCGCCGAGCACGCTGTCATGCAAGTCCTCGCTCTCGTTCGCAACTACCTTCCCTCGCACGAGTGGGTCGTCAATGGTGGCTGGAACATATCCGACAGCGTCGAGCGCGCCTATGACCTCGAAGGAATGAACGTCGGTGTCATCGCGGCCGGCCGCATCGGTCGTGCCGTTCTGCGCCGACTCGCACCCTTTGATGTTCGCCTGCACTACACCGACAAGAACAGGCTGTCCCCCGAAATCGAGCGCGAACTTGGGCTGACCTTCCACCCGGATGCGGCCTCGCTCGTGAGGGCCGTCGACGTTGTATCGATCCATGCACCGCTGCATCCGGAGACGTATCACCTCTTCAACGATGCCCTGATCTCGTCAATGAAACGAGGCTCCTACATCGTGAACACGGCCCGAGCCGAGATCACCGACCGTGACGCGATCGTTCGCGCGTTGGAGTCCGGGCAACTCGCTGGATATGCCGGCGACGTCTGGTATCCGCAGCCGCCAGCGGCCGACCACCCCTGGCGCACGATGCCGCACAACGGCATGACCCCCCACGTGTCCGGGTCGACTCTGTCCGCTCAGGCTCGCTACGCCGCAGGTACCCGGGAGATTCTCGAAGACTGGTTCGCCGATCGACCTATTCGGGAGGAATATCTCATCGTCAACGGCGGTCAACTTGCTGGCGTTGGTGCTGCCTCCTACACGGCCGGCGGTGAGTCGAGCCCCGGCAGTGGCGGTAAGTAAGACAGCGAGAGCACCGATGTAGTCCTGGGGAAGGCCGCGGTGACTGCCCTGTCGCTGGCGGCCTTCTTACGTCCGCAGCATCACGCCGCGCCACGTCACCCAGCCGCACCAGGCAGCCCCGGCTGCCCCAACGTCGCAACGTCGCAACGTCGCAACGTCGCAACGTCGCAACTATAACAAGGAAGTTATCAATGAGCTGGCTCGATCGAGAACGTACCATTGCTCGTCCTGGATTCAACCGGTGGTTGATCCCGCCAGCGGCCCTCGCTGTGCACTATGCATTGGCCAGGTGTATGCATCCAGCGTATACAAGACCGCTTTAGTGGAGCATTTTGACGCCAGCCTGACCCAAATCGGCGTGATTTTCTCCATCGCCATAGTTATGCTCGGACTGTCGGCCGCCTTCATGGGCACCTGGGTCGACACGAACGGTCCGCGCAAGGCAATGTTCGTGGCGGCATTGTTCTGGTCTGGCGGGTTCATGATCGGATCTGTGGGCATTTTCAGCCACCAATTGTGGCTCGTGTACCTCGGTTACGGCTTTATCGGGGGGATTGGCCTCGGCAAAGTCATATGGTCGTAGCAACGCTCTAGTGATTGGAGCGTTTTATGGTCAAGTTGTTTCCGCCGAATACTCGCACTGAGTTCATTGATCTCGTGTGTGCGGGGA